>CAYVEI010000485.1:0-1530 GCA_964450515.1 uncultured Terrimonas sp. | reverse complement strand
GCATCGCTAAAAAAGCGGTAGGAGCGGCATTGCAATTAGGAACCAGCAGGGAAGTGAGTAAAAAATTATCTGTCTGGAAAAAGTTTGTATCCAATCTTCTCACTAAAGATAAAAAAGCGGCATAATAAAATAATAGCACTTGCGGTATATAACAATAAAGGAAATCCAAACGGGTACTATTAATATACCCCTGAACTTTCAGGCAACAGAATGGTTTGCTCCCGGTTTTGGTATTGTAAAAACCAGGAGTGAAGCGGGGTCGGCAGAAATAGTGGCTATACGATAACATTTCACTTTTACCCCTTTTTTCGGGCTCCAAAAGATGCAAAGTGAAAATTTGGGATAGGCTCCTGTATTGGTTAACCGGATGAAATGGCTTATATTCAGGTATGCTGCCACGGCTCACCATCGCATTCCTGCTGCTCATCCCTTTGGTTAACGGGTATGCGCAGGCGCATTGGAATGAAAAGAACGACTCGTTGCTGTTTGCCCGGGCCGATTCGGCATTTGCCTTATCTTCCCGCCATTCCGATTCCGCTTATTCTCTTGCGCAGGCGCTGCTGTTAAAAGCAACAGCATCCACAAGCCCGCGTTCCGTAGCTAATATTCACAATGCTATGGGGTGGATATACCTGCACAAAGGCTTCCTGGATTCTTCCGTTAACAGCCTGCACACCGCCTGGTTGTTATTTGGTAAAGCCCGCGATACGGCCGGCGTGATCAGAACCTGTATCAATATTTCAGAAGCCTATACCCGGCAGAGCAAAATTGCCGATGCCATTCAATATTTAACGCAGGCCGATTCACTTTGTATAGCCACTAACAATACTATTTTTCATACCAATGTACAGCGTCAACTGGGTGTGGTATACCGGGAAGCGAAAGATTATAAGCGTGCCGCTGTATACCTTAACCGCGCACTTGCAGATTTCCTGCACATAGAAGACTATTTCCGCTACATCAGCACCGGCATCAGCTTAAGCATACTATACAGGAAGCTGCAGTTGCCAGACAGCAGCCTGTTCATTTTAAACCAATGCAATGCTATCTTATCGCGCCAGCCGGAATCGCTCTACCAGTCGGCTATGGTACAGGAACACCTGGCAGAAACCCACTATCAAACCAACACATACGGGAAAGCACTGGAACATTACGCCAATGCCTATACCATTTTCAAAAAGCTCAATAACAAGGCAGATATCGCTTACGAGGGCATGAATATAGGGAAGGTGTTATGGAAGCTGCACCGGGTAACAGAAGCAGAAAAATACCTTGAAGAGGCCTACCGGATCAGCGATACCCTGAAAATGCTGAACTACCAGTATGATATTGCCCAAACACTTGCTGACATGCACGGCCAAAACGGGAACTGGCAAAAAGCTTACCGGTACCTGAACAGCGCAGCGGTATTAAAAGACACCATTGATCTTTCCGACCAGATAAAGCGTACCAATGAATTGAAGGAAAAGTTTGAGCTGGAGAAAAAGGAAAGTGAGATTACGCTGCTGAAAACGCAAAACCAGTTAGCTG
>CAYVEI010000484.1:0-1548 GCA_964450515.1 uncultured Terrimonas sp. | reverse complement strand
GGCGCCGTAACAACCCAGGTCACCGTAACCCAGGTCATCGG
Organism: uncultured Terrimonas sp.; assembly: GCA_964450515.1. Taxonomy (GTDB): domain Bacteria; phylum Bacteroidota; class Bacteroidia; order Chitinophagales; family Chitinophagaceae; genus Agriterribacter. Next base: position 1,507 of record CAYVEI010000484.1, on the reverse strand, counting down.
CATAAATGAATACAATATTGGGGCGTTGCTGGGCAAACATGCCTTTCAATAAAAACACTGTCACTACAAGGAAAATGCTTTTTTTCATCTGTCGCTTTTTTATGCAGAGAGAATGATTTAATTCAATTGTACAACAGCGGCCGTTCTTCTGCCCTCCCCTTTTATACCTGTAAGATCATCTCCCAATTCTTTTCTATACCGGTCTGCTATCGCATTAAGCTGTTCCACCACTTCAGGATGCTGCGCTTTTACGTCCAGCGTTTCGCCGGGATCTGTACGCAGGTCGTACAAAGCCAGGTGAACCGTATCGCTTGCATACTTACCGGGCCAGCCATCGTTACCCATAACCGTTTTTTTATAGGTTTGCGAATGACCCGGAAAAACCAGCTTCCACTGCCCTGCACGGATACATTTTAAATTATTGGCATCATAATAATATACCAGCTCATTTCTTGGGCTGACGTCATTTTTATGCTGCATTAGCGGCAATATATTCACGCCGTCAATTTTACGGGCCGGTTGTTTGGCTTTGCATATATCCGCGATAGTGGGCAGCAGATCAATGGTGGAAGCCATATTGTTACAAATGGTTCCCGCAGGTATAACTGCAGGCCAACGCATAATGCAGGGTACTCTTTGGCCCCCTTCCCATGCGGTTCCCTTTCCTTCCCTTAACCCGGCGGTATTGCCGGCATGATTACCAAACGTGAGCCAGGGCCCGTTATCGCTGGTAAAAATAACGAGGGTATTTTTGGTCAGTCCCTGCTCGTCAAGCGTATGCATGATTTCGCCAACCGACCAGTCTACTTCTTCTATCATATCGCCAAACAACCCTGCGCCACTTTTCCCTTTAAACGCCGGTGACGCGGCAATGGGCACATGCGGCATGGAATGCGCGAAATACAGGAAAAATGGATGAGCTTTGTTCTGTTTTATAAATCGTTTAGCCCTTTCCGTATATAAGCCGGTTAGTTCTGCCTGGTCATCTAATGTTTTGATCTCTCTTATTCTTTTATTACCATCCATGAGCGGCAAAGGAGGATAGCGTGATTTACGGTCGGCCGTATCCGTTATGGGTTTCCCATCGTAGTTCACCGGCCACATATCATTGGAGTAAGGCAGTCCGAGCCATTCATCAAAGCCCTGTTGTAGTGGAAAGAAGGGTTCTTTTTGACCCAGGTGCCACTTGCCCACCATGCCTGTGCTGTATCCTTTGGCTTTCAAAAGCTCTGCTATGGTTTCCTCATCGGGGTTTAGTGCAATTGTACTCCATGGAAAAAGTGCACCATGAATACCCACACGGTTGGGATAGCAACCTGTAAGCAATGCCGCCCTTGAGGCGCTGCAAACCGCCTGGGCCGCATAAAAATTAGTAAAGCGCATACCCTGCACCGCGAGTTTATTTATATTAGGTGTATGGTATGGAAATCCACCATAACATTCAAGATCGCCATAGCCCATATCATCCATAAAGATGATAATGATATTGGGCTGTTCATTGTTATAT
>CAYVEI010000483.1:0-1554 GCA_964450515.1 uncultured Terrimonas sp. | reverse complement strand
CTGCTTTACAGGTACCATCAAAAGGATAGAGATGGATCAGGTCTATATCATTAATCGTAGCTGTGGCAGTATAGTCAAGAGAGATGTTTTTAATGATCGGCGTCCAGGGTTCGTTAGGAATAACGGCTTCCAGCTTAGTTCTGTTAGATGGCGTGAGAAAAGGAAGAAATGGAATATTTAATGCCAGCTCATCAAAACTGTCCCGTACATCCTGCGCCCTGTTAACTGTTGTCTGGGCAGCATTATCCGCCTGGTGCGCTTCCACATCCACCGGCGATCCTGCGCCGGTTCCTCCGGCGCCATGCGCTTCCGTAATGGTTTGAGCGGTTTGTGTTTTTGTATTGGACGCTGCGGTTTGAAGGTTTGTAATATCAAGGTCAAGATCACCCGCAAGGGCTCCTATGCTATTGAACACAATGATGGCATTTGCCGGATTAACCCGGTAGTAAGCACCTGCAACCAGGTCATCGGGCAGCCGGCCGAAAGCCATCATTTGCCTGGATAAAATGAACGCGTATCTGTCATGCTGAAAATCCTGGCATTTCAGTGTGATACGGAGAAAACAATTCCGCGTATCTGCATTTAACCTTTTGATATCGCTGCAGGAATGCGACTTAATATACGGAGGCAAAAGTGCAAAATCATCCCTGTCCATCTTAAAGGCAAAACCAAAAGCAGCAGGGGCTTCGGGGCATATATTTGCACCGGCATTAATACCCCGGAACAATAAATTGTCATTGTTCACGCCGGTATCATCGCACACAATGGCTCCATTATCATACCAAATACCATCCTTTAATACAGCGAAGGACGCTTTGTAATTATTGTCTTTAATAATTCCTTCAATAGTTTTATTATTCAGGTCGTTAGGATCAATGAACATGTGCTGGTAAGCGGTATAATACGCTTCAAATGAAACAGCGGGCTTATCTTTCCAGTTGTGATTTACCTGCAGGCTTTGCCAGTTTTTGCCAAATAACTCACTGCTTCCGATATAAAAGTTCGCATCCACTACAGGACGCGTTCCAAAAGGATATACCAGTCCATTTACATCCTGCACACTTTCGTCATTCTGAACAATAAAGTTTTTGAGTCCGCATACACTCACATCAATCCTGGTTGCATCCGGCGGATCGTTACTCAGCTTATCCAATACCATCACATTCCGGAAAAAATGATACAGGGAAACAGTATGTATATCACCGGCTGATGCTTTCAACAAACAACAATTATCTCCCTCTCTTCCATTCCCAATCCTTTCTTCCAGCTCAGTATCTGTAAATATTAATTTTATTTTATCATCCAGTTCCACCTTAACCAAAGGCAGGGTGGTGTTAAAATCTTCTTTCAGTTCGTCTTTATTATAAAAAGTTACCGCAGGCTGATTTGCTGTAAGCGTGGCATTGATGTGCAAAAGAAATTTGCCCGCAGAAAGTGCAGGGCTCATGGTAATGGCTAAAGAACCGGTTGGTTCAATCCATTCCTTCTCTCCACTGAATAAAACTTTTAAAGCTTTCCGGGGTTTAAACAGTTCATCCAATACCGCTTTTTCAG
>CAYVEI010000482.1:0-1575 GCA_964450515.1 uncultured Terrimonas sp. | reverse complement strand
TCTCAAATCTCAAATCAGAAATCTCAAATTTCCTATGTTTTCCCTCTTCAAAAAAAAGCAGCCGGCTTTCAGTGGTAACCTCAGCGTACTGAAATGCGATATGCATTCGCATCTTATACCCGGTATAGACGATGGATCGCCGGATATGGATACGTCTATACAACTTATTGAAGGGCTCCGCGATGCGGGGTATGAAAAGCTCATCACTACCCCTCACCTCATGTTTGACCTGTACCCCAATAACCGGCAGATCATCACGCGGGGCTATGAAAAGCTGAAAGCGGAACTGGAAAAAAGGAACATCAAAATGGGGTTACAGGCAGCGGCCGAATATTTTTTAGATGATCATTTTGACAGCCTGCTGCAGAAAGATGAACCGCTGCTCACGATAAAAGATAACCTGGTGCTGGTGGAATTTTCATTTGCCAGCGCACCGCTCGACTACAAAGAGAAGTTATTCAACCTCCAGATGAAGGGTTACAGGCCCATACTGGCCCATCCGGAACGATACGTTTATTTTCATCAAAAGCCCCAGATATACGAGGAGCTGAGAAATGCCGGTTGTTTATTCCAGGTAAACATTCTTTCCCTGAGTGGCTATTACGGCAAGGCTGTAGCCCAAATGGCAGCACGGCTTTTTAAGCTCGGATACATTGAGCTTTTAGGCACCGACCTTCATCATCACCGGCACCTCGCGCATTTGCAAAGCCCCGATGTATATCAGAAAGTAAATGAAATTGCCGCAACGCTACCCCTGCTGAACAGCCAGTTGTGATAGTAGAATGCGGGAAACATTGAACCACGGAGAACACAATGGCAAAGAGAGGCACACAGAGGAATGCATGGTTCTTCCTGTCGTTAGCAGTCATACCTGACACCTGATCGCTCCAAACACAAAAAAGTCATCCCAATATTATGAGATGACTTTAATTATTTGTGCATAGCAAAATGCCATTAAGCAATTTCTACTTCAGCGCCGGCTTCTTTCAGCTTGGCTGCAACTTCATCGGCTTCAGCTTTGGCAACACCTTCCTTAATAGGTTTGGGAGCACCGTCAACTAAATCTTTCGCTTCTTTCAGTCCTAAGCCGGTAAGGTCTTTAACGATCTTTACCACGCCTAATTTGTTAGCTCCTGCAGCTTTCAATATTACGTTGAACGCTGTTTTTTCTTCCGCGGCGGGTGCGCCGGCAGCAGGACCAGCAGCTACGGCCACTGCAGCAGCAGCAGGCTCAATACCATACTCGTCTTTCAGGATTTTTGCTAATTCGTTTACTTCTTTTACTGATAAGTTTACCAACTGATCAGCAAATGCTTTTAAATCTGCCATTGTTATCAAATTTTTCCCGCCTTCATTGCCTGTGCTCCGGCGGAGTTATTAAAAAAACTTGTTGTATATTATCCCCCAGGCCGGGGATAAGTAATGTGTAAATGTGAGGATGTGTAAATGTGGTAAATGAAAAGAAGCTTTCACCTTTTATATCGCCACAATTTTTTATCTCACATTTCTAATTTTTAAGCCAATCATGTATGCATGTGATCAGAAGAAGTTTTAAATTTCCACACTTCCACATTT
>CAYVEI010000481.1:0-1610 GCA_964450515.1 uncultured Terrimonas sp. | reverse complement strand
TACCCAAAGATCCGGCTCATTCCCAACGCCTCGGAACGCTTGCCGCGAAACATAAAGTATACATCGGCTACCATGCCCACACGCAGGCTACGGATGCCGCATGGGATGAGGCTTTGAGCCAGTCGCCTTACAATTCCATGAACCTCGATTGCGGCCATTATATAGCTGCCGGTGGAAATAATACCCAAGCAAGTTTGTTAGCGCTTATACAGGCAAAGCACAACAGGATTACCAGCTTACATATTAAAGACCGTAAGACGAAAGAAAACGGCGGTGCCAACTTACCCTGGGGCCAGGGCGATACACCGCTTAAAGAAATACTCAATCTTTTGAAAGAAAAAAAATACAATATCCCTGCCAGCATTGAACTGGAGTATAATATTCCTGAAGGCTCCGATGCTGTAAAAGAAACTCAAAAATGTTTAGCGTATGCTAAGCAGGCATTGGGAGCGTAAACACAATTTTTAATGCGCTCAACAAAAGTTTATGCTCCGGTTAACATCGCATCAGCCGGAGCATAAAGTGTGCTAAGCTGTAACCGTTGCTGCTGCTTTGATTGTAATGCCTAATAAGGTATAAAATTCTTTCAGAATAGCAGGATGCCCGGGCCATGCCGGAGAAGTGGTAAGATTGCCATCTGTTACCGCCTCAGTAACCGCTACCTCTTTATAGGTTCCTCCAGCCAGGGCAATATCCGGGCCAATGGCAGGATAAGCCGTAAGCGTTCTGCCCTGCAACACGCCTGCCGCGGTTAAAATTTGAATACCGTGGCATATTGCCGCTACGGGTTTGCCGGCATCAAAGAAATGACGGGTAATTTCCAGCACTTTTTTATTGAGCCGGATATATTCAGGCGCCCTGCCACCGCATATATATAGCCCATCGTACTCTTCAGGCTTTAGTTCACTAAAAGTTTTATTCAACTGAAAGTTGTGTCCCCGCAGCTCTGCATAAGTTTGAAAGCCAACAAAATCATGAATAGCTGTGGCAACGGTTTCGCCCGATTTTTTATCAGGGCAAACAGCATGCACTTCGCAGCCAACAGACAGTAAACTCTGAAAAGGTACCATTACTTCGTAGTCTTCCACGAAATCGCCGGCCAGCATTAAAATTTTCTTTGTCATAATGCATTAATATTTAATGAGGTGAAAGAATAAATTTCTATAGCATACATAAAGTTACAGAAGTTGTAATGTTAGCGGGTGCAAAATTTACCATAGCAGTTGCCCGGCCATGCCCTGTAAACAACGAAGCATAGCTATCTGGCTGCGAAGAACGACCGGTCATTCGTCTATTATTTTTTGTACTGGTCTGCTATTTTTCTGCTTCATTTTCTATCCTCTTAATATTGCTGTCAGAGATGAGTCAGGTATTTTTTATTTAAAAATTTACATTATGAAACAAGCCATTAAACACGCGCAAATGTTTGCGCTGATTACATTGTGCTTCACTGTATTTAGTTTCACAACAAAGCTGGGATTGGATAGTTATGAGATATATCTCAATAACAAACTTATCCTGAAGCAGTTGGTGAACCAGCCTTTGAATTTAAGGATACTGCAATTGAGCCGGGCAAAAGAAAATGATCAGTTGCGCGTCATTTACAAACA
>CAYVEI010000480.1:0-1638 GCA_964450515.1 uncultured Terrimonas sp. | reverse complement strand
TGCGCCGGATGACATTTTAGGAATTGTGTAATACAAACAGCAAAAACAACATCGAACTATTTGAACAGGAGCTTTTAAATGAGCTATGGGTATAACTCCGCAAAATCGGGCTTCCTGTCGAACTATTTTGCTTTTTTCGACACCAAAGAGCATCATGTCGTTTTCTTCAACATAAAAAATAAGTTAATAATTACCAGGTGTGTCGAAAATAATAATTATTTTCGACACATAAAAGCAATATGTCGAATAGCTCAACATGAACGATAGATCAAACCCATATAACCAACTTGCTGATTTACCGCCAGATATAGATTTGGATTCACCCATTTTGCTCAAATCGTCCATAAAAGCCAGCAGGTTATTGGCTGAATTGAAAGGTTATTGCCAAACCCTGCCCAATCCCCGGATCCTGATCAATACCATCATCCTGCAGGAGAGTAAAGACAGCTCGGCTATCGAAAATATTGTAACTACCCAGGATGAATTATACCGTGCCGTGATGTCGCCGGAAGATGGCGCACATATTAATTCTTCTACTAAAGAAGTATTGATGTATAGGGAAGCACTGTATGCAGGATTAGACCTGTTAAAAAAACGGGGACTTACTACAAACACCCTGGTAAGCATCATGCAAAAATTAAAAAACACCACTGCAGGCATCAGGCAGGGCATCGGCACCCGTTTAGCTAATCCAATAACCAAAGAAATTATTTATACCCCGCCGGAAGGGGAAGCATTGCTGAGGGAAAAATTAACAGCGCTGGAAAAATTTATTCATAATGAAACCGATGGCATTGACCCGCTTATAAAACTGGCATTAATGCATTACCAGTTCGAAGCCATACACCCCTTTGCAGATGGTAATGGAAGAACAGGTAGAATTATGAATGTATTGTACCTGGTTCACCTGGATTTATTACCGCTGCCGGTGTTGTATTTAAGTTCATTTATCATTCAGCATAAGAATGAATATTATCGCTTACTGCGTGAGGTAACAGAAAAAGAAACCTGGAACGAATGGATTTTATATATGCTAAAGGCTATTGCTGAAACAGCAGCATTAAGCCTTAAAAAAATTAAAGAAATCCAACAACTGAAAGAAGAAACTATCATTAAGGCAAAAGAAATATTAAAAGCTTCTTACAGTAGAGACCTGGTTGATTTACTTTTCTGCCATCCATATGTAAAAATCAAAACCCTGGAACAAAATAATATCGGTCACCGGCAAACAGCGTCAACCTATTTACAGAAACTGGCTAAAGGCGGCATTTTAAATCCATTAAAAATTGGAAAAGAAATGTACTATATCAATCATGCATTAATGCACATAATATCCGACTAATGTGGCCTTTAACGAGCCCAATAGCAGAAAAACATGGCATTGGCAACTCGGTGAGAAATCCCCGGACATTTGTAAACCTGTATAGATGATTTTGAATTTATCGCACACTCAAGGCTTAACGGTTCACCCCTCACTCCGGTTACCCGCTCGGATGACTCAGTTGTACGGGTTGGTGACGCCATTACACATATATCCTCTCACAAGCACCACCAGCAACCCCTGCGCACAAAAAAGGCCTCCCGGAAAGGAAGCCAATTGCGCTTTGGGCGCAAACATGAGAAAACAAAATTAATCAG
>CAYVEI010000479.1:0-1642 GCA_964450515.1 uncultured Terrimonas sp. | reverse complement strand
TATTCATGTTAAGATCATTGCCCGGTGGGATTATAAAGCTGCAGAAGGCGGCGATACCCATCATGAAATGATAAAAGGAACCAAAGCCACTTTGGAAATACGACAGGGGAAAGCAGAAAATTACAAACCCGTTTTATACATTATTCCATCGGGCGGTAAAAAGGATGATTTTGATCCGGCAGTGCGGGAGGCAATAGTTGCCGTTGCCGCAAAATATCCCGGGGTGAAAACCGAAAAGCAGGGAGCAGAATGGAAAGTAATTATCCCTTCATCATACGATGTAGGCCATGAAGCCCATTTTGGACAGGTAATGGAAAGGTATTTACAATACATTAAAGAAGGAAGGCTGCCGGAATGGGAAGTGCCCAATATGATAACCAAATATTACACTACAACTAAAGCACTGGAAATAGCAACGAAACGTTAACTGCTTTTAGCCTGGTATAAACAACAATAACAACTTTAAGCAACGGCCCGAAAAAAGAAATTTAACGTGCCTGGGGCGGAGCTTTGCCCTTAAAAACAGGCTAAGTAGAAGACGAACAATATTGATCTAACTAATTTTTATGACAACAACCAATAAGTTTACTCTTACCGGCAAAAAAGCATTGATCACCGGCGGCAGCAGGGGACTGGGATTTGCTATTGCAAAAGCGTTCATTGAATACGGCGCCGAAGTGATCATTACAGGAAGGAATAAAGAACACATGAACAAAGCATGTAAGTCGCTTGGAGAAAAATGTACAGGGCTCATTTTTGATCTTAAAGATTTGGGGGGCATAAAAACATTTGTTTCAACCATAGAAAAAGAACACGGTGTTATTGACATACTTGTAAACAATGCCGGTATTCACCTTAAAAAGGATGCGTTGGAAGTAAGTGACGAAGAGTACGAAGAAGTGATTCGCATTAACCAGCAGTCCGTATTTGCATTGAGCCGGGAGTGTGCAAAAAAAATGGTGAAGCGAAAAAAGGGCGTGATCATTATGGTGAGTTCCATGGCATCGCTATACGGCATACCAAAAGTAATTGCCTATACGGCGGCAAAATCGGCAGTAGAAGGAATGACGCGTGGTCTGGCGGTAGAGTTATCGCCGTTGGGCATAAGAGTAAATTGTATAGCGCCGGGTTTTATAGAAACGGATATGTCGTCCAAGGCGCTCAATGGCGATAAAGAAAGAAAAGAGCGGATATTGTCGCGCACACCTATGGCTAAACTGGGCACACCGGATGACATAGCGCATGCGGCCGTGTATTTATCATCCGATGCAGCAGCTTACATTACTGGTATCGTACTGCCTGTTGACGGAGGTAATGCTATTGGGTTTTGAGCTATCGGCTTTCAGATTGAAGATGTAGGCTATAGGTGTACAAGTTGCAGGTTTCAGGTTTGCAGGTTTGTATTCTTTCGGATTTCGAAATTAAAACCTTCGGATTTGAAATTGATTCAGGTTACATAGAAATACGACCATAGTAAATACATGTTTATTCAAATAAAAAACAATAGGAATACTGTTAGCTGAGAAAAGCGCCAAACTAAAACCTGATTATTAATAAACCAACAAAACTTTCTAATTATGAAGGAGAGAAAACTTCGCAGGTTACCGGTGCTTTTATGCATCCTCCTGCTTTGCCAGTGGCA
>CAYVEI010000478.1:0-1645 GCA_964450515.1 uncultured Terrimonas sp. | reverse complement strand
ACTCCGCCCGGTATGATATCCGGGCGAAGTCTTTTTTTATTGCGAATAATTTACAAAATTTCCTATCCTATTTTTTACCTGTATATACGGCGTTGTTTTGATCTCCGCCTGACACTAAGTAAGCGATCAGGTCTTTTAATTCTTCACCGTTCAGCCTGTTGATCATACCCGGCAACATAGGCGATACTTCAGACACCCTTGTGCGGGCCACATCTTTTTTCGGAATTTCCCGAACGATCTGCGGTGCAAAAGGGTTCTGGGAAATAACATAGTTATCGCCTTCTTCCTTAATGAGCCTTCCCAGCACGGAACCGCCGTCTTTTAAGTAAAACACCGTGGCGCCATACTGGTCCGAAATGGTTTTGCTTGGTTCAATGATCGCTTCTAATATATCCTTCGTAGAAAAGCGGGTACCCAATTGCGTCAGGTCGGGGCCCGATATGCCGCCTTCCCCTTTCATGGTATGGCAGGATATACAAAGTGACGCGGCGAACATGGCTTTTCCCTGCTCAAAATTACGGTTGGTAAGCCCGCTGTCTATAACCGCAACAGCATCTTCCATTTTCCATCTTCTTCCGGGCCCTTTAGGTTGTACAGCAGCGTCTGCCAGCTCATTGCCGGTACGGTTCACTATAGAATCGCCCGAAATGGTATTAAAATGAGCGAATTCGGCTTTAGATACATTTTCCAGCGCATTGGTCCGCGCCTTGTTAATAAATCCCCTGAAGCTATGACCACCTTTATAGCTGAACGCGGTATAAAACCACTGGAAATATTTTTCACGCAATTCAGGTGTCCAGCCGGTTTTTGCCTTGCTTAGCACATTGGCATAATAGGTTTGCTGCTGAGGCGGCACTTTCGATAACATATTAGCGATATCCATTCCATATTGCGGGTTACGCATAATAAGATCGGAGGAAGAAGTAAAGGTTTTTTGGGTATCCTCATCTTTAGCTGTAGCCAGTAAAGCCATTGTTTTTTCTACTGCTTTGGGCGCTTCAATATACACCAGCACTTTACTCAGCCCGCGGTTGAGCTCATTGGTATTGGCAGGATACTGCGGATCAAGATAAGCAATTACCCTTTCCTTTACTGCTCCGTCAGGTTGCCCCATCCGCGAAAATACCAGCTCAAAAGCACGAACAATATCTATTTGCTGCGGCTCAGAAAGCTTTGCATAATCAATACCCATGAGGGAATTCAGTATCTGTTCCTTTACCCCGGTATTTCCCTGCCGGGTCAATGCAATAAGCGCTGTTGTAGCTGCTACCGGATCTTTCTCATCTAATGCGCGTTGCTGCCACTGGTTTACCGGCTGATGTTCAACCGCTATACGGGCCGCGTAACGCACAAAACGATCACTATGATTCAAATAAGGCCATGCAAAATCAACCGCGCCTGCCTGCGGGGCTCCATGATATGCTTCTAATTGTTTGCGTAATTTACTTTCCGGTGTTTCTGCAGGAGTACCCGCCAGTTCATCGGTTGTTTTACCTTTGTTATCCTGGTAATATACCCGGTACAGGTCTGATTCAAGCCTGCGCCCGCCGGTTAAAAAATACATGGCGCCATCAGGACCAATTTCCCCGTCGGTTAACGGCAATGGAGAGCCCGAAAGGAACTCCTCCCCTTTCGCGCTATAGGT
>CAYVEI010000477.1:0-1669 GCA_964450515.1 uncultured Terrimonas sp. | reverse complement strand
CACCTGGCTGATATCCAAATACTGTATCAGTGCGGGGTTTTCGGGCGTGAGGGTAAAATAAATTTCAATATCCGCTTTTTCACCCTGCAATATAAAGCTGCCGCGCAATTGATTTTCCGGGACCAGTTCAGTAACATTCGTGATCTTTCCTGCTTTTTTAAATACGTCCTGTGCTTGTTTTTTACGGATAGCCAATGAATGGTCGGGGAAAAAATTGACAGCAAAAATATTGCTTTCTTCAGCTCCGTTCCAGTCAGGCAACAGCTTTACCAGATATTCCTTTCGTTGTTGCAGTACAGGCGATACCGGCAACTGCCGGGACGTAAGCCCGGCGCCTGAAACCAAAGTATCCAGCACGGCCCAGTTTATGGTACTCATGCCTGCATAAGTAAGGTTGCCGTATACTACAACGCCTATCCCGTATTCGGGCATAATCATCCACTGACTTCCAAAACCGGGCAAACCACCGGAATGACCTGCATACGCTCTCCCTTCACCATCTTTACTGATGCGCAGTCCATAGCCGTAACTGTTTACCATAGCGCAGGTTCGTCCGCCGGGATAGGTAAATTTATCAACGAGACTACTGAACCGCCAGGCCTGCTGCATTTCCCGAATAGAACTTCGTTTAACCGGTCCTGTTTCCTTATCATTGCGCGGCGGCCATGCCGATAAATGAAAAGCCATATACCTGCCGAAATCTTCTACTGATGTAATTAAGCCGCCCATGGCGCCGTAAACCCCGTCATGCAGCAGCTCTTCTTCCTGCCAGTTACCATTCAGCCACCTGTAGCCATGCGCCAGCAGTGCGGCAGGCGCTTTGGTATACTCCCAAACAGTATGCGTCATACCTAATGGTTCCAGAATATTACTGGTAATATATTGCTGGTATGATGTTCCTGAAACCACGGCAATGATCTCCCCCAGCATGGCAAAACCCATATTGCTGTATTCGTAAGCAACTCCCGGTACGTTAGAAAAAGAAATACCTTTTTCTAACATGGCCATAAATACACCGTGGGTAATATCCAATTGCCTGTCGCCCCAGGGATTATCTTCCGGAAAGCCTGCGGAATGCGTAAGGAGGTCACGAATGGTAATGGATGGCGCATCGGTAGTGAGCAGGCGCACATCTTTCAGCACAGGAATATAGCGGCTAACTGCATCATCCAGCCTGAGCTTACCTTCATCACGCAATTTCAGGATAGCCATGGCTGTGATGCTTTTTGACATAGAAGCAATCCGGAACAGCGAGGCTGAACTAACAGGTGTTTTCTTAGCCAGGTTGGTATAACCTGCATTGCCGGTATACACCAGCCGGTCGTTTACCACAATGCCAAAGGCCATTCCGGGAAATTTCTTTTCCTGTGCATAATCTTTATACATTTTTTCTATTGCCGGGAACAATGCCTTCATTTTTTCCACTCTTGCATCATCTTTAAAAACAGGAGGCTGGTAGGCGGCGGCATTTGATGCGGGAGCCTGCTGCGCCTGTACCACTACAACAGGCAACAGCAAAAAAAACACCAGGTATCTTAGTATCCGTGAGATCATGTGCATACGTTTCACTTTCAACTAATATACGTGATAAAATCCGGAGGGAAGATCCAAATAACAAATAACAAGAAACAGATAAAATATAAATATTAAATCCGAAGCAGAAAGTTCG
>CAYVEI010000476.1:0-1702 GCA_964450515.1 uncultured Terrimonas sp. | reverse complement strand
AAAAAGTACGTACGTTATTGAGTATTGCTTTTTTGATTAATGTTTGCTAATCTTCGGGGAAGTTATATATGCTGCTATCAATTGCTTCGTCAGTTGTTATGCCCGTAACAGTGTTCGTTGTAGTCATATAAGGTCCATCTTTGAGCCTGAACGGCATGTATATGTTAATTGAGATGGAATGAGGAAAAGCCAGACCCGAAACGTTCTTATAATCTTTAAACAGGGTCACTTTCAAACCGTCTTCTTCTTCAATTTTACTGATATAAAATGTGTTAATGTCAATATAGTAGAACTTTTTAGCCCAAAGATTCCGTTTTACGCTAATGCAGTATTGTCCGTTAAATTTGTTTATAAGCTTCACCTCCGTTTCCCGGGAAGGGTAATTGATGAAAGGATTTCCTATATATATTTGATCCTTGCCCTCAGCGTATTCATATTCAGCCATAAGTCGCGGAGGGGTAGCATCTATTGTACCCCTCCATGTAAATGGATCAGGAGAAGTAGTCCAACCGCTTACAGGGCCCGTATTATCCGTGAAGCATGTTGTTTGTGAAAACGGGACTAACCCGTCCGGGCCGGCGTCCACATCTATACGGTATCCCTTTCCGTTAGTTATCCTTGTTAACGAGCTTAGGACAATCTTTACGGTATCGCGAGCGAAAGACATTGTTGAAGTTCCTTTTATAACTACTGTTTGTATACTTTTTATTTTTTCTTTGCCGCCTATGGCTTTAATATGGTTAGCAATTACCTCGCCAACCGTTTGAGCGTTGGCTGTAAAGCCATGGATACAACAGAACAAAAAAGCGAGAAAGGAAAAGAGGAACTGTTTCATATGGTTTTTTTGAGTTGTTAAATATGTTAGATCACTATCGGCTGTGTATTTTTAAGAACCCTGGCTCCCATGGTTAGTTTCCCCAATTTTTTATCCGCAGCATACCGGTACAGCACCTAAGCGTATTCACGTTTTCCCGGTCTTTGAATTCCTGTTTCCAATGCTTAATCCCTTGTATGAAATAGTTTGTTTGCGTGTTTTGTTTTAATGGTTAATAAAGGCTAAAATTGGTTGTTCTAAAATATAGATGCTAATGGCCGTCATTGTTAAATAACTTGTTGCTAAAATAAGCGGCATAATTACTATAGCTGTAAAAAGTGTAGCTCTTAAATAGCCTGAAAACTTTTTGAACGTTAAATAGCCCGATAATTTACTGCGAAGCACTGCTCCGGTCATTAGGATTGCGGGTACCTGATACAAAAGAAGCAAAGTGAAAATCACCTTATATATATTGGATTGGTTTAAATTCTCCAAATCCGGGAAAGGTATTTCCACACTTTGCTTTTGCAGGAAATATATTACCAGGAAAATAATGCAATTAAATACCTGGTACAGGAAAGTTGTTTTAAGTAACAGGCCAAAGGCTTTGCGAAATGTTAACTTTGGAGATTCCGGCTCAATGCTATGTATGTACAGCTTTAATACCGGTGAAATAAGAAGAGAGGATACAGCAGTAATAACAGCCATTGGTATTAAAAATACCAGCGAAATAATCCATCCCAGCGCATTTCCTCCGCCTCTCGGCATCCGTCCCGTACCATGACAATAGTTGCAAAGGTGCTGATTCGTTAAATTACAATGGGTACATGGAGTCATGGCCAGGTCGTTTATGAAATATTCAACGTTTTTATTTTTTTAATCAATTTT
>CAYVEI010000475.1:0-1718 GCA_964450515.1 uncultured Terrimonas sp. | reverse complement strand
TGGTATTTTCACTTATTAACTATGCACGGTTTTTGCATATTGACGCTGAAAATGCACTGGAACGAACGAATAAAAAATTCATCGCCCGCTTTACCCGTATGGAAAAGGAAGCCATAACAAAGGGAAAGAACCTGGCAGAGCTGTCGCTTGAGGAAATGGATGCAATCTGGAACCGGATTAAACATCAAAATAACGGATCTTGAAAAAATTCTGGAGCGATATTTTTTACAACAATGGTTACCTCCTTATCGGGGCGGCATGGCTGTTTACAATATCTTTTATATTCAGCAATTACTGGTCCTATACTTCTTCTCCCGGTGGGGTAAAAAAATCCTTAGAAAAATACATCTGGCGTAATGAGCAAAATTTCGATTCCTTTTTAAGAGACACCATACTGCTGGGAAAGTTCCTTAATAAAACCGAAAGCGAAGCTGAAGTGCAGCACATCACACAGCAGGAGCATAAGATATTTTTGTATGAGGAGGAGACCTCCGGAACCTATAACCTTCTCTTCTGGAACACGCAGTCGGTTTTACCGGAGCAGGATCTGCTTCAAAAGGAGCAGCCCCGGTATATTGCCTCCCTGTCTAATGGCCAGTACGAAGTAATTAGAAAAAAGATCAGTTACCAGGGTAAATCTGTCATCGCCTTATACCTTTTGCCCATTCGCAGGCAATATGTGCTGGAGAGTGAATACCTGAAGAATGGCTTTGTTAATCACGCCCATATAGAAGAAAACTATGCGCTTGTATTTACCCCAACAAGCTATCCGGTGCAAAGCATAAACGGCACAACGCTTTTCTATCTGCAGCCCAAATCACTGGCTGAGCATTACAGCAACGACTGGCTTACCATGCTGCTGAGAATACTGGGTTCCCTGCTTACGCTTTTCTTCTTTCATAACCTGGCCATATCGCTTTCAAGGTCGGCGGGAGCGGTTACAGGGGTGTCTTTTATGGTAATATTGATGCTGGGCTTGCGCACCTTAAGTTATTTTTTTCCCATACCTGCCAACTTCCGGCAATTTGAATTGTTCGACCCGGTAATATATGGATCCAGCATCATATCCCGTTCTTTGGGTGATCTGCTGATCAATAGTATCCTTTTTTTCTGGCTGGTGCTGTTTGCCAGGATACAGTTATCAAAGCAGCATATGCGCTTACAGATCGAAAACATTACCTGGCGGCGGGTGGCCATGGTAGCGCTGTCGCTGGTGATGATCATAGCCACGCTTATTGGCGGTCATGTAATACGCAGCCTCGTAGCCGACTCACAGATTTCTTTCGATGTTACCAATTTTTTCAGTCTTACCATATACAGTGTATTTGGATTTATTGTGTTATGCTGTGTTTCATTAGGATATTTTATTTTTTCGCAGACGGTTTTAAAGGCCATCCATGTATTAAACCATAAATCGCGTTATAGCTCCATACTCATCATTTCCGTTATCGGGCTGCTGGGGTTAAGTGTAAGAATAAACAGCCAGTACGTGGTTTTTGAACTATGCATGCTCGTGTGGCTGGTGTTGTATGTATATCTTCTAAGCAAGGTAGACCTGGGTTTAAAAAGAAACAATTTCCTGGTGGCCAATGCGCTTTTCTGGTTGTTTATTTTCTCGGCGTCCATTGCTGCCATTATTATTTTTCAAAACCGCACAAAAGAACTGGAGTTAAGGAAACGAACGGCCGAAAAATTAGTGATGCAGGCCGATCCTTCCA
>CAYVEI010000474.1:0-1718 GCA_964450515.1 uncultured Terrimonas sp. | reverse complement strand
GGTTTTGGGCTGGAAAATTATGGCGCAATTACCATTAATGGCAATACCGAAATGAATGGCAGCATACAGGTATGGACCAACGCAAAGCTCGCAACGATCAACTTTATTGGTTCCGTTGTATTTAATGTAAACGGCAGCAGTTTTGTTAATTCTGGCGATGTAGTTATAAGCGGAAAGTTTAATATCAATAATGGCGCTACTATTTTAAACAGGAATAATATCTTAATCAGTGATGCTTTTACTATGAATGGCGGGCAGTTGCAAAATGAAGGATATTGGTATACTCAAAAAGGCATTACAACTAACAGCAACGCCACTATTACCAATACCTGCAGAATGGTTTCCGGAAAGGAAATTACGGTTAATTCAAGTACAATATATAACAGCGGGCTATTTTGGGCCTCCAACGAGCAAAACGCATCCGTGCTTACGAATAATAGCGGAACGATCATAAGCTTAGACCAGGGAATTATAAAAGCCGTAAAGTTTATCAACTATGGCACTATTAAAGGAAACGGCTTTATGTACTTAACGGGTAAAACCACCGGTGGCGGAACCATAGGCGAAAACGGTTATACTACTGATACGCTGAAAGTATATACAGTAAACCGCACCAGCACTACCCGGATATTTGATGAGCAATGGGGCACGGTATATCCCAATGTTATTTACACCCCGTTCGCCGCTCCCGACACCTTAACAAGCGCTGTTTATCCCTGCTACCAGGAATCTTCTCTGATCATATTACCTGTGGAGTGGACAGATTTCTCTGTAAAGCTTTCGGGTAATACCCCCGTATTAAACTGGTTGGTGCAAAATGATAAGGAAACCTTGTTTGAAGTACAGCGCAGCTACAATGGAAAAGATTTTACCGCTGCCGCCAGAATGGAGCAGCAGGAACAGGCCAACTATCAGTATACGGATGATGCAATAGTTGCCAACCCGCCGGCATTGCTGTATTACCGTATTAAAGCAGTGGACCCCTCCGGCAGGGAAAGTTACAGTGAAATAAAAATGATCCGTTTCACTCCCTCCGTATCAGGCCATATTTCGGCTTCTCCCAATCCATTTACCAGCCAGGTTAATATGCGTTATTATGCTTCCCAAAAAGGGGTAGCTGCAATTAAGATTTTTAATTTTAGTGGGCAACTGCAGTTGGTAAAGCCGGTAAATGTGAGCAAAGGCAATAACAATATTATTATTACTGAAACATCAGCGTGGCAAAAAGGTATTTATATTATTGCTATGCAAGCAGAAGATGGTTCCGTTATTACTGCAAAGCTCATCAAACAATAAGCTTATTTATATTGGACGGTTAAATACGGGCTGCCAAAAGCGTATTTTGAGCGGCCCTTTTTATTGCCTGTTTTCATCCAGACGGGTTGGGCTACCGGGTTTCTTCCAGTATTACTTTTTTGGGTGTAACGTTCAACTGATAAGCCGCGCCCACTTTAAGCGCATAATTTTCTTTACCATGGCCTACCGGGAAGCCCATGCAAACAGGATAATCGTATGTTTTTACCACATCGGCAATAATTTCATAGATCGTTTTTCCAAAAGGTCTTTTCGTATCCTTCATGTCTGTAAATTCTCCAATGATCAATCCTGCCAGTTGATCTAATTTCCCGCTGCGTTTTAATTGATACAGCATGCGGTCGGCGCTGTACAAATATTCTCCTACTTCTTCTATAAATAATATTTTTCCTTTGGTTTTTATG
>CAYVEI010000473.1:0-1727 GCA_964450515.1 uncultured Terrimonas sp. | reverse complement strand
TGATGTTACATTTTGCTGCAATTTCATCATAATCAAGGTCTTCAAAGAATTTCAGTTTCAACAATTCCTTTTCTCTTTGGGTTAATTGTGCAATGGCATTCTTCAGCTTTTCCTTCAGTTCCCTGTTGTGCTGCAACTGAACGATATATTCTTCATAGGGCGCTTCGGTTGTTTGGATGCTTTGACCAAACAACCGGTTTTTTAATGACCGGTTGCTTTCCCTTTTTAATTCCGTCATTAATTCACGCCGCAGGCTGGTAAGCAGGTAAGAACGTACGTTTTCTATACAGGGTAATTTGGAATGGGTATCCCATAAGCGCAATAAAATTTGTGTAATGCAATCACGGGTCAAATCGCGCCGGCCGGTAAGCTTGATACCATAGTTCATTAAACCGATATAATGCTGGTCATAAATTTCCAGAAGGGCTTGTTTGTTGCCATTTTGCAGTTGTATCCAGCTTTTAATATGGCTTGTTTTGGCAGGCATAAGCATTAGGGAACCGCAATTAAAAAAATGTTGCGGTTTTTCAGGCAGTTAAATTAAAAAACTATTCTTAAATGTTATAACTTATTATTATGCTGCCTGTGGGAAATGAAGACCTCCTGTTTAAAAAAGCTGCCGGCCGTTTGATTTTATCTGCAGGTGTGCAGCAACGTGCTGCGCTGTAAATCACACACTTGTTGTTTATACGGCTCGTTAAAATATCTGCCATAACAGCTCGTGTATTACTTGTGCATAAGTCATTCTTAAATCCCTGTTACATTATGAGCTGTACTTCTTCAATTAAAAATAAAACAGCAGGAACCCTTTTTCACTGATAAGAAGAAAATTACCCTGATATGGCTTACAAGAATCTTGCGCTTTTATTGTTAACTGCGTGCGCCGTTTTTTCATTATTCTTTGCCTGCAAACAGGAACAGAAAATGTTTAAAAAAACTCCGGCTGCCCACTCGGGCATTCATTTTAATAATATCGTTATTGAAAATGATTCCATCAATCCTATTGACCTGGAATACCTGTACAATGGCGGCGGGGTGGCTGTAGGAGATTTCAATAACGACGGGTTGCCCGATCTGTACTTTACAGCCAGCACCACTTCCAATAAATTATACCTTAATGAAGGCAATCTTCGTTTCAGCGACATTACCGAAACGGCAGGTGTTACGGGCGGGGGTATATGGAGTAATGCGGCATCAGTTGTGGATATTAACAATGATGGGTGGAAGGACATTTATATATGCGCAACCATTGCGAAAAACCCGTTGAAAAGAAAAAATCTTTTATACATCAACCAGGGATTGAATGGTAATAATATACCCGTGTTTAAGGAAATGGCAGAAAGTTATGGACTGGCAGACACGGCTTTATCCGTACATGCCGCTTTTTTTGATTTCGATAATGATGGAGACCTTGACATGTACCTTGCCAATACCAGGCTTGCCGGGCGAAACAGCACTCTTTTTTTTAATGATAATACAGGCGATACCCTTAGGGATGATTATGATAAGCTTTTTCGCAACGACTGGAACGAGGCGCTGCAGCATCCTGTATTTACAGATATTACTGCGGCTGCAGGCATAGGTGCCCACGGATTTGCACTGGGGCTGGCCGTGGCAGATATCAATAACGACGGATGGAAGGATATTTATGTAGCCAATGATTTTTTCTCTAATGATGAATTGTACATCAACAACAAGAACGGCACATTTACCAATATGCGCGACCG
>CAYVEI010000472.1:0-1728 GCA_964450515.1 uncultured Terrimonas sp. | reverse complement strand
TTACATCCCTGTTAAATTTCTGTTTCATGAATCCTTCGAGAAACTGTAAAACAGAGGTATGATCACATATTTCCGAAAGCACCTGGCCGCCACGACTCCAGGGCGATGCAATTAAAAGGGGAACACGAAACCCAAGTCCGATAGGGCCTCCGCGCGCTTCCCGTTTAGGGATATCTGCATTCAATTCACTTTCAAGGCGTATGTATTCCACATCGGTATCAATACCCGGCGAGCATTTGCCTGTTGAAGGATCAAGCGGATCGGGCGCTACATAAGGAGGCATGTGATCGAAATAGCCATCATTTTCATCGAATGTAACTATAAAGATCGTTTTCTTCCATACTTCAGGATTTTGTGTAAGTATGTTCAGTACTTCGGAAAGATACAAAGAGCCGTACCACGGAGCACTTGGATGGTCTGAAAAATTTTGAGCAGCCGACAGCCATGAAACCGTTGGCAATTGGCCGGACTCTACATCTTTCCTGAATTGATATAACACATCTCCCTTAGGCACGGGAAGCTCTCTTTTTTCACCATTTTCTTCATAGCTTAACGCGGTAACTTCATGATAGTAGGGATCTCCTGCATTGGTGGTAAAAGCCCGCTGATACAGGCTTTTTTCTTTTGCAGATAACTTATCATAATTTTCCCTGCTGAAATCAATTACTTCTTTCCTGGCTTTGTTTAATACTTCTTTCTTTTTTGCAAGTGCAGCCTGCATTTTGGCAAACGATGCATCATCACCAGGGATTGATTTGAGCGTCTGTTCCAGTTCTTTTATTTCATCAGGAAGTGCAGCAATTTGCTTATGCAGGCTTTGAATATACCGTGGAGAGAATCTCACATTGTAGTTTGCAAACCACTCCAGTGGATTACAGCCAAAGTTGGCCAGCCATGCCCGTTCATCGCCGGTAAAGCCGCCTCCGCAATCTATATCGTTCTGATAAAATTTCCAGGATATTCCGTTTTCCTCAAGACGCTCAGGAAAGGTGTCAAAATGCAATACGCCCCAGCGGTCATTGCTCAAATTCCTGATCAGCGCTTCTGATTGACTGTGCTGTTGTTCGCGTATTGTGCCCGTCCATAAAAAAAGCCGGTTCGGATTGGTGCTGGTCATGGCAGAGCAAAAGTTATGGTCACCTACGGTGAAGGCGTCTGCCATTGCGTAATAAATGGGAATATCTTCCCGGTTGTAGTATCCTAATGTGAGCGGTGAATCAGTAAACCTTTTATCCCTGACCCGTTTGGATTGAAGCCACTGATCATATTTTCCAAGATTATTGGCATCTACCTGGCTTGAACGGGAATGGGGTGTAGAGCCAATCCAGGTGGCCTTTGTATTGCGGATATCAAAACGAAAAGGAGTATAGGTTTCACCTGCATTGTTAGTCTGCATCCATACCAGGTTCTTGTCCGGCAAAGTAATTGCACGTGGATCGTTGAAGCCGCGTACACCCTGCAATGTACCGAAGCAGTGGTCGAAGGAACGATTTTCCTGCATGAGGATCACGATATGTTCCGCATCCAGGTAGGTGCTGCCTTTCTTTGGGTTTATTGCCATTGCCCGCTGAATAGAGTCGGGCAATACGCTTCCCACTCCCGCAGCGCCGGAAAGCAGCATGGCTTTTTTTAAAAAGTCTCTTCTTGTATCCATGAATTTATAATTGAAGATTTAAATATTAATTTTTAAAAATAAAAATTGCATACTAAACGGGATACTTTACATAC
>CAYVEI010000471.1:0-1728 GCA_964450515.1 uncultured Terrimonas sp. | reverse complement strand
AAAAAAATCGCCCATTTCGTCTACCATCATTTCTTTGGTCCACAGGTCAATACGCAGCGCAGATTTTTCCTGCCCGTCCCAGAAAGCCAGCATCATGGCCTTTGAATGCTGCGGCTCTTCGGCACTGCTGCTGCCGGCCTTCCACGAGATCTGGTGGGGTATCTTATCCTTGTCGAGCGTAACGTCAATCGTAATTGTTGATTTTTGCATGACTACTTTGTATAAAAATGATGCAAAGGTAAGCGGATTTACGCGGTAACCACCTGCTGAATATCATTCCGGAGCCTTTGCATCGCCGTTTCTTCACTGAGCGGTAAAACCTGTTCTTTTCCTTTACCGGCGAGCGCCTGCCTGAATTTTTCATCTTTGTACAGCTTTACCATTTCACCGGCAAGCTTTTGTATGTCTGCAGGATCGCAATACAATACGGCATCGCCGCCCGCTTCGGTAAGCGTAGCCGTGGCGGCAGCAATAACGGGCGTACCGCATTGCAGCGCTTCCGCCAGTACGATACCCTTTCCTTCATCGCCGGGAAAACAGATCATCGTCATGCAGGAAGCCAGTATAGCCGCATATTCTATTTCCTCCAGCCCATCCTCTATGATCATTACATCACCCCGGTACCGGTATGTTTGCAAAAGCTCCTGCATTTTTTTATTATTTGCAAGGCTCCCCGCTAAAACAAGCTGCATATTGCTTTGCTGCCATTTTTTGAATTGAGAAAAGGCTTTTAATGTACTGATAATATGATGGTGGGGTACGGATAACAGCGGCATCAAAAAATACTCCTTCCCCCCTGTATATTTATTTTTGATGGCTTCTCTTTGTTCCCAGTTAACTGGCTGGTATATTACAGCGGGCGACTGGGGCAATACAAAAACAGCAGTTTCGGCTATGCCTTTACTGACCAGCTTTTGCTTCATGCCAAATGATGAAGTAACAATACGGCATGGTTTGCCGCTACGTGCATGATCCACAGCAGCATCTATTGTTTTACGGTTTGTAAGTTCCGATATGACCAGTATTTGATGCATATGGGTTGATAATGGCTTCCCGTTGAGCATGATCAATATATCGCCTTCTGTTTTTTTAATTGCGGATGCCGCTTTCCGGTTATACCATCGTTTACTTACGGGTTTGGCAAAGAAGGGTACCGGTAAAGCAACAGCCAAACTATTGCCTGGCAGCGGCATGCTGTTATCACAGGATAAAAAAATAAAAGTATCTGTGGTATACAGCCGGCAGAGCCTGTAAAGGATATTGTGAATGAACCCTTCAAAATTTTTCTCCTTTGGTAAAAACCGGTTACCCCCGTTTATGATCACTTTCATGATTTACAATTGTTTAAAAGCAATACATTTTTAAATGTCTTTGCCTGCACCGTTTTACAGTACTTATTTGCTGTAACAGGCGTTATTATGGTTGTATTATTGTAAAGGTAATCCGCTTGTTTATTCCCGGTACAATATCATTGATGGAGATATGATACCGGCAGTACCGCAAAAGGGTTTCCTTTTGTATCCAAACCTATTGTAAACTAAAATTCATACCTATGAGGCTTAGAATTCTACGCATTTGCTTTGTTATAGTATATGCTTTGCTGAACTGGAATAAGGTATCCCTCGCACAATGCCCCGGTGGCGGACCCCTGCAAACCGTAACTTACAGCTACACTACCAACCTGGGCAGCTTAACAGATTCGCTTTATTACCCCCATAAATTTAACCC
>CAYVEI010000470.1:0-1739 GCA_964450515.1 uncultured Terrimonas sp. | reverse complement strand
GATGAACAGCAAAGCATTGATATACTAAGCGGAATGCTTAACGAACTGTTCGGGGATGATGTGCATATAATAACCTCATGTAAAACGGTTGAAACAGCGATTGTTGCCATTCGGGAGCATAAGCCTGAGCTGCTTTTCCTTGATGTACAGATAGGGAATCAAACAGGTTTTGACCTGCTGCGGCAACTGGAAAGGAAAGATATTAAAGTGATTTTTATTACCGCCTTCGAAAAATACGCCATACAGGCTTTTAAATTCAGTGCTATAGACTACCTGCTGAAACCAGTTTCCACAGCCGATCTGCATCGTGCCATATCAAAAGTGCTGAGTTTGCAATATGAAACCGATGGGTATAAAAAAATAGAAACCCTGCTGAAAAACATTTACAATAAAGACCGGCAAAAGTTATGCATACCCGACATGAATGGGTTTAATATTGTAGAGGTCAACGATATTATACGCTGTGAGGCAAATATCAACTATACAACTATTCATATTAATAAAGCCAGCCCGATAACCGTGGCTAAAAGCCTGAAAGAATTTGAAAAAATGCTGAGTGATTTCAATTTCTTCCGTGTGCACAATTCACATCTTTTAAATCTCAGTTATATTAAAAACTACAACAAAAGCAAAGGCGGGTATGTGGAATTAGCCAACGGAGAGCAGATTGAAATATCTGTAAGGCGGAAAGACGAGTTTATTAAGACAATAACCAGGTTATGATTGTAAGAAAGTAATTGTGTAGGGTTTCCAGCCCCTTGAAGGTTGGAAACCCGTTTCGCACCAGGGCAGGTGTGCAGGTAAATATATCGCTGGCGCAATAACTGGGTTTCAGATTTACAAAACCGTAAAAACTTCGTCCAGAAATAGTCCGGTTTTTTGTAAATTTGAAGACGTATGAAAATAAGGGATGGAAAACAATGTACGACGAAAAAAAGTAAAACATGAACACTACAGCAATCAGAGATAAATTATATGACTATATCCGTGTAGCTGAAGATAAAAAAATCATGGCTATTTATACTATGCTGGAAGATAATATCACCGAAGAAATAGAATGGTGGAACAATACTGCATTTGTGGCGGAATTGGAAAAAGCTCAGGAAGCGTGGATTTCCGGAAAAGAAAAAAGTTATTCTCCGGCAGAGATTAAAGCGGATATAGACAAACGTAAGAAAAAAAGATCAGGCAAATGAGTTATGCCGTTGCGTTCCTTGAACGTGCCCGGAACGAACTTTTAGATGCCTGGGACTGGTACGAAGAGAAACAACCAGGCCTGGGAGATCGGTTCCTTAACGAAGTGAACAGGATGCTGAAGCAGATTGCAAAAACGCCCGACCGTTATCCGGAACGTAAAAAGAAGTTTCGTGAAGCAAGGATAAAAATATTCCCGTATCTCATTATATACCGGGTACATAAACAAAAAATGATTATAGCGGTTGGTTCTGTTTTTCATACCAGCCGGAGTCCCAAAAAGAAATATCCTAAAAAGGGCTCAAAAAGAGATACAGATAGCGGTCTCGTTTAATACCCCCACCAAACGACAAGTATGCTTTGTGCATAACCCCGGACTTCGGAGGCAGCTTATTTTTTTGTATATTTCACCTTATGAAAACCATAATGATCACCGGGGCAAATGGAAACCTGGGCGCTGTTACCGTAAAAAAATTCCTGGAAAATGATTACCGGGTAATTGCCGTTGCCCGTTCCGGAAGCAAATTAGGATTTGCAAAAGATAA
>CAYVEI010000469.1:0-1745 GCA_964450515.1 uncultured Terrimonas sp. | reverse complement strand
CGCTGCGACCTGCCGGGATATAGCCAGAAGGTATCCTGTAAGCTGCTGTTGGTAACCGATAATTTTATAAAGTACCGGGCATCAAGCCGTGTTTTATCAAAAGGGAAGTTTTTACCCGGATATTGAAAGCTTACCTGTGCAACATCGTCTATGGTTAATTGCTTGCTGTAATCAGTAAAATAAGACAGCCGTTTTAACACGGTATCGTATTCCCTGATCTTTCCTATATCAATAAAGTCAGCAGTTTGTGCTACGATAAAGCTCCAGCACAAGAGGGAGGAAATGGTGATAGCAAACCTTTTTAGCAACAAGCGGATTAATTTTATAAAAAATTAACGGTGTTGTAATATAAATGATTTATTTCACATTCAGCACAGTTCAGACCGGAATATAAAGCAGGTATTTCTCTGCAAAAAAGGCTTCTTTAAACAGTGCGGATATTTCCCAGGTAGCGGGCTTAAGCGTACTTTCCTGTATTTCCTGTGTAAGGTTGCCACCTTTCATACAGATCAGCCCGTTTTTAAATGCTTCCATTTTTCTTTCCTTATTCAACAGTGGTTTGCTCCATTGCCATAGGTTTTTTAACGGTGCAACAGCGCGGCTCACTGCAAAATCAAATTGCCTGTTCCTGATCTCTTCTGCACGGATATGCTGTGTAGTTACATTTTTTAATTGCAATGCATCCGCCACCCCGTTCACTACTTTAATTTTTTTGCCAATGGAATCTACTAAATGAAACCGCACGTTTGGAAAAAATATGGCAAGGGGTATACCCGGGAAGCCACCTCCTGTTCCGATATCAATAACTTCCATACCGCCGGCAAATTTAAAAACGGCTGCTATGGCAAGCGAATGCAATACATGTTTTTCGTAGAGCGAATCAATATCCCTGCGGGAAATAACATTGATCTTCTCGTTCCATGCCGTATATATTTCGCCAAGCGCGGTGAACTGGCTTTTTTGCAGGTTAGATAAGTTGGTGAAATACCGGGTGATCACTTCCAGTTTACCCGTGGCTTCTTCCATAACGCAGGTGTAAAAATGAGGTAATAAAAAAACATAAAGATATCAAAGGCCCAGAACCATTTCCAGAGATCCTTTTCATCTAATTTTTCCATGGCATTATACCAAATGATGCCCTGTACTATAAAGCGCAGTAAAAAAACACCCACGGCCAGTTCCCAGCGAAAGAGCAGGAGCGCGGCTATAAATGCCGGGTAAAATAAAAAATGGGTGAGTGCATATAAGCCCAGCAGGAACCGGTGTTTGGCTTTATACAGCCGGGCTGTAGTAAAATGTCTTTGCTTTTGTTTCCGCCAGTCTTTCCATGATCTTTTAGGCTCCGAAAGCGTGAAAGCTGCTTTGTCTGTTACCACTTTTGTATTCCGGCCATTGGCTGTGGCATTAATGAACAGGTCGTCGTCGCCACCGGGTAAATGGTTATGCGCGGAGAAGCCTTTATTGCGAAAAAATACATTTTTTTTATAGGCAAGATTCCTTCCGGTTCCCATATAGGGCAGTCCTGCCAGCGCATAAGAAAGATACTGCAGTCCGGTATGAAAAGTTTCAAACCGGATGATCTTATTCAGGAGCCCTTTGCGCTTATAATAAGCGCCATAGCCTAATACAATTTCGGTTTCCTGTTCAAACGGGGCGATCATTTTGTGCATCCAGAATTCACTTGCAGGAACGCAGTCGGCATCGGTGAGCAGCACTACATCATGTTTTGCCGTTTTAATGCCTAT
>CAYVEI010000468.1:0-1785 GCA_964450515.1 uncultured Terrimonas sp. | reverse complement strand
AGCATTTCACGGAAATCCTGGAACCGCCGTGCGCCTGAAAATTTATCAATATTCTTTTGTGTATGCGGCGCGCCCATATCAATGTCGCAAAGCGCTACAATATTGGCCAGCCCGGTACTGTGCAGGGCATTGAGTATCTCGCCACCCCTGTTACCAATACCAATGCAGGCAAGATTAACTTTTTTATTGGCGCCAATGATCCGGCTGTAGCTTTTTGCTGTAGCGCTAAAACTTCCAACAGCCATACCGGCGGAAGCCAGTGCAGCCGACCGTATAAATTTCCTGCGTGATGACATGGTTATTTATAGTTTATAGTTATAAGGATGTAAATGATCCTCAATATACAAAGCATCTGTTTAAATTCACCAACAAATCATGGCAGGTTATTGAACGGGTAAGCTCCAATATATTACATTCCATAAGCTGAAAAGTCTTTGATTTGCGGTTGAGCAGACGATTCGGTTATGCTTAACCGTATTTTATCTGTTATTACACTGTCTACACTTTGAATGCGCTTATGCCCTACCGAGCTGCCTTCCGCTATTGGTATCCATTGGTTATCCTTCCATGCCTCAATGATGTATTTTCTTATGCGTTCTCCTTTTGTAATATCTTCCGATATGATGATATGATTAACAGGAAGCGGTGTGCTGCCAAGCGACAATTCGAGCGTTTCGCTGTTTCCTTTTACGGAAGCAAGCGGTTCCGAAAAACGCTTTTTGATCTCGTTACCAAACGCTGTTAGCCGCTGCATATCTTCTTCGGGCACCAGTCCGCTGGTGTCTACCACAATACCGATCAGCATGTTCGAATTACGCCCCACGCTGGTAGTATAATTTTTCACCAATTGATCAACCGATAATATTTCCTGCCCCCCGGCTTTCCAGAACCAGCCGCCCTGCCAGCCCGTACGCAAAGGGAAATCCGATTCACCCGGGCACCATATGGCCCCTTCGGGGTTGCCCTGCATGTCATCGCTTTTAACGGTTCCTGTGGCTGAAGTTGTAGTATCGGTTCTGCTCCAGTTGGGATAGGGAGCCAACCCTTCCTCATTGCCGATCCATCGAATAAGATTTTTAGCATCTGAAGGACCCTGGAAAACAACGGCATCGGGTTGCAGTTTCTTTAACAAAGGAGCGAGGTCGGGACCGCCTTCCTTAACCGGTAATACACCCCCATCGAACCATATTTCAAATAATTTTCCATAGTTGCTCCACAACTCGGTGAGCTGCTGCACTACCACGTTATTATACGCCTGCTGATCCATCGGGCTTCCGGGCTGAACCAGGCCGGGATTATCAACGTAGCAGTAACCGTTAGCAGCCGCGCTGGCGTAAATGCCGGGTTTTATATCATACTTTTCGCACGACTTTATAAAATCAGCCACAATATCTCCTTTGCCGTCTTTCCACGGACTATGCTTAACACTGTATTCATGGGCTGCTGTTGGCCACAAGCTGAATCCCGAACAATGTTTTGCAACCAGCACTGCATATTTGGCCCCGGCTGCTTTAGCGGCACGTATCCACTGATCGGTATCCAATTGAGAAGGATTAAAAACAGATGCCGGGGGATGTGTGCCCCATTTCCGCCAGTTATAATCAGGCACATAATTCACTACATCAAAATGGAACATAGCGCCAATTTCCGCATCGGCCCATTGAACGTGTGGTTCTGAAGGCAATACAGCATCTGCCTGTTCATTTTTTTGCGTGCAGGCGCCTATGACCAGTAAGAAGAAAAGAAAAAAAGATCTTGTTTTATTCATCATTGTTGTTTTTAATT
>CAYVEI010000467.1:0-1796 GCA_964450515.1 uncultured Terrimonas sp. | reverse complement strand
CTGCGTTTTGGATTGGGCATAACACCAAATTTTAATTGTTTCTGAATTTATCCAGATCTTTCCAGATCGGGTTTTCATTTTCTGTATTGCGTTCGTTTAGTTTCCTGAGCATATCCAGCGCTTCCTGGTTACACTTTGAGCTGCTATCGGCATTTTCGCCGCATGTTCGTTGCAACGGAATACTCAGGTTAATAAATTCATAGATCCAGCCTGCTACGTTAATATGACTTTCCGTTCTTGAAATATAATAAACATCCGGGTCTTCTTCGGAGGCATTCATCTCAACCGGGTTGTCGGTCATTTTCACTAATACTTCAAAATCATCCCACAGGCTGTTTTCCAGGGTGTTACCACATAAGTCGCATACCAGGGTAACCGTTCCTCCTATCTCAAATTTAAGCATGAGAAAAGAGGGTTGCTTATCCAGGATCATCTTTACCGTAACCTTCGCGTTTGTAAAATCCTGGGGCTGGTAATCTGCAAAGAACTTATCATCTATCTCATAAACATATTCATGCTTTCCCGGCTTTAGCCCCACAAAAGCAATCTCATATTCATGCCGGTTTGCCATGCTTTTTGTTTTAAGGTTTGCAAAGGTAGTGAAATCAGGTGAAATAATACAATGATAAAAAGTGGTGTTACAAACGATTTTATTGGATCAGGCGCCGCCGGCATACAGGCAGTTATATGATTTTTTGGTTTAATGTATTAAAAAGGGAGGGCGTGGAGAAGGGTTGATGTCGTTGCGCGAATTGGCCTTCCCTGCCGGTTGTTGTAGATTTGCGCTCTGAATATATGGTATGAATGGTTTAAAGATTTTCCTGCCTTCTGTTTTTCTTTTCCTGATCCTGAGCGGGCTGTTCGTGCTTTACCAAAGGCTACTTGCAGGCTATGGATTTAGTATACCTGTGCTGCTGTATGGAAATGTGTTTTTATTCGGGTTAAGTATTATTTCCCTATTGTTTCAGCAAAAAGCCGCTAAATCTGCTTCAGCGCAGCTTTTCATCCGTTATTTTTATATTTCTTTTCTGGTAAAACTGGTACTGGTGGCTGTGGCGGCTTTGGTATATGCCCAAACGGCAGCTAAGATCAATAAAGTGTCAATCATTGCCTGCATGCTCGTTTACCTGGTGTATACTTTTTTAGAAATTAGCGTGCTGCTTAAAGCCGGTAAGCAAAAAAATGCCTAAAAAACACGAAGCTCCGCTTGATACTTTAAATGCTTATTTGCCTGCCGGCGCCTATCATACGGTAATGCAGTATCTCCGGCATTATAAAGTGCATCTTACCATTACAAAAGAGCGGAGAAGTGTTCTGGGAGATTACCGGTTCGCTGTTCATGGCAAAAATCACCGCATCAGTGTAAACGGGAACCTGAATGCATTTGCATTTTTGATCACTTTACTGCATGAACTGGCGCATCTTATAGCTTTTGAAAAATATGGGAACCGGATCGCCTCTCATGGCAAAGAGTGGAAGCTGGTATATGGGGAAATTTTGCAACAGTTCCTGTTGCTCAACCTTTTTCCGCCGGATATTGCGAATGAAGTAAAAACGACTATGCGCAGTCCTGCGGCCGGCAGTTGCGCCGAAGATGGCTTGATAAGAGTGCTGAGGAAATATGATCAGAAAGGAAATGAAAAAAAACTGGTGGAAGAAATAGTTGTTAACGCTTTGTTTCGTACAGATGATGGCAGAATATTTAAACGGGGCGATCAGTTGCGAAAGCGGATCAGGTGCTTGGAAATAAAAACGGGCAAAATATATTTATTCAGCCCGGTATATGAGGTAACGCC
>CAYVEI010000466.1:0-1835 GCA_964450515.1 uncultured Terrimonas sp. | reverse complement strand
CAGCAGCTAAGCAATTTTAATGCAGGCGCCGACCTGGAAGAAGTAGGCACCGTATTGCAGGTGGGTGATGGTATTGCCCGTATTTATGGCTTAAACAATGTACGCGCCGGTGAGTTGGTTGAATTCGACAATGGTGTTAAAGCCGTGGCTTTAAACCTTGAAGAAGATAATGTGGGCGTGGTACTGATGGGTGAATCGTCGGAAATTAAAGAAGGACATAAAGTAAAAAGAACCGGTAGTATTGCTTCGCTGAAAGTAGGTGAAGGGCTGGTTGGACGTGTAATTAATGTGTTGGGAGAACCCATAGATGGCAAGGGCCCGGTAACAGGTGAACTGTTTGAAATGCCACTGGAGCGTAAAGCGCCCGGTGTAATTTACCGTGAGCCGGTAAAGGAACCTCTGCAAACAGGTATTAAGGCTATTGATGCCATGATTCCTGTTGGCCGCGGCCAGCGTGAACTGATCATTGGCGACCGCCAAACCGGTAAAACCGCTATTGCGGTTGATACTATTATCAATCAAAGGGAATTTTACCAGGCAGGTAAGCCGGTATATTGTATATATGTTGCGTGCGGACAAAAAGCTTCCACCATTGCCAACGTTATGAAAACGCTGGAAGATAACGGCGCTTTGGAATATACGGTTATTGTTGCAGCTTCCGCATCCGATCCGGCTCCGCAGCAATTCTTTGCGCCCTATGCAGGAGCTGCTATTGGTGAGTATTTTCGTGATACCGGTCGTCCGGCGCTGATCGTTTACGACGATTTAAGTAAACAGGCAGTAGCTTACCGCGAGGTATCCCTGTTATTACGCCGCCCTCCCGGACGCGAAGCATACCCCGGCGATGTATTTTACCTCCACAGCCGCCTGCTGGAACGCGCAGCAAAAGTGATCAGCGATGACGCGGTAGCCAAAAACATGAATGACGTACCCGACAGCATCAGGCATCTTATAAAAGGTGGCGGATCATTAACAGCGCTTCCTATTATTGAAACACAGGCAGGTGATGTATCGGCATATATACCTACGAACGTGATTTCCATTACCGACGGGCAGATATTCCTGGAATCGAACCTCTTTAACGCGGGTATACGCCCTGCCATTAATGTGGGTATTTCGGTTAGCCGTGTGGGTGGTAATGCCCAGATCAAATCTATGAAAAAGGTGGCGGGAACCCTTAAGCTCGACCAGGCTTTATACCGCGAAATGGAGGCCTTTTCCAAATTCGGCGGCGATTTAGACGCGGCTACCAAATTGGTGTTAGACAAAGGCGCCCGCAACGTGGAAATTCTTAAGCAGCCGCAGTATTCTCCTTTTTCGGTAGAAAAGCAGGTAGCTATAATTTACCTGGGAACGCAGGGGTTATTAAGAGATGTGCCTGTAAATAAAGTAAAAGAATTCGAAGAATTATTCCTGATAGAAATGGAAAATAAATTACCGGATGTGCTCAATGAGTTCAAAAGAGGCAACCTGCCTGAAGAAGGCGTTAAGAAAATGACGGAAATAGCCAAAGCGCTTATGTCCCGGTACAGGTAAGCCATCCCATTCATTTGCATACAAACAGCCCCGGCAAATTTTGCCGGGGCTGTTTGCGTTTTAACAGAAGTTCAATACCTCCTCTTTATATACTTTCAGCCGGGGTTAATACGTTATAGCGTAGCAAAAATAAGTGTATCCCTTTATTTGATTGACATATGATAACTGGTGGAAATTTTAGTCGAACAAAAGTGCACATGTATCGAATAGTAAAAAAATAAGCGGTTACACGTAGTAGCTTTGTTTCAGAAAGCGCATTTTCAGACAATCCAACCTTATGAAAGCCATAAACCCTGGCA
>CAYVEI010000465.1:0-1848 GCA_964450515.1 uncultured Terrimonas sp. | reverse complement strand
TTGCCGGTATGTACCGATTCATCGCAGGCAAAGGCAATGCGCAGGCTGTTCACCGCATCTTCAATATGATCGGTGAGATCAATATTTTCATTTATAGCTTTCTGAAAATAAAGTTGTTCACGGTCGCACAACTCCTGGTGCCCGGGTTCGTCATCCAGGTTGATCCACTCATCTTCCCTGGCAAATTTTTCACTGGCATCTAATTCCGCATGATGCACCAGCAACGATTCCGTTTTGGTATGCGCATCTATGGAATCGGATTTACCGCTTGCTCCCGCTGTTTTGGCAACAATGGATACAGACCCTTTAGGTCCGATCACATCTTTTACAAAAAAAGCCGTTTCACTAATCATGGGCCCCCACCCTGCTTCATACCATCCTACGGACCCGTCTTCAAAACGGATCTGCAACTGACCGTAATTATAATTTCCTGCCGGGATATCTTCGGTTAGCCGCGCTCCTATGGCGTATACCTGCAGCGGCTTTGAGCGGGTCATCTGGCACATCACATCAATATAATGCACACCGCAGTCAACAATAGGGCTCAGCGATTTCATAAGGTTACGGTGCAGCGTCCACATTTTTCCGCTGCTTTGCTGGTTCAGGTTCATCCGTATGGCCAACGGCTTACCCAGCTTATGCGCTTCTTTAATAAACCGTTCCCACGATGGGTGATGCCGCAAGATATAACCCACTACTAATTTCTTTCCTGTTTTGCGGGCAACTTCCGCCACGCGTTCCGCGGCAGCAACTGAATCGGCTATAGGTTTTTCAACAAAAACATGGCAACCACTTTCCATTGCTTTTATAGCAAAACGTTCATGCGTATCGGGATAGGTAGATATGCATACCGCATCCGGTTTTGTGGCTTCTATAGCCAGGTCAAAATCGTTATACAGGTCATAGCCGCCGCCTAATTTTTCATTTAATATTTCTTTAGTACTTCCACCAGAAACCAATCCACAAATTTCAAAGCCGTCAAGATGATGATAAGCAGTGGCGTGGGAGCTTCCCATATTGCCGCAACCCACTACTAATACGCGTATGTTTTTTGTGTTGTTAACCATAAATGAAATGATATTATTTTGTAAATATAACTGACCCTTCCTTTTAAATTTCTTAATCTGAACAGCATTTATACTGTATTTTTTTATCAGCCCGGTTTCAGTACTACTATTAAACCCAGTTGCCCGTTCGTACCGGCACGGGCGGGCGTCGCACTCTTCAGCGTTCTGTTCACTATTGGCCTGCCCTACTCATCTTTTACTCATTTACCAAAAAATGTACAATACGGCAGGCATTCCCCTCCGAATTTTTATTCTTTTGAGCTATGATCTGTACCTTCAATACATGGTTTCCCTTTGGCAAACCATCAGCCAATACCAGGTACCAGGGCAAATGCAATCCCCCGCTCCACTGTGTGTACAGGTCAATGGTTTTAACAGGCTTTCCATCCACCGTATATTTTATCATTCCCGCGTCCGGACCGGCAACAATAGCAATGCCTGCGGCAGTTCCTGTAAATGCAAAGCTAAAAGAAGCACCGGTACGATTTGCTTCAAGCACAGGCACATTAACAAATCCGGCTCTTGTTCCCGCTTTGTCTTTTGGCTGCCAGTTCGAAGCAACGGAAAAGCCCTTCAACGCAGTAGCCTTGTCTACACTTACATATTTTCCATTATCATAAGCTGCTTTATATTGGGCAACCGGGAGTTTTACAGGAATTAATCCTTCTTCTTTATATTCCGTGCCAGTTTTCTTCAAAAGTGTTTTAATGGCCTGAAAATAAATTTCCTGCCCAAAAGCGGAAGGATGCAGGTCTTTAAAATCATCCTTCCATGTAAACTC
>CAYVEI010000464.1:0-1856 GCA_964450515.1 uncultured Terrimonas sp. | reverse complement strand
CTTCGGTAGCCGCAGTTCAATAGATTTCATCGTTCACTTCGTTTAAAGTTAAAAAGCATTACCGTAATATATTGAATTATAGCGGATTCTTCCACTTTTTTGAAAAATAATATAAGAATTGTGAGAAATAGTAGGAGGCTGAACGGAATGCGCTGCGGTGAAAACGGGATAGCAGGAAATGCCGCTTTTCATTCCTTCTGTTTTTACTATAATAAATTTTATTTGGGCAGAAGGGGTTATTGAATACCGTTATAGTCTTTGCGATCCGCTAGCTCATGATGCGCTTTTATTGCCGCACTGATGCATTTATGATGCCCGTTCTCATTAACTTGCAACTGTTCCGTTCAGAAACTTTTACTAACAGAAATGAATGCTGTACATTTTTTATTAAGATTTACCGGGTTTAGAAGCTGTTGTTTTTTGTACAGCGCTTTGATAACAGCCGGTTTACTTACAGCAATGCTCTCTTCATGCAGGAAGCCCGACCCGGGTAGGAACACGGCTTACTCCGGCAGTGATCATAAGCTCCTGGCAGATGATTTATTCCGCGAAGGAATACGTTATAAGAATACCGGCAGCGACTCCCTTCTGTGGTATGCAAACCAGTTGATCCTTTTGGGTGAAGAACGGGTTGATGACCGGGTTATCGTAAACGGAATGCTGTTGAAAGCCAATTATGAATGGAGAACAGGAAATCATATTGCAGCCATGAATGTAGCGATGAATGCGCTGCAAAAGGCTGAAGACAATAAATTTACTGATGTGGTTCCCGTTCTGTATGGCATTATCGGTAACCTGCATAAAGAAAATGAAAACTATCCGCTTGCGCTGCAGGCCGCAGAGGAGGGCATACGCGCGGCAATACTTATAAAAGATACGATGGAGCTTGTCAGGATAATGCTGAACCGCGCAATGTTCATACATAGCTACGGTATGCGTAAAAATGATCCGGAGCTCAGGAAAGAAGGGCTGTACAAATATCTTGAGGGGTTGAAAATTGCCGAATCCTCTCCTGCATATGAACAGCTCTGCATATCTTATTATAATAATATTAGTCAGTATTATAAAATTGCCCGCGATTATCCGAAAGGGCTGCTATATGGAGAAAAGGCCGAAGCGCTTGCCAAAAAACACCACCGGTATCTTTCTCTCACCTATACTTATAACTGGCTTGGAGAAATTTATTTTTACAGCGGGGATCATGCAAGGGGGCTTCGCTACCTGCACCAGGCGCTTGATATTACCATTGCACAGAACGCGCCTTTCCGCACAGCAGAAATATACAGGGCATTATACGGGTGTTATCATTATGCAGGCGATGACAAAAAAGCGCTTGAGGCTTTCAGCCGGTCTGTAATGATCAATGATTCATTACAGGTGCTCAGGAACACGAAACAGATAGGAAGATTGCAAATTGAATATGAAACGGGAAAAAAAGATCAGCGTATTGCGTCGCTCAGGCTCATCAACCTCGAAAAAACAAGAACAACGGGTGTAATAACGGTTGGCATGATACTCTTTGTTTTGCTATCTGCATTCCTGTATATGCAGTACCGTAGCATCAGGCAAAGGAACCGCATGCTGGCGGATAGCAACCAGAAAATAAACGAACAGTCGGAAAAGCTGAAGTTCCTTATGAAAGAGCTGCATCACCGGGTAAAGAATAACCTGCAAATTGTTTCCAGCCTGCTTAGTCTGCAGTCTAACCACCTGGCCGACAAAGACGCCCAGCAGGCTGTAAAAATAGGACAGCAGCGCATTGAAGCCATGTCGCTGATCCACCGGAGCCTTTACCAGCAGGATAATCCGAATATGGTGAATATGAAAGAATATGTAACCGACCTGGTAGAAAGCAT
>CAYVEI010000463.1:0-1871 GCA_964450515.1 uncultured Terrimonas sp. | reverse complement strand
GAAAAAAGCAGCCTGGGATATGTTTTACAATGCCGCTTTACCTGCTGAAAAAGCGATATTGGATGAACTGTTTAAACCCCGGAAAGCTTTAAAAGTTTTGTTCAGTGGAGAGAAGGAATGGATTGAACCAACCGGCGATTTAGCCATTACCATGAGCCCTGCACTTTCTGCGGGCAAATTTCTTTTACGCATCAATGCCACGCTTACAGCAAATCAGCCTGCGGTAACTTTTTATAATAAAGACGAACTGAAAGAAGATTTTAACACCACCCTGCCTTTGGTTAAGGTGGAACTGGATGATAAAATAAAATTAATATTTACAGATACTGAGCTGGAAGAAAGGATTGGGAATGGAAGAGAGGGAGATAATTGTTGTTTGTTGAAAGCATCAGCCGGTGATATACATACTGTTTCCCTGTATCATTTTTTCCGGAATGTGATGGTATTGGATAAGCTGAGTAACGATCCGCCGGATGCAACCAGGATTGATGTGAGTGTATGCGGACTCAAAAACTTTATTGTTCAGAATGACGAGAGTGTGCAGGATGTAAATGGACTGGTATATCCTTTTGGAACGCGACCCGACATTGTTGACTTTAGTGTGGTCAATCCAACAGCCTGTATTACACCAGCATTTATTAATGATGCCACTCCTGTTATCTCTGTTAAGGCGAGAAACTATCTTCAAAGCCTCATCACTCCTGCAAATGGGTTTAAAAAAGTAATAGCGAAGAATGAGCTGGAACTTTTTTTAGACATAAAAGACAATAGCAATAACCCGGTTTTTAACAATGCCGATAAAATAGCAATAAGAGCATTGATTAATGATAAAACAAAGAGCTATTGCCTGCACAATCAAACGGGTCCAAATTTTTATATAGGATCGGGTGAAGTTTTTTGCAAAAAATGGAACTCGGTAAGGATTAATTTAAACTGGAAAGACAAACCAAATGATTTCAGGGAATATTATAACGCCTACGTGGTGGAAGATGTAAACCTCCAGATATTTGGACTCGATCAGGATAATTTCAAAATTAAAGTTTCCGTACTTCAAAATGGTAGTTGGATTGATGAAGTGCTCAATAGAAAATTATTTGATGTTGTTCCTCCCCCCGCTATACCTCAGCTTACGCCAACGTCCCCGTCACCCTGTACCCCGGATGGTTTCTATAGCCAGGGTATAGTGGTGAAACCTTCAGATTTTCCCGGTCAGTTTTCCGGGGAATTTGCGCTGCCGGATGCTACAGACACCGCTTTAAAATCAGACACAAGAAAAGGGTTTATTAAGATCAATTTGCAGGAACAGGATTTTTTGCACAAAGACTATCCATTTATTTTAGCCAGGCAAATGATGGCCATGGGGAAATATCCTGATTCTATTCTTGAAGGAGCCGTGTATAGAAAAGACGGCAATACGGTTATCGTTTTCAGAAGTCTTGGTAAAGCAATTGTTGAACTGAAAGACGAAATATTCAAATCTAAAGATGCTGCACAGCTTGCTAAAGATATAGTAGATGCATTAAATACAACTTTTGATGCTGCCATTGGCTTTCCACCGCCACCACCTGTTAATAGTGTAAGTGATGCGGAAAGAGATACGCTCATTCCACTGGTTCATGGCAGTAAAACGCTTGCTGATAATTCGCTTCAGAAAACTGTAGACACAAAAGACAAGTTGGCCGTGCTTCAAACATTCCTGGGTATTTTTGATGTTTTTACGGGGGAGATAGTGAAGCCTTTAACCGTATTGATCCCTAATGAACCCTGGACACCTATCATTAAAAATATCTCCCTTGATTATACAGCCACAGCAACTATTAATGATATAGACCTGATCCATCTCTATCCTTTTGATGGTACCTGTAAAGCAG
>CAYVEI010000462.1:0-1909 GCA_964450515.1 uncultured Terrimonas sp. | reverse complement strand
TTTTGTTAATGAAACGCCCGACCGGGTGCCGCTCAGCGACTGGCACGAAACTACCGACGGCAGGAAAGTGGGCTTCCAGGCAAGAAGCGTAGTGGGAGGCTATTTTATAAAATTGCTTGCAGATAAATTCAAAAAGTGAGGATCTTAGCTTTTCCTATTGTAAAATGACAGTACTTTTAACCAGCAAAATAACGATCTCTATAGCCATTATATTTTAATCCATGAGCCAGCCGGCAACTATCCATGATATAGCAAAGGAACTGAACATAGCGGTAGCTACCGTTTCACGGGCGCTCAATGACCACCCTGCTGTAAAAGATTCAACGAGAAAAGCAGTGCGGCAAATGGCCAAAAAGCTGAATTATCACCCCAATAAAATAGCCACTTCCCTGCGGCTGGGGCGTTCGAAGATCGTTGGTGTGATTATTCCAAGCGCCGAGATCAATTTTTTTGGATCGGTTATTCATGGCATAGAAAAGGTGATGAGCGAAAACGGGTATAATGTGCTCATATACCAGTCTAATGAATTATACGAATTTGAAAAACGGGGAGTGGAAACATTCCTGCGTTCGCAGGTGGAAGGCGTGCTTGCTTCAATTTCCAAGAACACCATTAACTTAGATCATTATGCCGCTTTAAAAAAGCGGAATGTGCCACTCATTCTTTTTGACCGGGCCAATGATTCGCTTGGCGTGCCTTCGGTAGTGGTAGATGATTACCAGGGCGCCTTTAATGCCACCCGTCATTTAATTCAGCAGGGCTGTATCCGTATTGCACATATTGGCGGACAACAGCATGTTACTATCTTTAATCAGCGCCTGAGAGGGTATATTGATGCTTTAAATGTGCATAACATACCGGTAGACGATAACCTCATCGTGTATGGAAAGGTGAGCATAGATTCGGGGAGGGATTGTATGAACCAGTTGCTTTCGTACAATATTGACGCTGTTTTTGCGGTGGAAGATTTTACTGCGCTGGGCGCCATACAGTCTATTAAAGCGGCAAATAAAAAAATTCCAGGTGATATTGCCATTGTTGGTTTTGCCAATGAAGCGTTTGGTGAGTATATTACACCCTCCTTATCAACTGTGAACCAGCAAACCGTTCATATGGGAGAAGAGGCAGCCAAGTTGTTTTTTGAAACCAGGAATAATAAAGAGTGGTCAAAAATGCCGTCGCCCAAACTGGTGCTTCAGCCGGAACTGATATGCCGGCAATCGAGCATCAGGAAAAAATACAAATAGAAAGATGACATCCAGAAAATATGATGCAGCGCTATTAAAAGAAAATTTCAGGCAACGCTTTCATGCAGTGCCCATGTTGTTCCGGTCTCCCGGAAGAATAAATATTATTGGCGAGCATACGGATTATAATGATGGCTTTGTGCTTCCCGCGGCTATAGATAAAGCCGCCTACGTTGCCATTAGCAAAAGAGATGACGACAGCATACAGCTCGCTTCACTTGCATTTAACGAAACATACACCTGTAAAATTTCGGAAGTGCGCCCGTTAAAAAGCTGGACGGATTATGTACTGGGCGTGGTTGACCAGCTATCGAAACAGGGTTTTGTTATCGGCGGATTTAACCTGGCATTGGATGGGGATATCATAATAGGAGCGGGACTGTCATCTTCCGCCGCGGTGGAATGCAGTGTATTGTATGCATTGAATGAACTGTTTGCATTGCGGCTCTCTAAAATACAAATGGTAAAAATGGCGCAGGCCGCTGAGCATGAATTTGCCGGGGTAAAATGCGGCATCATGGATCAGTTTGCTTCTGTGTTTGGCAAAGCAGCTCATGCTATACAGTTAGATTGCCGGAGCCTTGAATACCAGTATGTGCCTTTAAGTATGGAAGGGATTAAGATCGTACTTTTTAATTCCAATGTATCACATGCGCTGGCAT
>CAYVEI010000461.1:0-1922 GCA_964450515.1 uncultured Terrimonas sp. | reverse complement strand
CTTTTTTGATCAGATCACCAAAATAATTAGCTGATAAATGAAGTTCATCTGCAAACCAGGCTACAGAAGGAAGCCCGATACTATAAGGTTTTTCTGATGCGAAATAGCCATTCAGTAGTTCTTCAAATTTTTCCAGTATTCCTTTATTTACGTTTTCCCTGGTGATAAACTGACGGTCATAAAAACGTTCGCAATAGTTCAGGAACAGTTCAATATTGGAAGTGATCAGCTTTTTGCTATGCTTGTCAACCGACTGGCTTAATTCATATTCAATCTTGGAAAAGCAATCCAGGACAATTTTCCTTTCCTTTTCAGATAGATGCAACGCTTCATTGGTGTTGTAACTGAAGAAGCTGTACTCATTTATGCTCTTTGCAAGTGCTGTACCTTTTATCAAATCCGGATGAAAGACCAAGCCGTGTCCCATAGGTTGATAGTAATCCACCTTGTTCTCCACATCA
This sequence comes from uncultured Terrimonas sp., assembly GCA_964450515.1. Lineage (GTDB taxonomy): Bacteria > Bacteroidota > Bacteroidia > Chitinophagales > Chitinophagaceae > Agriterribacter. The sequence goes on along the minus strand of CAYVEI010000461.1, from coordinate 1,461 downwards.
ATAACCTGCCCGGGAGAAATAAATACCAGTGTGCCTGCCTCATAATCATAGTAATTACATCCATACTTTAAATCTCCACAGTGCACTTCTTTAAGGAAAATACAGTAAAGACCAAAAGTCATCCGGGAACCTGTTCTTTTCTTCGCTTTTGAAAAATCAACAATACTAACTAAGGGATGCAATGTTGCATGGTTATTAAACGCATTGTATTGGGTTACCGTATCAAAATTATATGCCTGTTCCATAGCTATTATTTTTTGCTTATACAAAATTAAACGTTCTGCTATAACAATACCGGCAGGTACATCCCAATAAGTAATATTGGTAGTAAAATCTGTAATCGGTATACTAATTGGCTCAATATCAAACAGGAACTTTGCAATATGATGAAAAAACGTAAACCTGGAAACAGCGGATTGGAAGTATCGGCCCTTGGACTGGGTTGTATGGGGCTGAGCTTTGGCTATGGACCCGCTGCCGACAGACAGGATGCTATCAATTTAATCAGATCAGCGTTTGATGCAGGCATAACTTTTTTTGATACCGCAGAATGTTACGATCCGTTCACCAACGAAGAAATTGTTGGTGAAGCCTTGCAACCATTCCGCAAAGATATAGTGATTGCTACAAAATTTGGCTTTCAGGATGGCGATTCCGCTAAAGGATTGGACAGCAGCCCGGCAAGAATAAAAGCGGCTGTTGAAGCATCTTTGAAAAGATTGAAAACAGATAGTATTGATTTGTTGTATCAGCACAGAGTTGACCCTAATGTACCGATTGAAGAAGTTGCCGGAACAGTAAAAGATTTAATTACAGAAGGGAAAGTAAAACATTTCGGGTTGTCGGAAGCCAGTGTGGAAACCATACGCAAGGCACACGCTGTACAGCCTGTTGCCGCATTGCAAAGCGAGTATTCTATGTTCTTCCGTGAGCCGGAAAAGGAGATCATTCCGACTTTAGAAGAATTAGGGATCGGGTTTGTGCCATTTAGTCCTTTAGGAAAAGGTTTTTTAACAGGGGCTATCAATGAAGAAACAAAATTTGAAACCAATGATTTCAGAAACATCGTACCACGATTTTCTGAAGAAAACAGGAAGGCGAATCAGGCATTGGTGGATTTAGTAAAAATAATTGCAGCCGACAAAGATGCAAGACCTGCGCAGATTGCTTTAGCCTGGTTATTGGCTCAAAAGCCCTGGATCGTACCCATTCCGGGAACAACAAAATTGCATCGCCTCAGGGAAAATACAGGATCGGTAAATATCATTTTGTCTATGGAGGAACTAAGTAGCATAAACGCAGCATTACAATCCATCAAAATATCAGGAGAACGTTATCCTGCACATCTAAAAGCAAGGGTTGGAAAATAAAATTTCAAAACAATCATTGACATTATGGAAAATAAAAATCATAAAAAGGTGGCAACACAGGGAATTGGTATTTATATACTGATAGTTGTTG
>CAYVEI010000460.1:0-1950 GCA_964450515.1 uncultured Terrimonas sp. | reverse complement strand
TCAGGAACTGCTCAGCAGATCCATAAACTGCCGGTGAATTGCTTTATTACTACAAAAGAAAGATTCACCGGAATACAATTTTTCCCTGCCGCCCGAAAAATCAGTAACGATTCCGCCCGCCTGCTCCACAATGCAGATAGCGGCGGCGATATCGTGGTAGCTGAAATTAAACCCCAGGCAAAAATCAATACTTCCATTAGCCACGCCGTTCATATGATGGCTTATATTTTCAGAGCGGTTGTTGGTCATGGTGCTGATTGCGTATCGCTTTCTAAGCCTGAGCAACCGGCCCGGGCAGTTCTCGGGTAATTTATTTCCGGTAAGCATAAACTGCATATTGGCACTGGCTGACGACAGGGTATGCTGATTGACCGTCAATTTCCGGTCTTCCGTCCAGGATCCGTCATCCTTCTCCCCCGTAGTAATGGAAACCGCGGCTTCCGTAACCGTGCACAAAATGCCCATCAGCAAATCGTCTGCCTGCTGTAATGCAATACTTACGGTAGCGGGAGCCATCAATGCAAATTCAAACGGGCTCACCACCCATAACAATTCATTCACAGGCCTTCCATCACCTTTAAACCACAGCGATGCCTCAGGCAATATTCCCGGCAAAAAACCGCCCAGCAATGATCTTGTCAGATCTGCCACCTGTGCATTTTGCTCTTTTTGCAACGCCGCCTGCCGCTCAATCCATTGGTGGGGATTGGGTTCCTGCGTTCTCAGCCGTTGTTTTTCCCCGGCAAAAGCTTCGCTTCCAAACATATCCAGTATCCGGGGCAATGCGGTTCGGTCTAAAAAATTAAAAACCTCATCGGTAATGTACTTTACATCCATTTTTAGAGTTTATTTTAATGCAATAACTACTTTTTGGCTGGTTAAATTTTACAAATACGGATAAAAATAATACGTTACAGGTGATATTTTAAACGTGGCATAATGTTTACAACAAAATCAATACTTACAACAGCTATGGGTATATTTTCAATATTCCAGCTTTTTTCGTGCAAAGAAGAAAGCATTGCCTATGAAGGCAGCCACAAGGAAAACAAAGTAGTACTGAAAAGCATCAACGCAAAAGGACCGGTTAGCAATACGATTACCTGGCACCTGCAATTGGGTAATTTACATCCTGTTATGATTGATGCGCTTACCACCGATCTGCGCGGACGTCCTTACAGCGATGATATTTTTGGAAATGCCACCCGCTACTACTTAGATGATGACACCGCACAGTACCATAACGAAGCAATGAGCCGCCAGCCGGTAACGCCTACCATGCTGTATTTTTCCAAAGATAAATATGATGAAGAAAGCTTTGAGGCTTATGCGGATCTTTTCAGGAATAAATGGAGGGAAATAGAAAGTACCGTAAACAAGGAATACCCTTATATCAAAGAACACATCATCGGCATAGTGCATGGCGCAGCAGATGATTTTGTAAAGGAATTTGAAGGGATGCACGGGAACAAAAAAATGATCTTACGCATAGACAACGATGGCCGGGTAAGATTGATGCCGCGTGAGGGAAACAGAGATGAAGTGTATAGCGGGCTTTCAGCCGTGGTGCAAATGCCGGGAAAAAAACTTTATTTGGATAGCAACACCCAAAATAACGGATTAACGTCCGAAGAACTATACACATTCAGGAATACAAAAGGAGAAACGATTGAAGCGGTGTTTGAAATCATTCCCAAACAAAAAAACTAATACAATAAAAATAAAACTAAAATATCGTTTACTTGTTTTATGCATAACAGTTATGGCCGCATGTGAAACGAATTCACAGCAAGAAGCTGATGACCAGCCCATTTCAACAGCGCCTGCAATGGATAGCGCATGGCAGGATACGGCTGCTGTAATAACGATGATCAATGAAAAGAACAGGACGCTCACAGATACTATGGATGAAAGACTGAGGCCTGTGCGGGAGAATTTCAGGAGAATAAA
>CAYVEI010000459.1:0-1957 GCA_964450515.1 uncultured Terrimonas sp. | reverse complement strand
GCATCCCTGTTAGCTTTATAACTGCAAACAGTTGTTATTTACTGTTAAAACATTCAACATGGAAAACAATCAGCAACAGGAAAAAGAAAAGGTTCCGTTTTCGAGAATGATCATGGACGATTTTATGTTACTGCTTTTCTTAGGCGTAACCATCTATGCCATCTTTTACCTGCTATGGGGCGTAATGGAGCTTTCTAACCTCCCGGCTATTCCGGAAGCCATTAAAGACGCCCTGATCAAATAAATGCTTCACCTAAAATCATACGTATGAGTTTATTCAGTCCGGCAGAAGGATGGTACAACAAAAAAGTATCCAAAGATGAAAAAATGTGGATGGTCATCGCCCTTGTGCTTTGCATCATGCTATTTGTTTGGATGATCATGTGGCATGTATACGGAAAGCAGAACCCTTCCAACATTACTTACCGTACAAGCACGGCGGAGTTTTCTAAGCTCAGTGAAGCTTATGCCAAACAACATATGATCGGCGTGGATAATGGCATCCCCGTGGTGCGCCCGCAGCCCAACAGCGATGTTTTTGTGATGAGTGAAATGTGGAGATGGAGCCCTGTGATGATCCTGCAAAAAGACCAGTCGTACAAGATGCACATCTCATCTAAGGATGTGGTGCACGGGTTTTCCATTCAACCGGTGAACATGAATTTCCAGGTATACCCGCAATACGATTATGTGCTCGAATTTAAGCCTACCGAAGCCGGGGAATACAAGGTGATCTGCAATGAGTTCTGCGGTATAGGGCATCATACCATGATCGGTAAGATCGTAGTGATCGGGAACGAAGAAGACCTGAAACTATATGGCTACGAAAATTTCAAAAAAGCGCCTGATCCGTTACCTGAAAAAAAGAAAGAACCACTATCTGAAGCAGAAATGGCTTTGCTGGGCGAACAGGTATATACGCTGAAAGGCTGCGGCGCCTGCCATAAAACAGACGGCAGCAACCAGATCGCCCCGGCATGGAACGGCTTGTTCGGTAAAGAGGAGGAAGTAATAGAGAACGGTAAGAAAACCAGTGTTATGGTAGATGAAGCCTACATAAGGGAATCCATTAAAAACCCGCAGCAAAAAATAACGGTTGGTTTCGAGAACACACCTATGCCGGTGTTTCCGGTAACAGATGAAGAAATTGAACAACTGATCGCCTACATCAAAACATTAAAAAACTAACCCTAAAACCAGATACCATGTTTCGTACTTGTGATATAACAGGATTTAAAGTAGACCTGCAATCGGAAAAGCTTATCCGTTACAACGCGGTATTCGCGGTTATTTCTTTATTGCTTGCAGTAACTGCCGCCATACTGCTGGTTTTTACCCGGTACCAGCCGGTGCACCTGCTGGGCGCCGAATGGTATTACCGGCTGGTAACCTTTCACGGACTGAACGCGCTTATTTTCTGGATCATTTTTTTTGAGATCGCCGGGCTGTATTTTGGCTCAACGGTAGTGCTCAATACCCGCTTTTGCGCGCCCCGGCTGGGCTGGGTAGCTTTTGCGCTGATGGTGGCAGGGCTGGTGCTGTCCAACATCATTATTTTGATGGGAAAAGCGGATGTAATGCTCACTTCCTATACCCCGCTCAAAGCGCACCCCCTGTATTACTTAGGCGTGATCCTTTTTGCGGTAGGTGCGCTGCTCGCAGTTATATTGTTTTTTGGTAACCTTATGATCGCCAGGAGGGAAAAAGCATACGGCGATACCATGCCGCTTTTTACCTACGGTTTAACAACGGCAGCTATTATTGCGGTTATTACATTAGCCTCCGGGGCGCTTATTTATATTCCTACTTTTTTATGGTCGCTGGGTCTGATAAGCAATATTGACCCGGCAATGTATAAGCTCATCTGGTGGGGACTGGGCCATTCCTCACAGCAAATTAATGTGGCGGCAATGGTATCCATCTGGTACATGGTATCTTTTTTAGCTGTTGGCGGCAC
>CAYVEI010000458.1:0-1959 GCA_964450515.1 uncultured Terrimonas sp. | reverse complement strand
TCCTGTATGCTTCAATTATGCTGCCAATAATGCACTATGAAATGTTATTTGTTTTAAAAACAGTCGTGTTCATTCGCCTTTAAATAACCATGAGGCTCCGCAGGCATTTGCACTTTGGGGTATAAAATAACAACCGGTTTTGTTTGTTTACTTTCAGAAGGCTGCTCATTGCGGGAATAAACCGTTACCATTTTTGAAGCAGGCATATCGTGCTGCATCGTCTTTTTATTAACTTTCTCCATAGCATATTATTACATTCAGCGTAGCGCAAAGCATATGCCACAGGTTCTGCGTTTGGATATGTTTAACTAAAATCCCTGCTTTTCATTTAAACCGTTCACCGGGCAGTAATAGTATTATTGGGTGAAAGGTGTAAGGTGAAAGTGTAAGGGTCTTGAAAGGAGGTTGTGGTATTGGTAACGGCAGGGTACTTGCGCCGTTCCTGTACCCATCATGCTGAACCCCTTCAAGATTTGAATTTTACCTGTTAGCCTCCTGTTCATTAATGATTTTTTTTGAACAACTTTATTTTAAAACGAAGCACTACGGTAATTAACAATCCGTAAAGTTCGGCCGCTATTTCAAAAAATAACTTACATTGACAAAGGGTTTGAGCTTTTTAAAGTTTGCTGTTATGCTGTTTCGGTGCTGGTATATAACAAAGCAGTTTCCGCATCTTTAAATAAAGCACCCTACAGTACAGGTAGGTTCATTAAAAGAAAATACTAATCTTTGGTAGTACTGAAAAAGTTCCAGCCCGGTTGCCGGAAAATTTATAAGTAAATATTAATGCTTAATTATGTATCTAAACTTTTCGCCAGTGAAATCATTTGTAGCGATTGCTGCTTTCGCCCTTGTGCTTTTTTCCTGCAAAGATGGAAAAAGCCCTGAAACCACCGTTTCTGATGATCCCAAAGTAGAGCGGTTAAAATTGCAGCCCGGCTTTAAGGCCGAGCGGTTGTTTGGTCCTTCGGAAAATGAGGATGGCTCCTGGGTTTCCATGACCTTTGATGATAAAGGACGCATCATTGCTTCTGACCAGTATGGCGCTTTATACCGCCTGGTGGTTCCGGCTGTGGGCGATACGGGTAAAGTAGCCATTGAAAAGCTGGTTATACCCAATGACCCAACCCTTGTAAACGATACCACCAAAAAGAAAGTGGGTATCGGGTTCGCGCATGGTTTATTATATGCTTTCAACAGCTTGTATGTAATGGTCAATAACCTGAATAATAATGCATCCGGCAGAACAAGCGGACTGTATCGGTTGGAAGATACGGATGGTGACGACCAGTTTGATAAAGTAACCTTACTGAAGGCGCTGAAAGGAGAGGGGGAACACGGCCCGCATAGTGTAATACTGTCGCCCGATAAAAAATCTATTTATGTTGTTATAGGTAATCATACCGATGTGCCGTCATTGGATGCCTACCACTTACCTTCTAACTGGAAGGAAGATAATCTTTTTCCTTTAATAACAGACCCTAACGGGCATGCGGTTGACCGTAAAGCGCCCGGCGGATGGATTGCCAAAGTTGACCCTGAAACCAATCGTTGGGAAATGATCAGCGCAGGCTATCGCAATGCCTTTGATATAGCATTTAACGCGGCAGGCGATTTGTTTACTTACGATTCGGATATGGAATGGGATTTTGGAACGCCCTGGTACCGCCCCACACGTATTTGCCATGTAACCGATGGCAGCGAATTTGGCTGGCGCACGGGCAACAGCAAATGGTCGCCGGCTTACCCCGATAATTTACCGCCTGTTTTGAATATCGGACAGGGTTCACCCACTAACCTCATGTATAGTGGCAACGCGCGTTTTCCTGAAAAGTATAAAAATACTTTGTTTGCTTTTGACTGGAGCTTTGGTATTATATATGCCATTCACCTTGAACCCGATGGCGCCACCTATAGCGCGAAAGGGGAGGAGTTCCTTTCGGGCTCTCCATTGCC
>CAYVEI010000457.1:0-1964 GCA_964450515.1 uncultured Terrimonas sp. | reverse complement strand
TGAGGACTAAAGTTACGGATAGTGTGGAAGGCTACCGTAGGTTTAGTTCAACAGCGGTTTGGCGTAATGGGGGCGGACGTTCTTCGTATGAACATTTGTGCTAAGTTTGAACTGTTTGCTTCGTATCAAGTGTTGTGCTGAAAAGCCCCCACTACCCCAAGCCGTAAACCGTTATCGGAAACCCTATGGGCGACCGTGCAACCATTAAACGGACGGACATAAAACGAACATTTTTACATAAACCAAGCGACCTAACTGCCAGATACGAAAGCCAACGCAGAGAAGTTTTATTTTTTGCCAACCCGCATTTTTTGTTTTTTAATTTTATGGCAGCCACACATTTGGCACATTTAGTTTTGCCCGACATACAAGCCGACCCTTCGCAAAACCAAAAGAGCCAAATCTCCCAGCGCACCGCATTAAGCTACCATGCAAATTAACGATGAAATCTTACAAGCATTTATTCATTGTCCTTACAAAGCATACAGAAAGAGTAAAGGACATACTGGTGTAAGCTCCCCCTCTTTTAGTGCCGTAGCTGTCAACCTAAGATGCTTTAGAGGAGGAAAGCGCAGTCTCATCTTTCCGGCACGTGGAGACACGTGCCGGGGCGATCGCCTTGGTACGTGTCTCACGTACCATCACCAGGAATTCCTTTTTGTTTAAGTTGACGGCTATGGTGTCCGCACGAAACACTTAACCATGCTGAGCCTGCCCGCAGCAGCGGGGAACGAAGCATCTGCAATGATCCAGGCGAAATGCATTCACCGGAAGAAAAAACTTTTTTACTTTCTTTTTACCGGGGGAATTACAGGATACCCCTCTACTAAAGAAACATCAAATAAAAAAATGCACCCTTCATCTACGATTATCGTTATTGCTCTACAAAACTGTGTCAATAAAAATATATGTGTTTCCTTTGTCTTGCAATGAAAAGCTCAATCATAAAAAAGACAAACTTATTATCGGCAGCGGTCTTCATGTTCTGTTGCGTTGCATGTGGTCAAACCGGGCAGCATGTATCAGCAACGCCGGCAATTTTCGTTGCCAGCACTCCGTGCACTGCCGGAACACGGCCATTGCCAGGCATGAGCCTGACAGGGAAATGTGAACTGATAAAATGGAAGCTGCAAATTTTTGGGATTGCCGGAGATAGCAGCACCCGTTCTTATATACTCGATTGTGATTATGGTATAGCAAAACAAGGCACCCGCGGGCTGGTTGATGGCGGAACACATTTGCACCGGGAGGGGAAATGGGCAATTCAAACCGGTATGGCAGGGAACCCCAAAGCCGTAGTTTTCTGTCTTGATCCCGATAAGCCAAATGAATCTGTGTACCTGCTACAATTATCTGATGAATTGCTTCATCTGCTCGACAATAGCAGGCAACTGATGACAGGAACAGGGGCATGGAGCTATACCTTAAACAAACTGCCATGAAAATATTTTATACCATATTATTTGGAGGGCTGCTCCTATTGATGGTCAATCCTCACTTGAGTGCCCAAACTGCAGCTAAAGACAACATCATATCAGAAAGCATCACTTTCAAAGATCCGCCAACCGGTGCAGATATTTATGGTATATTCGAAGGGAGAACACCCTGCAATCCTGTCAGTAAGCAACTGGGAGCATCTACTGACCCGGCCTGCGATCATTTGAAATGGCAGGTTATTTTGTACCGGGATACCTTAACCCTTATGCCCACTGCATTTATCCTTACTACCGAGCTTTTTGATCGTCGCCCACTGAAAGGAAAATGGGAAATCATAGAGGATAAAGAAAATACAGCAGGTACTTTATTAGCCCTTTATTATTCTGCGAATAGAAAGCCCCTCTACCTGCTGAAGGGAAATGATAATGTACTTTTTATTCTCAACGATAACCGGCAAATGCTCAGGGGAAACAAGGATTTCAGCTATACCCTGAACAGGGTAAAAAAGGTAAGGCAACTTTCTAATC
>CAYVEI010000456.1:0-1995 GCA_964450515.1 uncultured Terrimonas sp. | reverse complement strand
CTGCCTTGCTATTATTAAACTTGCCGTTTATTATAACGGTGTACAAAAACTTACATCTATTAATATTACAAAACAAGTAACGCTCGGGCATCAGATCGGCTATCCCACAATGCCATTGCCCCAGACCTGCGCCAGTACGGACGCCACACCCTGCGCCAGTAACATTAATTTGAAGGAAGTCCAATGCTTTGCATAAATGTATCAAGTGAATCAGGAATGGAGTTATCAAAAAAAATTAAACACTTATTTACAACATTTTTTATTTCCCCATTTTTTTTAACTAATACCTCTGTAATAGGATTGTAATTTTCATACCCTTCACGCAATATCAGCTTATACCCCTTATTGTCAATTAAATAACTAGTAACACCCAATCCAAACGAACATACCAAATTGGCTTGTTCGAAAGAATAATTTTTTTTGTTACTTGAACCTATTATTGATTGAACTTTTATAAAAGCGGTTTTGATATCCTTTTCATCTCTAAAGGGCAAGGTAACATGAAGTGTTTCTGTAAGCGTTTTACTATAAAAATCATGATGTGTTCTAAATTGCTTTATTTGATTATTATACCGCTCGAACCAAGTCATGTTATCCTCACCTATTGGAAAAAAATCTAATGCAGAGTAGTATTTAAATGTTTCCAAATCTTTAAAGATTATACCCGGATATTCTAAATCAAAATTTGTGGGGATTAGAACAACTTCGTTATTAGGTAATATATAAATTATGCCACTTGTACTTTTTATTTGATGTTGAGAGTCATCATGAATAGTTAAGCCATGTCTTTCTATGTACTTAATACATTCACGTGTTGAAGTTACTTTATAATGAGAAGTATCATTATTCATTCCATTAGAGTTAACTGTTATTGCACAAAAAAGTATTAAGAAAGTTTTCTTTAAACTCATATTTTTTATTTTGTCCATCTTATTCATTCGCAATACCAAAATATTTACCACTTTTGATTTGTAATGGCTGTTTTTTTGAAGCGAAACTTCCAGTAATTATTGCGAATTTTATATTCAGCATGGATATGTTCGTATAATACATTGTTTTTAAAGGCTCGTTCATATATATCCTCCGAATATTTAACATCAGCGGTTGTTACAACGTAAAGCTTCGATTGATAACCAAGCCTTCCATATTTTTTGTAAGCATAATCAGCACTATTTCTAATGTTATCAATATGCCCCGCAATTTGGTCTTCATTTGATGAAAGATATAATCCCCCCGATTTTTGCTTTAATTCATACCAGTCTGCTCCCTTTATCGTAGTATTAACTCTGACGCCTGCTTTTTTCTCACTTACATAAGCATCGCCAACAAAATCAGGAACTGTATTTCGAAAGTCACCAGTAAATTTTCCGCCATTGGGTCTTACATTGGATGCTCTCATTAACGGGTCACTACCAGCGAAGTCTTCAAAAAGATTTTCAAATGTTTTTCCCAAAACATTATCATTTGTAGTATTGGCATATCTTATTAAATCAACTTTATAAAGAGGTAACCAATCACCGCTACTAACCAATCCACCTACTTGATTCCCAATCCATTTACCAGCATTACCCAATGCATTCCCTACTCCGCTCCAGTTCACACTGCCAAGCCCATATCCTGCAGCCCCTCCGCCAACGGCGCCCATTAAAGCGCCATCCATCCCGTTTCCACCATTGCTTTTAGATATATAATACCCGGCAACAGAACCAGCAACCATGCCAATACCCATACCCCAAAATTGCCCGCCACTCATATCGAATATGTATCCCCCGCTGGGATCAATATTACTCACCGGGTTATTCCCCATTCCTGTATACGGGCTCGGAAACTCGTCATAAGGGTCAACCTGTATAAACCGCCCGATCTGTGCATCATAGTTTCGCAATGCAAAATCATTCCAGCCTGTTTCCTCATCAAAGTCGTTAAAGTCGCCCTGGTACTGGTATGGATTTTTGATGGAGCCATACGCTTTTGAGCTAATGCCCGCCATCTTCA
>CAYVEI010000455.1:0-2004 GCA_964450515.1 uncultured Terrimonas sp. | reverse complement strand
TAAATATTAATTTTTAAAAATAAAAATTGCATACTAAACGGGATACTTTACATACAATCTTAATTGCTTTGATTGCCGTATGAATGATATGGTGCCGTGATTCACCTGCGCATTTACAGATGTTGCTTCAAGATAACATAACATAGCGCTATATCAAAAAAATATTGTTATGCCTGAAAGCATATCCTGTCACTCCGGTATCCGGACACATGTTCCTGTGCTATAGGGTAACAAAAAAAACCAATAGTGTTGCGTGTAGCATTGGCCGGCGCGGTTAGTTCCGATTAAGATTTGACCAGGGTTTTTGAAACGGCTTTCCGGTATCCTTTTATTGCTGTATTCAGATCGTTCCCGATCTCCACAATAGCATAGCTGTTGTTGTGAGCCCCGTCGCCTTCTATTACAGCCTTCAACGTATAATAAGGTATGCCGTTAATTACATTATATCCTCCCTCGTGATAATGGCCCTGGAAAACAACAAGCACTTTACCCGATCGTTCAAGGATCGCTCTCACCCGGTCGGCATTATCCGGACAATACCTGGCATGATCGCCATCGAAAGCCGGGCCATCCAGTTGCTGATGAATAAATACAATCGCAGGCTGGTGATGCTTCCTTAAATCTTCTTCTAACCATTTTAATTGCGCTTCAGGAACATGACAATCCTTCCAGTCGAAGTTCCCGCGGTCATAGCCGATACCTTCCCGGGTATAGTTGGCATCCAGCACTATAAAATGGTGGCGTTCCGCATTAAAGGAATAATAGCCCCGGGCTTTTGAAAAACCGTGGTTATGGATCTTGCTTAAAAACTGGTCTTTTGAAATAGAGTCCATATCATGGTTACCCAAAACATGGTATACCGGTCCTTTAAATTGCCTGAACTTTAGCTCAATGGTTTCAAGGAACCGGAGGGTTTCCTCTTCATCGGGATGAATATTCTGATCTTTAAAGTCGCCCAGCTCAATAAGGAAATCCACACCCTGCTCATTCATCAACTCAATACATTCGGATAGTTTGGTTAAGGACTGCTTATAATACCTGCTGTTATTAGGAAGCCTGTCGGCATAATGCAGGTCTGTAACTACACCAAATCTTATTGCGGGAGCCGCAACTGCTTTTTCACTTCCTGCAAGCGACAGTTTGGTACCTGCGATCAATGCCACCCACGATAAAAGAAACTTTTTCCTGTTCATATAGGTTTTGTATTTATTCATTCGCTACGCTTTCCGCTTTGGTGTATGATCTTATTTCGCCTTACTTCATATTCGTTTAATTGTTTTCCTTAACAACGATCATATATCCTTTTTTGCCCGGGATATTTACTGAACTCAGTGATTGCAGCGGCTGTTCATCCTGGAAGTCTTTTACGAAAGGTATACTAATGGTGCATTTGGATGGATCATATCCTAGCGCCTCCCAATCAACAATAACAGCACTAAGCTGATCTTCTTTACTCCAGTTGGCTATTGCAATAATACTTTCTTTATTTCCTTTAAATACAGATGCTTTGATGTGTTCATTGCTGGTAGTAACCACACAGGATTTATCCCAGTACCCCGTCAGTTCTTTTTCTTTAAAATTATGCTGATCCCAGAATTTCCATAGCTCATCCGGTGTATTGCCGGCCCATCCCGCACGGTTGGTGATGCCATACACCATTCCCCGCCACGGGTTTCCGCCACCCTCAAGCATTTGTCCCGGTAAGCCAAACGGGATGCCCGAAACTTCAACCAGCCAATGATCGGGCAGGCGGTTATAATCTCTTCCTTCGCCTATCCATACCAGGTCGAAATACGGAAGCAGGTCCATATACAGGTTCAAACAATTGGCATACCCGGCCCACTTATTAAAATGATTCCAGCTGTGCAGATCCATTCTGCCTTCGGGGCGGTACTGGTCAATCAGCTTCCTTGCGCGGCGCAATGTAAACCGGTCGAGCGCTGCATCATCAATGTACACACCATCAATCTTCAAATTCCTCAGCATCCAGTCGAGCCCGCCTAT
>CAYVEI010000454.1:0-2010 GCA_964450515.1 uncultured Terrimonas sp. | reverse complement strand
CCAATACAAACCTTCAGGTGAAAGCCCTTTTGCGTTTCGCGGATGATGGCTTCTTTTACCGCTTCTTTGATAGGGAGATGGATGTGCTCTCCGTTAAATCTTCTCCATAACATATATAAACAGGTTTCCCCAATGTACGTTTTTTTCTGAATCTATTCATTACCGTTAGATTAATATTCTGTTAGCGATCAACCGTTGGGCGGGTTAGAACTAAGGATAGATTGAATACCTCAAATCCCTTTTTTCTCTTTTCTTTTTTGTAAGAAAAATTCAAACTCCTGAAGGCTATAGCTGCTGAGGTTGCTTTGGCTGGTTAGCCCGGCTTTTTGCGCGGCAAGCACGCCATAGCGTATATCGTTATAACCATCTGTATGATGTGCATCGGGATCAATGGAGATAATGACCCCTTTCTCCAATGCATAATCAATCCAGCGCCAGTCCATATCAAGGCGACGCGGATGGGCGTTTAATTCTATGACCACATGGTGCTCCACGCAGGCATCAATAAGTGTTTTATGATCTACCGGATATCCTTCCCTGCTCAGCAGCAGCCTGCCGGTCATATGTCCCAGTATAGTAGTATACGGATTTTGAATGGCTGTTAATAAGCGCAGCATGGCTTTGTCTTCCGTCATTTTAAGGTTAGCGTGAACGGAGGCGATGATCAGGTCGAATGTAGCTAATACTTCATTATGGTAATCCAGGTTGCCATCATTCAAAATATCGGATTCAATGCTTTTAAATATTTTAAAAGGGTGCAGTTGCGCATTAAGCGTATCAATATAAAGGTGCTGTTCCTTTATCCTGTCTTCCTTTAACCCGTTGGCGTAAAAGGCCGATTTACTGTGATCGCTGACCACCAGGTATTCAAATCCTTTTTCAATGGCTGCTCTTGCCATTTCTTCTATGCTTTGTCTTCCGTCGCTCCAGTTGCTGTGGCTGTGAATAACGCCTTTTATATCTTCCGGCTGAATAAGCTGCAAAACTGGTTTGTTCATCGCCGCAGCTATTATCGTTTCTTTTTCGCGAAGGCAGGGAGGAAGGTAAGGAACGCCAGCCGCTTTAAAAACCTGTTCTTCGCTGCTATACACCTGTGCAGATGGAAATCTTTTTTCCCATTCATTTAAAAAAGCGCCGGAGCAGCAGGTATGAAATAAAATGCTTCCAAAGTTCTCATCCCGGGCGGCGTAAAAAGTAAGGGCTATATTATCTTCCGTTTTAAAGCTTATACCGGATTCGTTTTTTTCAGTAACGGAAAATGGATAGGCCAAAAAGAACTGTTCCAGTTCGGTGTTACCGGCGGTACTTACCCATTCCAGCTTATCAATCGTTTCGAGCTGTCTTGCAAAAGCGCCGGTATGTGCAAATCTATGATTGGGAAATTGTTTTTGGAGCTGTTGCTGCATGCCCAGGGCAAAAGGTTCTATGCCTGCATATAAATAGCTTCCTTTGCTGCGGAGGTAAAATTCTATATAGGTTTTTACATTCTCCTGTGTTTTTTCTCCAAATCCTTTAAAGAGCAATAACCTGTTTTCATTGCAGGCATACAATAATTCGCCAATCGTTTCCACACCCATTTCCTTCCATATTACTGCTATCTTTTTAGGCCCGAGGCCTTTTATGTTCAGCATTTCCAGCACGCCTTCAGGTGTTTTTTGCAGGTATGCTTCCAGCGCGTTTAATTTCCCGCTTTGCCCCATCTCAATGATCTTTTTGCCAATGGCGTCGCCAATGCCTTTTATAGTAAATATTTTTTCATGGGGTAAGGTATTCAGCGCAACCGGTAATTTTTCTATAGTGTATGCCGCTATGGCGTAGGATTTTGCTCTGAAGCTGTTTTCACCATGAATGTCCATGAGCCTGGAAAGCAGGGAAAGGGCATCTGCTATCTGAGAATTATCCATGTAGATCGGTTTGAAATGTAAGATTCGGAATACAATCACTTATGCTAACCACCCGCTGAGCAGGCCAATAATAAAAAAAGTCCCGTAAACGGGACTTATTATTTTT
>CAYVEI010000453.1:0-2017 GCA_964450515.1 uncultured Terrimonas sp. | reverse complement strand
TTTACCTTCCTGCAGGCAAGTGAAAAGCTGTACAAATGAAAAAAAGTATTAACGTGCCTGTATTGGTCTTCATTTTTATAGCATCCTGCCGGCTTTCTTACCAACCACGATCAGTTCAATATACAGCTTACCGGATAAGCAGTCCGGGCAAAACGGATACCACTTTGCTGCCTGCTTAAAGCCTTATGGCGATAGTGTACATTAACGCACGCAAATTGTTGTAGCAATACGGGTAACACTTTTGCAGAAAAAGCAACCTGAAAGTACACCGGGTAATTTTTTAGCTGATGCCTTTTGACAATCTCATGGCATTGCAGGAAGTGAACGGAAAGGTATTGCAGGTATTTCTTGATCTTACCGCCGTAAAAGGCGTATGACAGGCAGCAGGGTTAACTATGAAGATCAGGAATAACATTAGCGAAAGAAACGGAATATATAGATTTGATTATTGGCAGGCATACTCCTACTTTTATGGATAAGCCGGCGATTTAAAAAAATAAGCCGGGGGCGCTATGTAATTGTTAACCAGGCAGGCTGGACAGGTATAGTATTAGGCAGGCTTGATTTTATTTTTAAGAAGAATAAAAGTAAAATTTTGACAAATACGCACACTGTTCTTATTGGGGAAAAATCAAGGGAATAAAAAATTTTTTTTTCAACAGGAAATGTTGATATTCGCCGCCCTGCCCTACTTTTTTTTGATGAGTTATACACATTAAAAAAACGGAAAAACCTTACAGACTATAATATACTTAATTCAATATATAAACTGCTTTACGGATAATGGATAAAACACATGATAAGGTATGGCTCAATTGTCTTGACATAATAAAAGATATTGTAGAGTGGCAGCATTTTAAAACCTGGTTTGAACCGATCAAGCCTGTTGGTTTGAAAGACAAAATCTTAACCATACAGGTACCCAGCCAGTTTTTTTATGAATACTTGGAAGAGCATTATGTAAATTTACTGGCAAAGACTTTGAAGAGAGAATTAGGAAAAGAAGCAAGACTGGAATATCGTATCATGGTAGATAGCGGTAATGATAAAAACAAACCACTTACCATGGACGTTCCGGGGCATGGTTTTAAAACATATTCGAATAATGAAATGGACTTTCCTTTGGTTATAAATAATCCGGTAAAAAATCCATTTGTAATTCCGGGATTGAAAAAGATGCAGATTGATTCACAGCTCAATCCCATATATACATTTGAATCTTTTATTGAGGGCGATTGTAATCGCGTAGCCCGCAGGGCAGGTAAAACCGTTGCTGAAAAGCCGGGATCTACCTCTTTTAACCCGCTGGTGGTGTATGGTGGTGTTGGATTAGGCAAAACACACCTGGCACAGGCCATAGGCAACGATGTAAAACGGCTTCATGCGCACAAAGTAGTGTTATATGTAAGCTCGGAAAAATTCATTAACCAGTTCCAGGATCACAGCCGCAACAACGCCATCAATGATTTCATTCATTTTTACCAGATGATTGATGTACTGATCGTAGATGATGTGCAGTTTTTTAACCGTGCCGAAAAATCGCAAGATGCGCTTTTCGCTATTTTTAATCATTTGCACCAGAGCGGCAAGCAGCTTATCCTTACTTCCGATAAATCGCCCAAAGACCTGGAAGGAGTGCAGGAAAGACTGCTGAGCCGTTTTCGCTGGGGACTGAGCGCCGATATGCAGTTGCCCGATTATGAAACCCGGATGGACATCCTGGAAAAGAAGATGAAGAATGACGGGCTGGAGATGCCCAAAGAGGTAGTGAAGTACATTGCGTACAATATTCAGAGTAATGTAAGAGAGCTGGAAGGCGCATTAATTTCTCTTTTGGCACAGTCTTCGCTTAATAAGAGGGAAATAGATCTCGAATTGGCAAAAAAAGTACTCCGCAATTTTGTAAAAACATCATCCCGGGAGATCACTATCGAAACCATTCAGAAAATGGTTTGCGATTACTTTAATCTTCCTTATGAACGGCTGCTTCAAAAAACCCGTAAAAGGGAAATTGTGC
>CAYVEI010000452.1:0-2071 GCA_964450515.1 uncultured Terrimonas sp. | reverse complement strand
ATGATCTCTCCCAGGTGCTCTTCGTTTTCGGGAAACTTGTTTTTATCAATATCAATAACCAGCAGCGCCCCTTCTTTATAGCTGTCAATCCATTTATTATAAAATTCATTCAGCCGCTTCAGGTAATCTAAGCGTATATTCTCTTCGTATTCTCTTCCGCGTTTTTGTATTTGTCCTACCAGCGTGGGCACCGATGCCTGTAAGTAAATAAGCAGATCGGGCGGATTGACCATGGTTTTCAGTGTTTCAAAAAAACGGAAATAATTTTCAAAATCCCTTTTGCTCATCAGTCCCATTTCGTGGAGGTTAGGCGCAAAAATATGCGCGTCTTCATAAATCGTTCTGTCTTGTATAACCGTTTCGTTGCCTTTCTGTATTTCCAGTAACTGCCTCAGCCTGTTGTTTAAAAAATAAATCTGGAGGTTAAAGCTCCAGCGGGGCATATCTTCATAAAAATCATAGAGGTAAGGATTGTGATCTACGTCTTCGAACTGGGGTATCCAGCGGTAATGCTTGCTCAGCATTTCTGTGAGGGTGGTTTTTCCGGCTCCTATATTTCCTGCTACAGCAATATGTTTGGGTTTTTTAGTTTTCGCCATTACGATTGTGTTCAAAGTTTGAAATGAGGGATAGCAGATATGAGTGAGTATTCAAGATATATAATTTTAACTGCATTGAACGCCCGCACTGTATTTTTCTTAAAAATATTTTATCCCGATAGCTTCACGCACCTGCTGCATGGTTCTTTTAGCGCTTTCACCCGCTTTGGCAGCACCTTTTTCCATCACTTCCTTCATATAGGTTTCATTGTCGCGGATGGCTTTTGCCTTTTCCCGTATGGGTGCAATAAACCGCACCATATCTTCGGCCAACTGCTTTTTTAAATCGCCGTAGCGTATGCTGCAGTTATTATAATCTGCTTCAAACTTTGTGTACACACCGGCATCGCTAACAAGCTTCAGGAGTTGAAATATATTTTCAATATAGTCTGGCATAGGCGAATGCGGCGCTTTCGGACCTTCATCGGTTTTTGCCTTCATTATTTTTTTTCGGATGAGTTCATCCTCATCAGAAAGATATAAGGTTGCATTTTGATTTTCGCTCTTGCTCATTTTGCCCGTACCGTCTAATGCAGGCACTTTCACTAATGCTGCTCCAAAATTAAAGGCAAGCGGCTCCGGAAATATCTCTCCGTAACGATGATTGAACCGGTTGGCAAAATTCCTCGCCATCTCCAGGTGCTGTTCCTGGTCTTTACCCACAGGTACGTACAGCGCACGGTGCAGCAATATATCAGCCGCCATTAACGAGGGATAGGTAAGTAAGGCCGCATTAATATTCTGTGGTTGTAAACGGGCCTTATCTTTAAAAGTGGTTGTTTTTTCCAGCTCTCCTTTGTAAGCCAGTGTATTCAGGTATAAATAGAGCTCCGAAGTTTCATACACCGCGCTCTGGCAATACAATGCCGCCTTATCGGGGTTGAGACCGCAGGCTAAGTACTCCGATATTACATGCAGCACGTTGGCCCTTAAACTTTTGGTATCGGGATGCGTGGTAAGCGAATGCAGGTCGGCTACCATAAAATAACATTCATACTCATCCTGCATACGCACATAGTTCTGTAATGCTCCAAAATAACTGCCCAGATGCAGTATTCCTGTTGGCCGGATACCGCTCATTACAACCGCTTTCTGTACACTTTTTTCCATGGCGGCGAAGATACAGAATTTAGATGTTGAGGATAATCATTAAAGATTGCCGAAATTTGGGCAGAAAATTTTATCTGTCTTACCTAATCATATATCACTATGCAAACATTTAAAGATGCTACCGCAGAAGAGATCAGCAAAGTAATGGAACAATCATGGAACGCATTTGAAGCCTATAGCACATTTTCACTGCGGCAAAGGGCCGGCTTTATGCACGCCATAGCCGGTGAGCTGGAATTGATAAGCGCAGCGGTGGTTGCTACAGCAATGAAAGAAACCAATTTACCGGAGGCCAGGTTAAAGAATGAGTTAACCCGAACAATATTCCAGCTCAACAGTTATGCCGATGCCTGCGAACAGGG
>CAYVEI010000451.1:0-2072 GCA_964450515.1 uncultured Terrimonas sp. | reverse complement strand
AATATCAAATCTCAAATGATAAAAAATCTCTTACTCGTTGCGCTGAGAAATTTTAAAAGAGACAAATGGTATAGCCTCTTAAATATTCTTGGACTTACCATTGGAATAACTTTTGGTTTGTTCCTTATCTTTTATATTAAAGATGAACTGAGCTACGACAGGTATCATGAGAAGGCCGATAGAATATTCCGTATAAACTCCATCATTAAGGAAGCCGACAGGGATACTATGCGCTGGGCGATAGCACCATTTCCATTGGGGCCGGCGGTGGCAAAAGATTACCCGGAAGTAGAAGAGTCGGTACGTTTTGTGAACAGCGGGAGAACCATGTTTAAGAATGGCGGTTTAAGATTGTATGAAGACAAAGTATTTTTTGCCGATAGCAATGTGTTTCGCGTATTTACTTATCCTTTTATTGAAGGAAATCCACTAATTGCATTGAAAGAACCCAACACAGTTGTACTTTCCCAATCATCAGCCATAAAATTTTTCGGCACAAACAAATCGTACGTTGGTAAAACTTTGGAGAATGTTAATGGCAAGGTATACAAAGTAACGGGAGTGATGAAAGACGTTCCCAAAAATTCCCATTTCATTTTTAATATCCTGGTTTCGAGGAGTTCGCTTCCGGCCGACTTCGCGAACAACTGGGGAAACTTTGATTACTTCACTTATGTTTTACTAAAACCGGGTACAACAGCCGCGGCCTTTGATAATAAGATGAAGCCTATGTTTGATAAATACCTGGCTTCCATTTTTGCACAGTTCAATATTAAAATAAGTTTTGAAGCACAACCCATCACGTCTATACATCTCCATTCCAGTACCGCTAACGAGCCTGAAGAAACAGGCAGCATGTCTTATATCTACATATTTTCGGCTGTTGCATTTTTTATGTTGCTGATCGCCTGCATTAACTACATGAATCTCACTACCGCCAGATCAGCGAGAAGGGCAAAGGAAATCGGTATAAGAAAAGTAACCGGTTCAACTAAAATACAACTGGTACTGCAATTTTTGATTGAATCTACATTAACCGCTTTTATTGCGTTGCTGCTGAGTATAGGTTTGATTGCGCTGTTTCTCCCTATGTTCAATACACTGGCCGGGAAATTCATTTCGTTCGGCACATTATTCAAGTCAGACACTATACTTATTCTGCTTGCTGTAGTGGTGTTTGTTGGGATTGTAGGCGGTATCTATCCTGCGTTTTATTTGTCTAAATTTAACCCGGTTGATGTATTAAAAGGAAGTTTGGCAAAAGGTTCCAGCAATGTTCATTTAAGAAGGGCTTTGGTAGTAATACAATTCTCCATATCCATGATCATGCTCATTTGTACATGGGTGGTGTACGGGCAGCTTCGGTATTTAAGAAATAAAGATCTTGGTTTTGATAAGGCCCGGGTGATGACTGCATCGGCTGTTACAGACAGGAATATACGAAGCTCTGTGCTGTCTTTTAAGAACGAAATGCACAATAACCCGCAGGTGCTTTCGGTAAGTACATCAGGTGCGGTGCCCGGTCAGGGAGTTAGTTTTAATTTATTTTCTGTTCAATCAAAAGATGGCTTTGCGGATAAGGGCGTGGATGTTTATGAGATTGATGAAGATTATATGAAAACGCTGGGCATACAAGTTGTGAAAGGAAGGAATTTTTCAGGACCTGCTGATACATTGCACAGTATTTTGGTAAACGAAAAAATGGTAACGGAATTTGGGTGGGGTGATAACCCAATTGGTAAACGGGTAAAATTTCCCGGTGATACCTCAGGCAATTATAAGGAAGTAGTAGGGGTAGTAAAAGATTTCAATCAGAAATCATTGTATAATCCCATTACTCCATTGATCTTATTTTACTCACCCTATAATAATCTTGTTGCACTAAAATTAAAGACAACAGATATTGCTTCAACGGTTGCAGGTATTGAGCAAACCTGGAAAAAAAATTTCCCGGATATCCCTTTTCAGTATACTTTCCTCGATCAGGATTTTGATTCTCAATATGCCGCTGACCAAAAGCGGGGAAAGATATTTACCGCTTTCTCGGTACTTACAATATTTATTACATGCCT
>CAYVEI010000450.1:0-2081 GCA_964450515.1 uncultured Terrimonas sp. | reverse complement strand
ATGATCAAGATACTGGAAGACACGGACGGAGATGGTAAGGCAGATAAATTTACCGTGTTCGCCGATAAGCTGAACATTCCTACCAGCTTTGCTTTCATTAATGGCGGCATCGTAGTGGCACAGGCGCCCGATTTTTTATTTTTGAAAGATACGGATGGTGATGATAAAGCCGATGTGCGGGAAAAGATCATTTCGGGCTGGGGAACTTTTGATACCCATGCGGGGCCTTCCAATTTCCGTTACGGCCCCGATAATACAATATGGGGAACCGTTGGCTATTCCGGTTTTAAAGGTGTGATAGGCGATAGCAAAGACACGATGCGCTTTAGCCAGGGTCTGTATCATTTTACGGCCGATGGCAAACAGTTAGAGTTCCTGGGCAATACTTCCAACAATACCTGGGGGTTGGGCTTCTCGGAAGATTTTGATGCTTTCATATCAACCGCCAACAACACGCACAGCGCCGCGTACACTATCCCGAAACGTTACTTTGAAATGTCGGGACAGGGCGGGGAAACAGGTATAGATAAAATTGAAAGTCATTATACCATGCACGTGGTAACCAAAAACCTGCGGCAGGTAGATGTGCACAATGGTTTCACCGCGGCGGCGGGACATAGTTTATACACGGCCCGAAATTATCCAAAGGAGTTCTGGAACAGGATTGCTTTTGTAAACGAACCCACCGGCAGGGTTATTCATCGCAATATTATTGAACCCGATGGTTCTAGTTTCAAAGAAGGTGAAGACGGGTGGAACTTTGTGGCAAGCGCCGATGACTGGTTTGGGCCCGTTCAGGCTGATGTTGGCCCGGATGGGAATGTATGGATAGCAGACTGGTATAATTTTATTATTCAGCATAACCCCACGCCGGAGGGATATGAAACGGGTAAAGGCAATGCCTATATAAATCCTATACGGGATTCGTTAAGGGGAAGGATATACAGTATCCGCTATAAAAAAGGGAAAGAAGATAAGATCGTGTCGCTTAATAAAAAGGATACGGATGGTCTCATCAGGGCGCTGAGCAGCCCTAATATGTTTTGGCGTACTACAGCCCAACGTTTGCTGGTGGAGCAGGGTGATAAAAAAGTAGCAGACAAATTGTATAAGCTTATTCAAAATACTACAGTTGATGCAATAGGTTTAAATGCGCCTGCCGTGCATGCTTTATGGACATTGCAAGGGCTGAAAGCGTTTAGCGGCGATAATAAGGAAGCGCTTAATGTTGCCATTGGCGCATTAAAGCATCCTGCAGCAGGAGTGCGCAGGGCAGCCATACAGGTATTGCCGGAAACGGAAGAGGTTTCAAAATCAATAATGGAAGCAGGTATATTTGAAGACAAAGATTTGCGGGTGGTGCTGGCCGCCGTATTAAAAGCATGCGATCTTCCTTCATCGGAAACATTGGGAGAAACGTTATTTAAGCTGGCCAGTAAAGAGGGTGGAAGCGCCGAAGATAAATGGATCCAGAAAGCATTGTTTATTGCATCGGGTATACAGCAGCAGGGTTTTGAAAAAGCATTTAAAGCCAGCGGCATCAGCGAACAGGTAGAATTGGGTAAAGCCGGTTTGATCCATCGTATAATGCTGCGTTCAAAATTAAATGTGCTCTCACTGCCTCAAAATACGTATATCCGGCCCGACCTGCTGCCCGACCTTACAGGAAGGGAATTGTTTTTTACCGCTAAAGTGGAATTGAATGATCGTAAGAAAGGAGTAATTGTGGCCCAGGGCAATAAAGCCAATGGATATGCGGTGTATGTTGACAATGCGAAGAAGCTGAACTTCCAGGTTAACCAGAACAATCAATCCTTTATTATTCAATCTAAGGATAGTGTTACCGATAGCTTTTCCGTAACCGCCAAACTTTTAAAAGGCGGTGTTATGGAATTGCTTTTAAATGATAAAGAAATGGCTATAAGTAAAGCAAGAGGGTTGTTTAGCATACCCTTGCGTGATGCCGGCATCCGCATAGCGAATGATTACTGGAACAGCGGTGCAAAAAAAGCCGGCAATTATGATGACAGTGCCCGGAATATAGGCAGGGTATACGATGCACGCATGGAAACCCTGCTGGC
>CAYVEI010000449.1:0-2088 GCA_964450515.1 uncultured Terrimonas sp. | reverse complement strand
GGATTCCATTACCCGTTTCTTTGGCAGGAAAGCCCGGATAGAATTAAAATAAATGCATGAAGGGGATATTGAGCGCTAACAAGCATTCCTGTTCCTGAAATAGTATATTGCTATTATATCCAATTTAACGCTTCAGGAGCGCGGTTAAACAAATCATCAATTTCAGGATGTAAACTTCTCTGTCGTATCATTTCGTGCCATACAGTTTGATGGTGCTCGCTTTTTAAAGAATCAATTAAGGGAGCCAACGCAGCAATGGTAGCTTCCGCTTCTTTTTTATGTACATATTCAAATAATCTACTTTTATAGTTGTCAAAAGCAATCCTTCTTGCCCTTACCAGATTGCTTCGAGAATTTAACCCAAGTATATCTATAGTATAGGCAGCTCTTCGTTTCTCTTTTGCATTTTCCTTAAAAGGCACAAATTTGAAAGTGCTTTAAGCTCTTCTAATTTAACTTTTTCCGACTCACTCAATTTTTGTTTAAATGATTTCATATTTAGTGTTGCCAACTCCTCTGTAAGTACCTGTCCGCTTTGAGATTGTGTAATATTCCAACCAAAGAGTTCTGTACCATAAGCGTCTAATAAATCTCCATACAATAGCTTTTCTTTATCTGTTCCTGTTACTTCTCCTGATTCTTGTTCAGAGCCCGGAGCTTTTAGCCTCCAAATTGTACCTCTTTCGGCTGCACGACAAATAAGCGGACTATGTGTAGTAACGATAAATTGAATTTGAGGAAATACACCGGTAAACCATTCACCTATACGAGCCTGCCAGGTAGGATGTAAATGTGCATCTACTTCGTCAATCAATACAACTCCTGGCAAGTCTATGAGATATTTTTCTTTCTCAAAGTTTTTAAAAACAGCCTGAGGTCCATAGGCTCTAACCAATTGTCTGATCAATTCAAATGTTAAGCTTAAAATGGAACGATAGCCATCACTCATTTGTGTAACATCAATTCTACTTCCATTTCCATCAATAAAGAAAATACCCTCACTGCTAATAGAGTCCAGTTTTGAACCGTGCGGTAATAAACCTCCTTCGTTTAAAAAAGATTTTAGTGATTCCAAAATAGAAGCATCTGTACTATTTCCTGAACTGGTACTTTGATTACGTTCTAAATTTTTGATATGCAAATCCTTTAACCAATTAATAGCTTCCGTAAGCGCTACATCTTCACCAAAAACAGATAAATGAGCTGCTGCTCTTGGATCGGAATAGTAAACTTTCATCCATTCTTTTTCTCCTCCGGTGAAGCGTCTAAAAGGCCCAAAAGCACAAGAAAACCAACCCGTAGTATTGCTCCAAATGTTTTCAAACGCTGCTTTGTCGTTACTGTTTAAGGTATAAAGTTCAGTTTTATTTTTAACGATGGCGGTGTTAGCGTCAAAAGATATCTTTCTTGGGGGCTTTGTCCTGCCTTGCTATCAGAATCATGCTTTGTTACTGTAAGTTTTATTTCTTCGGATTCCCCAGCATCTCGTTTTACCCAATCATTCAGATTTAATCTTAATGCCTTTGCATCGTTTGGACCAACAATTCCCCGGGCAATGGAACGAACAATAGTAGATTTTCCTGCACCATTATCCCCGATAATCACGTGCCAGCCGGCTGGATTATCAAAAGTCATTTCAAATTTTGAAATAGACCGGATATTCTGTATGACGATTTTATTTAAATACATAATTATTTTATTGCTCTATTTTGCCATTGGCAAAACTATCATATTTTGTTTCAGTTCAAACATTATTGGTGCAGTAGTTGTTCTCTTACACTTAATAGTATCATTCTGTTAAATATTTATACCATTTATAAAGTAAAATATAAAATAAAATTTTATATATAAAAAACTTATAGCAAATAATATATAA
Organism: uncultured Terrimonas sp.; assembly: GCA_964450515.1. Lineage (GTDB taxonomy): Bacteria > Bacteroidota > Bacteroidia > Chitinophagales > Chitinophagaceae > Agriterribacter. Next base: position 212 of record CAYVEI010000449.1, on the reverse strand, counting down.
CATAACTGTAAAAAATTGTTTTGTTTTTAACGTACTATATGCTGTTTTTGCAATAAAACCGGGTACCTTTGCGTTTAGAATACACAATAAATTTCAACAAAGCCATATTGCAATGGCTTTTTGCTTTATAACCCACGGTTCTTGCCCACGATATTCCATTAACCGCTACGATTTGCCTCCCATGTGAATATTACATTTTGCTGAAAATGTAA
>CAYVEI010000448.1:0-2093 GCA_964450515.1 uncultured Terrimonas sp. | reverse complement strand
AGCATACTATCGGGATAGCGTACCTGCATTTCTGTTTCAAAATGCCCGAAGTTCATCATCCTTGATCCCAGGTTATTGCCCACCAGCGCTATGCTGGTATGCTTTTTAATTTTGAGCGGTTCATGCTGGTCGGAACGGCAGGCGGTAAATGCAGCGATCATTAATCCAAATAAAAATACAAGGGTTGCAGTACTTTTTGCGTGCGGGTTTGTCATTTCAATTTTGTGGTTTAGAATCCATAAAAATATGGGTTCATAGCCTAAATGCCCAATTTTTTTTACGTTTAACAGCCAATGCTCTTCAACTTAGGTGCACTCAGGCAAGAAGAGACGGGGGTGTAAAAGAGGCGTATAAATCGGGGGCAATAGCGTGGTTTTCACTTCTTCTCTTTCACCGCTAATCAAAGTGGGCTGTGAGATCCACCACCCACGGCTAACTGCCCGTTTGTAGCCAATTAAAATAGTTTCCGAAATGAATTTATATATCGCGCTGAATGAACGATTATCCGCTGTTTATCATTAACCAATCGTTAACCGCCACATGGTTTTGTTTTTACATCTGTTTGGGCAGCCATCAAATTTTCAATATTTACTTTTCCCCTTACGGTTATGGTAACATATGAATCTCCTATTTCAGTAACCACTCCGCCGAACTGGTTAGCCACCAGTTGCGATACAATTTCATCACCCGTAAGAGATACGCCATTGCGCTCACCGGTTAACCTTATTTTTTGTACATAGAGCACAACAACATTCCGGTAAGTTTGTACGGCATCATACGCATCCAGGGATGTATGCGGCGGAATCGTAATCTCCCGTTGCACTGATACCTCCGTTGTTATTGTTTTACTTGTATCAAAACCAAATACATTCGTTGTCATTTGCGTATTTGTATACTCATATCCTACGGAAAAAGTAAGGTTTCTTTCCATACCGGCTACACCAAAAAGGTCTGCACTAACGCCCATGCTCAACGACATATCCACACTTGCTTTATGCTGTGTCGTTATAGAAAAGCTTTCCTCCGTTTTGGTATTAATGGTAGTGCTCCTGGTATCTGCCTTACCAATTGTTTGTTTTACCTCGGCTACTCCACAATTGTTAATGGTGGTGGCTACCGCAAAATCCAGTTGAGCAGGCGGCATAATAGGCTGGTCGTAAGTGATCCCCAGGTTCTGGGCCTGCATCGTAATATCTGCGGGGACTAACCTGAATTTCGAAGCAATACCTGCACTCATACTCATATCATCAAATTGAGTTCCCAGAAACGTAGTCTTAGATAGCTTTAAAGGGGCTTTACTATACGATTTAATGATAACTCTTCCTTCGTCATCCTGGCTGAGAATAAATTTATAGTTATCATCAGGCAAATTGGCAGGCAGTCCGTCATAAACAAATACCCGCTGCAGTTGAGGATGAATAAAAAGGTATTTATCTTTTTTACCTTTGGCCTTTATATAAAAAGTAGAATCATTCCCTACTTTTTCAAAGGTGAAAAATTGCCCTGCATAATCTTCTGCATCATTTTTTCCCATAATATAATCAGATTCCAGGGTTACAAATGGATTCTCTGTCAGGTCAGTGAGGCTTCCTCCTACTGAACTGGCATTTACCTCATTATAAGCATATGTCCATATACCCGCACTTTGGTCAGTTTCATCGGGCATCCGCTGAATAACATAAGGTATGCCGGCAATTATCTTTAAGGGTGGTATTATCTTTGGCTTCGAAGTCCTTATCTCAATCGGTGTAACATCAGTACTTACAGGCAGGCTGTTTTCCTGTAATTCGGCCAGCAGCATATCTTCTTTATCATACACTTTTATGGTTACCGGAATCCCTTTGGCAAACTGTTCCACGTCCTTTTCCGAGACACTGTCTTTGGGAATACGCCATATAACAAGATTGGTAAACGCATCCACCTCCACATGGTCATCCGAAAAAGAAAAGGATTGTCCGTTTGTTACCGACAGGGAGATATAAGCCGGCTTATATCCTTTTTTTGCTATCGGTCTTGTATCTATTATCAGGCCGATCTGACCCTGGCTCACGGGTATATGCAGCGCACTCGTATCCAGCGGGGTGATCACCGGC
>CAYVEI010000447.1:0-2117 GCA_964450515.1 uncultured Terrimonas sp. | reverse complement strand
CCTCTCTTACCATTTTACCTCTTACCATTTTTACCCTCCTACCCTCACCCGCTTATTAAAAACCAGCTTACCGCCAACATATACTTTTAAATAATAACGTTGTGCCGGCCGGTATGATAAATCATAAGCAAATACCCCTTCTTTTAATGCTTCGTATACATGTTCTTCTATTACCTCGTTGCCGGGGTCGGTAACCAGTTGCACGGTCACTTTTTGAGGACTGTTGCCAAAATAATCCATCGTGGTTTTGCCGCTTGTACGCGTTGGAAATACACCAACCGCAGGCAGGGTATCCGGTAAGGAAAATGCATTGGTATCGGCCGATACTTCAAAGCTATAATAGATATCACTTCCAAAATCCGAATCAAAATGCTTCAGCAATTGTCCCTTACCATCCAATAGCCGCGCAAACCCTCTACCGCCACGATTATTGAACCAGAACTCCAGCCCGTTATCCGCCGTATCTTTTAATAGCAGCTCATAACAACCCGGCGCCAGGTGAAGGGTGTCGCGGTAATCTGTCTCCGCTTCTAAAGTACCCAAAGCTCTTTCATACATTGTTTTACCATCACTGCTGCGTACAACATACCCGTTTTGTTGCGGCTGTTTATTGGTGCGCAAATGAAATACCAGCTCACTGCCATGCACAGGCGCTTTCGTAAACAGCGTATGCATGATATTATCACTGCTATTAGCGTCTTTTTTTCCGTTGGGCGTGGTAAGCGATACGGTGAATATGTTTTCACCTGCGTTGCCCTGTATGCTGCCGGGAAGCTCAATTTCAGCCTGCCGGTTAAACAACAGGCTGCCTTCCCATACATACCTCCGCTTGCTGAAACCTTTCGTACCATATTCAATTACACATTGTGTAAGCGGCCTACTGCCCATGTTCCGGATCACGATTACAGGATTGGCACAGGAGGGATTTTTACGAAGATGTGTTTTTGAACCGGTGGGTACCACAATATCTTCAATAGCCGCATCATGCTGTGCCGACGGCTTTTTATACTGAATAAGATAGGCGCTGATGCGTTCACTGGCACTGGGGTTGCCGGTTACATAAGGTTCCATATTCACATCAATCGTATGTTCCGTACCGTTAGTAACAGGCAGATCAAATACATCGGGCTGCTGCAGGTAGCCCGGGCACCAGTATGCACGGTCTATGAGCCAGGTACCAGCCTGCGGGTATAAAGGATTATCACCGCATTTTTTCCAGATATTTCGTTTGTCAATCATTTTCCCGTCGAACCAAAGTTCGCGGTAGCGGCTGCAAAACTCACCACAACCATTGGCGTCCATACCATGCCCGGTTTGAAAAATAAGGATACGGGCATGCTGCGTATTTTTTTCTGTAACAAAAGAAACCGGCTTTAATTTTTCCTCTATGCTTTGCGTACTGTCGCCGTAAGGGAAGCTGCCATCATACAACTTAAGAATAGAAACAGGTTCCAGCGCAGGCTTTCCTTCAACAATTTCAAAGGTTACAGTGATCTTCCAGCCCCTGTCGTTATTGGGCTCGTAACCTGTATGCTCGTATTCAATTTCAACACTGTCTCTCAGCAATAAGCTAAAATCGGTAATGTCCGACTTCCAGTCAAAGCTCCAGTCATGTCCAAATGCCCCGCCGTAAGGCGTAAGCATTCTTCCGATGGGATAATCCAAAGACGGGCTGTTAACCCCTCCTTTTCTACGGATATAAATATGATCTAAGTAATCCCAGTCGGCACAACGCAGCGAATCGGGGCAGCCGAAAGTAACCAGCAGGTTAATCCTGCGTACCGGCACTTTTGCCGAAGGAAATACCGCCCACTGCCGGTAGGCTTTCACTCCCGTAGCCGGATCGGTAACTACTATGGTTTTATCGTGTGAAACCACGCGGATCGTATCACCTGTTTTTGACCAGAGCAGGGGAATGCTGCAAAATATAAATGCAAGAGATAATAAAATTATTTTCATATTACTTTTTTTTGAAAGCAATCTTTTACCGTAAACAAAACCTGTGTAATCCCTGAACATTCTATTTCGTGTATATCCTCCTGCTTACCCCAACGCTACCACTTTGCCGGTATGTACCGATTCATCGCAGGCAAAGGCAATGCGCAGGCTGTTCACCG
>CAYVEI010000446.1:0-2119 GCA_964450515.1 uncultured Terrimonas sp. | reverse complement strand
TTATTTTTTCTACCTGTTCCCGTTCAAAATAGCTTTTCAGAAAATCAATAAGTTTGGGAGACTCAACAGTAGTTAAACCGGTGGCAATGATCTGCAGGGGATCGGTTACGGCAATACCGGTTCGTTTTAACCCGTAGTCAATAGCAATGATGCGCGGCATGATGCAAAGATAGCTGAACTTCCGTATCACTCCTGCTCCGGCTCATTATCATCATTTGCTGTTGTTACAACCAAGGGATCGCTCCGTCTTTCGCCAATTTGCTGCCGCCACATGGCATAGTACAGTCCTTTTTTATCTACCAGGAAATCATGACTGCCCGACTCGGCTACCTTTCCTTTTTCCAGCACATAAATGGTGTCGGCATGCATAATGGTAGACAGCCGGTGGGCTATTAAAATCGTAATCGGGTCTCTTTGCGCCGATATGGATTTAATGGTTTCCGTAATGGCTTCTTCGGTAAGGGAATCCAGCGCCGAGGTAGCTTCATCAAAGATCAGCAGCCGCGGCTGCCGCAACAACGCCCTGGCAATGGCTATGCGCTGCTTTTCACCCCCCGACAATTTCATACCGCTTTCGCCCAAAACCGTGTCTATTCCCTTCCCGGAACGGGCCAGCATACCATCGCAGGAAGCCTGGTGCAGGGCATACAGTATTTCTTCATCGGTTGCGCCGGGCTTTACAAACAATAAATTTTCTTTTATGGTTCCAAAAAACAATTGGGTATCCTGCGTTACAAATCCAATCTGGCGGCGCATTTCGTTATAGCGGATCTGCACCGACGGTATATTATTAAAATAAATACCTCCTTTTACCGGACGGTACAAGCCCACCAATAATTTCACTAAGGTTGATTTGCCGGATCCCGAGGGACCAACAAAAGCAATGGTATCGCCGCTTTTCAGCTCAAAAGAAATATCATCAATAGCGTTTACCGAAGCGCTGCTATGGCGAAACACCACATGCTCAAAGCGCATAGACTCCAGGGGGCCAATAGCAACCGGCTCTTCCGGTCTGGCCTCCACCGGCTTTTTCATAAGCCTGTCGAAATTCATGATAGACGCTTCCGCCTCGCGGTACGAAAGAATGATATTGCCTAAGTCCTGCAGTGGTCCAAAAATAGTAGTGGAAATAAATTGCATACTGATCAGTTCACCCGTAGTAAGCACATGCCGGAAGATGAGCCATAATAAAATAAACAAAATGGATTGCCGTAATAAAGTGAGCGCCGAGCTTTGCAAAAAGCTGAGCATCCGCACTTTTTTCACCTTTCGTATCTCTAAGTCGAATATTTTTTTAGTATGATCTCTCAGCCTCCTGATTTCGGGATAGGTTAGTCCGAGGCTTTTAACCAGTTCAATATTGCGCAGTGATTCGGTAATGGCGCCCGACATCTGGTTCGTTTCGCGGTTGATGGAACGCTGCAGGGTTTTTATTTTTTTGCTCAGCAGCCCGGTGAGCCCGCCCAATACCACTACCCCAATAATAAAAACCGGTATCAGCAGCCAGTGTTTGGTAATGGCATACCATATTAAAAAGCCAATGCCAATGAGCGAAGAAAAAAGAATATTGATAAAGGCATTGATGAACCTTTCGGTATCGGTCCTCACTTTTTGCAGCACGGAAAGCGTTTCGCCGCTTCTTTGTCCTTCAAATTCCTGGAAAGAAAGACGGAGCGTTTGCTTTAGCCCGTCGTTGAATATCTGCATGCCAAATTTTTGCACTGCAAGGCGCATCACGTAATCCTGCAGGGTTTTGGCAAGCCGTGCCAGGAGGGCTATGGCAACGGCCACCAGCAGCCAGAAGGTTACGCCGCTCACTAATTCTTTTTCTGTTTTGCTGCCCGGGTTGGTAGCGTAATCGTCAATAATTTTTCCGAAGATCAGCGGGTCAACCAAAGTAAGCAACTGCGCTACCCCGGCTAATAAAAGCGCAAGTGCAATAAGCCAGCGATGCGGTTTGAGATAATACCAGAGTATATTCATTGGTCAGATTTCGTTTGATGGAACAGCTAATGCTAATGAAATTAGGGAAATAAACCAAAAAATGGAAAAGGAGTTAGAAGGGTTTAAACATTTTTCGTGTGAAAAGGGGGCCGCGGAATATAAATATGCTGCAAGT
>CAYVEI010000445.1:0-2121 GCA_964450515.1 uncultured Terrimonas sp. | reverse complement strand
ATTGCAAAATATTTTGACAATGCAGATATTCTTGTTTCAGACTCATATTGTTTTTGATAGGCTTCATCTAGGAAGTTAAAAGTAAATGGGAATCCCGGGTTATACTTTTTAAACACATTTTCAATGGCTGCAATTGTATGCCGTTGGTTTTCCGCCTGAATGTTTGCAATAATACCACCTCCCGGCCATAAGAAAATATACCCAGGTTTTATCGGTTCATGCAGTGACTCTACATGAAAGTCTTTTACCACACCAATAATCTGTAGAGGCCTGCCAGATTTACGAATAGTTTTACCTACTGGGTCTTTTAAACCCATTACTTTAACGGCTGTTTCGTTCAGTATTATATTAGTTGAATCAGAGCCAAATTTTCTGGAAAAACTCCTTCCTTCTTTCATTTCCATGCCCATTGTTTCTATAAAATCGTAATCTGCCTCAAACGCATCGAATGTAATGTCGTTGTTTGGATCTTTTCCTTCCCATTGTATGCCAACATGGTTGTATCCACGTCCAACCATCTTATGAAACGTAGAACTTGCGTTTACAACACCTTGAATGTTTTTTAGCTCAGCAATAAATTCCTGTTCTTTGCCTTGTATATTCCCTTCCACAGAAAAACGCATAACATGATTTTTGCTATAACCGATATCTGTACTTTGTATAAATTGTAGCTGACGATATATGACTATCACAGCAACTATTAAAATTGTTGATAGTGTAAACTGAAAAACAACCAGTCCCTTTCTTGATATCATTTCGGCAATGGAGGTGTTGAGTTTCCCTTTGAGTACGGAAAGCGGTTTAAACTGAGACAGGTAAAAAGCGGGGTAACTGCCTGCCAATAATCCTGTACAAAGTACAATGAGTAGGAAATAAAAAACAATGGTTGGATTAAATTGAAGCCGGATTTGCTTAGCTGTAATTTCATTGAAGATTGGAAGCAATAGAATCGCCATGCCTATTGCAAGGATAGCCGCAAAAAAAGTTACTAATACTGACTCGGAAAGAAATTGGAAAATGAGTTGTTTTCGATTGGCGCCCACTACTTTTTTAATACCAATTTCTTTTAAGCGCCGCGCCGCTTTTGCTGTGGAAAGATTCATGAAATTGATAGCAGCAATAATTAAAATAAATACGGCTAATATTGATAATAATCTAACGTACTGTATTCTTCCGCTACCTGATCCATTGTCTGATTGAGCATTGTGCAAGTATGTATCCGAAAACCTAGCGGCTACAACTTTTCGGGTGGTGTCTCCTGTATTAGCTGTAATTACGTCAGCCACTACTTTGTTGAAAGTAGTAATATCAGTTCCGTTAGCTAGCATAACGTAATTACGTGGACCGGTATGTCCTTTTGCTACCCATTCTTTTATGCTTTTTAGGTATTCGAATGATAAAACGAAGTCAAATTGTTGAGAAGAATGCAGAGGCATTTTCTCAAATATGCCTGAAACAAAAAACGTTGTATCCTGATCAAAACGTACAGGCGATCCAATAATGTTTTCAGTACTTCCAAATAGTTTAGTAGCGAGTTCGTCAGAAATAACAATAGAGTTTTTGTTTTCGAGGACTTTATCTTTATTGCCTTCTATAAGTTTAAAGGAAAAAATGTTAAAATAATCTTTTCCCGCATACTGTACGGAGGCTTTAATATTTTTGTCACCAACTGAAAGTGTATATGCTGGATACCATTCGGGTGGAGCTACGGCCGCAGTGTATTCGGCTCCAGGCACCTGTTGTTTAACCACCTCGCTAAGTAAGCCTGATGAGGCTGGTGAAGTGTACTCCTTACCATCAAGCTTTTTGGTTTCCATGAGTTGATATAACCGATTGTCATTTTCAAAGAATTTATCATAACTCATTTCATCGTTTATCCATAAAAAGATAAGCAATGCGCAAGCGAGTCCTGAAGATAACCCAAGGATATTTATAAAAGCAAATTGTGTATCTTTTATAAGATTACGCCAGGCGATTTTAAAATAATTTTTTATCATTATGCTTTATTTTATTCTGTTCGTAAGCTTTTTACTGGATTAGCTAATGCCGCTTTTATAGATTGGAAACTTACTGTGAGTAACGCTATCGTAATCACTAATAATCCTCCTACTAAAAATAGTG
>CAYVEI010000444.1:0-2122 GCA_964450515.1 uncultured Terrimonas sp. | reverse complement strand
AATAAATTATTTTTGATTACTTAAAATATCAATTATGAACAGACGCGAAGCCTTATCGAGAGTTGCGCTTATACTGGGCGGCACCGTGGTGGGCGCTAATGCTTTTTTGGAAGGATGCAAACCTGCCGATAAAAAAGCGGCTGCCGCCGGAACCTTCAGCGATGGCGACATTGCTTATTTGGATGAGATAGCCGAAACCATTATACCCACCACCAACACGCCCGGGGCCAAAGCCGCAGGAGTAGGAACGTTTATGACGGTAATGGTAAACGACTGTTACGATGAAAAAGACCAGCAGATATTTTTTGAAGGCATGAAACAATTAAATGAAGCCAGCAACAAAAAATTTGGCAAATCATTTATGGACATTGATGCGGAAGAACGTAAAACATTGCTTACGGAAACAGATGCGGAAGCGAAGGAATACATGGCTAAGAAAAAACCGGAGGAACCCAAACATTATTTTCGCATGATGAAGGAGCTTACCCTGCTGGGCTATTTTACATCAGAAATAGGTGCAACACAGGCCCTGCGCTATGTTGCCGTACCCGGGAAATACGAAGGCTGCGTACCTTATACAAAAGGCGACAGGGCCTGGGCAACTTAAGAAGTAGTTTATGGTTTGTTGTTTATAGTTTGGAGGGGGCAACATTTGGCCGGGACCCTCCGTAACCGTTGACATAAAAACGTTTAAGAGGAGTTTATTGAATTTCCTTTCAATAAACTTTTTTCATGCAACATTTTAAAAACTATAGCGTTAGCCCTGCTATGCAAAAATGGTTTTCTCCGTTAATATTTGTTGTGATATGTTTTGTAGGTTGTACTGCAAATAAGCATACACCCGATGTATCCAACATCAAAGTAAATCTTGAAGTACAACGGTTTGAGCAGGATTTTTTTGCCATAGATACAAACAACATTTCTGCAGCAATGCCTGCCCTGCTGCAAAAGTATCCCGTTTTTTTACCTGATTTCATCCAGCATATCCTTGGGCTTTCGCTTACTGATGATGGAGGTAAATCTGATGAAGCCATCACGATGTTCCTCCGCGATTACAGGCTGGTAAAGGATACAGCATCCAAAGTATTCAGCAATTTCACGGCTATTGAAGATGACCTTAAAAAAGGACTGCAGTTCACCAAATATTATTTCCCTGCGTATCATACCCCCGAAAAACTCATCACTTTCATTGGCCCGCTCGATGCTATTTTTCAAACTGCATTGGGGAAAACAGGCGATGTAATAACACAGGATGCGCTTGCTGTTGGATTACAGCTTCACCTGGGTAAGGATGCTTCCTTATACCAGAGCCAGATTGCGCAATCCCTCTTTCCGAAATACGTATCCCGGAAATTTGAACCGGCTTATATAGCGGTAAATTGCATGAAGAACATTATTGATGATATTTTCCCGGCCAGGACAACAGACAAAACTTTATTAGACCTTACCATAGACAAAGGGAAAAGATTGTATGTATTAGACAAGCTGCTGCCGCATGTGGCAGATACTTTAAAGATTGGTTATACAGCGGCGCAACTAAAAGGCTGTTATGCCAATGAAGGCCTGATATGGAGTTTTTTGATCCAAAATAATTTAATTTATAACAGCGACCCGCTCAGGATTCAATCCTATATTGAAGAGGGCCCGCTTACACAGGAAATGGGGGAAGGGTCTCCGGGTAATATTTCCTTATTCACAGGATGGCAGATCATAAAAAAATATATGGAAAAATTCCCGGATACAGTTATTGACGAGCTGTTACAGCTCGATGCCAGACAAATCCTGCAGGATTCAAAGTATAAACCCCGCTAAGATTACTGGGTTACATTTTCCTTTTAACTTTTTGTGAACGGTGTTCCATGTATTGGCTGATTTTTCATAGAAGGATCATAAGCACATAGGTGCACATAGGGTTATATTCTCTTTTCTATTGTGTTCCTATGTACCTACTGTGCCTATGTGTTTAACATTTTTCTCACCACATAGGATTATAGGTTTTTCTCTCTTTTATTGTGCGATCTGTATTTCTATTGTGCCTGTGTAGCATAAGAAAACGATGCGCCGCTTTTCACGCACATTGTCAGTTTACTCTAATGCACCATATTTACCGGATTGAAACTCC
>CAYVEI010000443.1:0-2132 GCA_964450515.1 uncultured Terrimonas sp. | reverse complement strand
AATATTTGATAAAGTAATATGCAGATATCAGAATTACCAAAGCTAATGCGGTTTGTGAAATGATGGAACTTTGGGCATATAACACTCCCTGGGAAAAATATACTACAAAGAGTGACAATATAAAGAACTGTATGAATTTATTGTTCCTCATTTATTTATGATGCAATTATCTTTTTTAATATTAAAGTAAAAAACAGGAGCCCCTTCTTTGTTTAGACGCGCTGTGTTAGCTCCAGCATTAAAATAAAACCTGTTTTCTCTGATGAATACTTTATAAGGCTAATCATTGATGCAATGTTCTAAAAAAATATTTAAGGTAATAAGCCGTGATATAAGGGCAGATTGATTTCCCGTTTTTGAAAAATCATTGATTGCCTTTTTTATCGGTTCGGCGTCTACATACTGATATAGTTTCAAATCATTTGAGAGAATATATTGGTATAGTAATCCTTTATCGTGATGCCTAATCCAATAAGGGTAATTATGATATTTTGTTCTGTATTTTTCGAAGCCTGCTTTTCCCTGCGCGTATCTAAGCATCCTCGAGAGGTAGTTTAATTTATTGCTAACGAATAGTCTGCTTCCTGTATTTAAGTTGTCAATCTTTACAAAATATTCAGGAAAATATTTTATCAGCATTTTGTTATACAATCTACCAAAATCAGTTGTCTTTGGTAAGAGAAATAAATAATCCTGTAATTGATGGTCGAGAAAGGGAAAGCGGCTGATAATGCCATAATCGTGGCCTAATATTGAACCGAATACAGTAAACCTCCTTACTCTTTCATATGTATAGAAATACTGATCGGAACCTATGTGCTCATAATATTCATAAAATTCCCTCAGGGTATCATCGTTATTGCTAAAGATTCTTTTCAGATATTTGTCTTTAAGCGCATTTTTAGTATTGGTCTTATTTTCATATTTTAAATGGCCTCCTCCAAAAATACCATCACCCCTGCTCCATCCATATTAATATCAAAGTAGCTTTTGTGTATGGGTAAGGAATCTATTGCATTCATATTGAAAAGATCCTTTTGCCCTGAAGTAGCTATTATTGCATCAACCCTACCGTTTAGCCAATTATTTTCATTCATTTCCTTAATGATATGAGTACAATCCTTGCGTAGTTTTGCAATCTGAGATGCTAATTTTATATCGCCACAGCCCTTCATGCCTCTTGTTATGGCTACCAGTCCATTTTTCCGGTAAGGTATATTGGCAAAAATAGCCCTTGGATCCTGCCCTCCACTAAGAGTTATTCCTACCCGTTCATCTGTTGCTACCCGTTTGGAGACAGCCTGTACAAACAGGTCAGCTAAATCGGATACCATTTTATTTTCATTTTTGCTTATGCTTTCCGCATTTAACTGCTTATGGCTCCAAAAGGGAGTAATTTTTTTCAATTCTGCTTCTTCTAAATCCCATTCTAAATAAGATGCAGGGGGCAAGAGCTTAACCTCGTTAAACCAGGTGTTGTTACCTATCAGGTATCCTAACTCTAAAAAAGCAGTAACAGATGCATTCCTGATTGATGTATTAATGGTTTTGGTTAAAAATGCCCTTAATTCTGATCCCTATACCAACAGCCCGTTAAAAACGCCATAATATAAATGACATAGTCCGTTTCTATCCCCTATAATGTATAAATTTATTGATTTTTTTATTTATTATGACAATATTAAACAAACCATCTACTGAAGCAATTTTTGAAAGATCAGGAAATGATTGAGATGCGATTTGGGCTACCCGTTCAATCGCTTTGCTGCCGGTATAGCCGTCAATCAATGGATCTCCGTATACCCATATACCCAGGTGTTCTGAACTGAAATGAAAGTTGTAATCCTTCATGAAGTCGAACGACACGATGCCGATGGCTATGCTCTGATTAACGTAATCCTTTCGTATATGATAAGAGTCATTTGTATGAATGTGAAGAGCATTTAATTCAGTAAGAGCATTAAGCCGCTTATCTTTATGTTGAGTAAACCCAAAAATTCCCGACATAATTGTCTTAATATTTGTTTATGAAAAAGGACTATTTTTTTATCTTAGCAGAAGAGTAAGCTAAATTTTATTATTGGCGCAGGTGCTTATATCTATCCAGCTTCCAAATTCGTAATCCCATTTTT
>CAYVEI010000442.1:0-2132 GCA_964450515.1 uncultured Terrimonas sp. | reverse complement strand
TCCCCCAGGTAATTTTTTCATTGGGCACCGCTCCCGAATAGGAACCATACGAAGTGGTAGAATCGCTGATCTGGCAGAAATAACTCCAGAAAGGTACATCATGCCATTCTAAGTCCTGGTACATCATGGGTACCACGCATATGGGAAAGTCACCGGCAATACCGCCGCCGATCTGGAAAAACCCAACGCCTTTACCGCCACTGTTGGCCCTGTACCATTCCGTAAGCCAAACCATGTATTCGATACCGCTTTTCATGGTACTGGCTTTTAGCTCCTGTTTAATAATGTAGGATGCAAAAATATTGCCCATGGTACTGTCTTCCCAACCCGGAACGACAATAGGAATGTTTTTTTGCGCTGCGGCCAGCATCCAGCTATTTTGCGGATCAATTTCATAGTGCTCTTCCAATACGCCGCTCAGCAGCAGCTTGTACATATATTCGTGCGGGAAATAACGTTCGCCTTTGGCATCCGCTTCCTTCCATATTTTTACGATATGCTTCTGTATCCTGCGAAAAGCCTCTTCTTCGGGAATGCAGGTATCGGTTACGCGGTTGTAATGATTTTCTAAAAGCTCCCATTCTTCCTGCGGACTCAGGTCGCGGTAGTGGGGTACGCGTTTATAATGACTGTGCGCCACCAGGTTCATGATATCTTCTTCGAGGTTAGCACCCGTGCAGCTAATGATATGTACTTTATCCTGCCGGATCATTTCGGCCAGCGACAAGCCCAGTTCTGCGGTGCTCATGGCGCCTGCGAGCGTGATCATCATTTTGCCGCCTTCTGATAAATGGGTTTCATATCCTTTAGCGGCATCCACCAGCGCGGCGGAATTAAAATGCCTGTAGTGGTGTTGTATGAACTGCGATACGGGTCCTTTTTGCATAATAATAGCTTTATGTTATTGCCGGCAAAAATAGGATAATTAGGCGGGATGGATTGGGGATGATATCTCTTACGCAAGCTACCTTTATGTCAGCATTTTTCCATCCCACCCTTCCGGTAATCCACCGTTAATCCCGGGATGACTATTTATTATATTGTTCTTTGCTTTGCTCATTGCTGCTTATCCTTCTTTATTGCTTTTGCTATTTTCTTTTCATCGCTTTCCAGGCGGCGTTCTACTTTTTTTACATCTTCATCCGGCGGCAAAGCTTCAGGCCTTACGCCACGCTCTAATAAAATAGTTCTTACTGCTTTGTTATTGTCTGTATGTTCCTTTCCTATCTGCTGATCTCCTTTTAAATCTTTTTCTGTTACATTGTGCGTGGTGAGTTCATTGGCAAAGTCTTTGGCTTTAATGGTGAGGGTTGGTAAAAAATCAGCCAATGGTTTAGTAGCAGGCACTCCCAGCTTTCGCTTCATATCAGCAGTGGTAAAACCGCCAAAAGCGCCTGGTCGCCTTTGGATTTGATGATGGCAAAACCTGCACTGTCCACGCCACGCTCAAACAATATACCGGATAACTTCTTTTCACTCTTTGTGAGTTTTTCTCTTGCCGTAACGCGATCAACTTCCAGCAACCTTTGCTCAATGATTTCCTGTTTGCGCGTTTGTACCGCAAAATAGGTTTGTGCAAATGCTACAGAAGGTTTAGCAGAATCGCCATTCTGCGCTACCAGATAACAGGCATATCGTGTAAGGGCTATATCATCAATTTCTCTTTGTGCACCTTTTGCCAGTCCGATCATTTTGCCGGTGCCGGCAAAATGATCGGAAGCCGCCACGCCGCTGCTTTCGCAGGCTGCCCTGGCTTTTTCAATTACTTTGAGGAAATTATCCCATTTGGTATACCCTAACACTTCCTGGAGCTCCCTTGCGCTCCAGCATTCAATGTCCTTGTAGTGGTAAGCGGTTTGTTCAAACTGTTGAAATAATGCTGCGATCTGTTCTTTTTTCATAATGATTAGCTTTATGGTTAATGTGAAAGTAAAGCCTCTATTGTTCAGCGTTCAAAAAACCGGCCGGGTACTGCCCGCTCACAGCACTTACTGTTTTTACTCATCAAAAGGTTCTTTGGGCAGATGCTTCAGGTTTCTTTTAAACCGTTCTTCATTAAAAGATCACCGTTTTATTTCCGCTCAGCATCACCCTGTCTTCCAGCACAAGCTTTAAGGCCTGTGACAGCACCA
>CAYVEI010000441.1:0-2133 GCA_964450515.1 uncultured Terrimonas sp. | reverse complement strand
GACTGCCAGTAAATATTGTTGTAAGTGTTCAGGTTGGCAACGCCACCCTGGTCCTGCGACAGATTATGCAAATCTCCGGCAGAATAGAAATTATTTTTTTGATCATTCAAATTAAATCCAAAATCAGATTTAAAATCAAGGTCTTTTGTTATATGAAATAACAGGTAGGTATTGCCCTGCGTTTGAAAGTTATTATTGAGCGAATACCTGTTCTGCGCAATATGCACAGGATTGGCGCCACCTTCTAATCCATCAATATCACTGTTGCCGGCCCAGGTGCCATCCGGGTATTTTACAGGAAGAATGGGAACTTCTTCTGTAACCATGCGCGGCACATTTAATCCGCCATTACCATCAGACACCACACGCTGACGGGATTTCATTAAAGAAAGACTACCGCCAATCTTCAACCACCTGTTTACATCATTATCTAATGTAAACCTGGCAGAATAGCGTTTGAAGTTTGAATTTACCATTATACCATCCTGGTCTAAATAACCTAAGGAAACACTGAATAACGTTTTGTCGTTTCCACCCTGGAAGTTGAGCTGGTGACTATGTGATACGGCGGGTTTATACACTTCCGACTCCCAGTTGGTATTATAAAGCGGCTTGTCACTGGCATCAAAAAGCAATGGAAAGTTGGTATGATTCAAAGCTTTGGGAGGCGTCCACACACCGCCCAGCGGATCAAATTTTTGACCGTTGGCAAAAGACAGATTGTATACATCCACAAATTCCTGCGCATCAAGCGCCGGTAAATGCCGGTATAATTCACCTACATTTACGTTTCCATCATAGGTAACGCTTGTGCCTCCCCTCCTGCCGCGTTTGGTAGTGATCATAATAACACCATTGGCGCCACGCGCCCCGTAAATAGCGGTAGAAGAAGCATCCTTTAACACCTCTAATGAAGCGATGTCATTTGGATTGATGCTGTTGCCATCAACGCCTGCCACACCATCTACTACGTACAGCGGATCAAGGCTTGAGTTAATAGATCCTAATCCCCGTACCCTAACCTTAGCACCCGCGCCGGGTGCATTATTATTTACGCTTACATCAACACCTGCCACTTTTCCCTGTAAAGCCTGCGTAACATTAGGCACCGGCCGGTCCATCAACTGGTCTGCCTTTACAACGGCAACAGCGCCCGTAAGATCAGATTTTTTTGCAGTACCATAGCCTATTACCACAATATCGGTGAGGCTGCCCGCTTCAGGTGTTAATGTAATATTTTGTAACCGGTTAGCATTGTTGGCCGGTACCTCAACACTATTAAAGCCAACATAGCTAATAACCAGTACGGCATTTGCTTTGCTTACATTAATACTAAAATTCCCGTTTGCGTCCGTTGTGGTTCCGTTAGCAGTTCCTTTTTCCAGCACGGTTACACCCGGAAGCGGCTCTCCTTTATCGTTCTTCACTTTTCCGGTAACATCTATTGCCCTGGCTTTGCTGAAACCATTACCGGCTGTTTCGGATCCCGGCCCGATATCCTCCTTGTGCGTATGCGCGAAAGTGGGAATATTCAAACCGAAAACAATCAATAGCACCATCTCCGCAGGGAGCACGTACCTGCTTAATAAATAACGTATGCCATGCCATACGCCGCATTCATTTTTTTTCATATCAGATTTGTTTAAGTTGATAATAGCCGCTGCAACAACAGCTTAATTTTTTATGGAGAATAGGGTTATTCCCCGCATGTTTCATGTGTTTCAGGTAATGGTATACATATGCAGATAGTTTAACTAAATGAATCCGAACAAAATATTTTTCTCAAAAAAGTACAAGCAATAACGTTTCTGCGCTTATTCACTTATACATGGCATAACAGCATTGGCACCATCTCCATGGAACACCACGAAGTATAGTTGCCTGAATGATAAGAAGGGAGTTAGGAATACAGGAAACTCAGGCAGAAATAAAACCTATTGTTTAAAAATAAAAATCAGGACACACCCGGCATAAATCATAGGTTAAACCATACATGCCTGGTATGGTAAGCAGCAGCTTACGCTTATCTGTTTACACTATTCACAACTTCCAGGGTATTGCTTTGCAGGGTCAAAGGAATATGAAATCTGCCAAATATTTCGCTATTGATTTGTTAACCTGAAAAAAAATGTG
>CAYVEI010000440.1:0-2137 GCA_964450515.1 uncultured Terrimonas sp. | reverse complement strand
CCAGCCGTATGCCATCCATAACAGGCATCATAATATCGCTTAAAACAAGCTGGGGTTTTTCATTTTTCATCATATCTAAAGCTTCCAGTCCGTTGCCGGCAGTAACCACCCGGTATTTTTTTTCAAGCAGGCCCTGCAGATATTCCCGCATGTCGGCATTATCATCAACAATTAATATAGCCGGCGTATTGCTGTTTTTATTTTCAGCATCAGTTACTGTTTTTATTTTTGGTTTAAAGTTTTCCTGTAAAGCAAAAGAATCTTTTATATAGGAATCAGAAACGATGTCTTCAACGTCCTGGTGGCTGTTATTAATTTGTGAAACGGGCAGGTGCGCTTTGCCAGAAGGAATGGATATCCTGAAAATGCTCCCTTTTCCCTCCCTGCTTTCCACGCTGATAGCGCCACCATGAAGGCGAACAAGCTCATGGGTGAGCGATAGTCCGATACCCGTGCCTTCATGTGTTCTGCCGGTTACATGCTGCGCCCGGTAAAAGCGCTCAAATATGTGCGGCAGCTCATTTTCCGGGATACCCACTCCGGTATCCTGTACTTCCAGGATAACATGATTATTTTGAGCAAACAGCGCAACGGTTATTTTTCCTTTGAGTGTATATTTGAAGGCGTTTGACAATAAATTAAAAATGATCTTCTCCCACATCTGTTTGTCAACATACACCTGTTCTTTAATGGATTGTGTTTTTACTTCCAGCGCCAACCCGGCTTTTTCAATTGCGGAACGAAAATTACCTGCCAGGCTGGCGGTAAAGGGTACGATGTCTGTTAACGAATAATGCGCCGTTATTCTTCCCGATTCGATACGGCTGAAATCGAGAAGGGTATTTACCAGCTTAAGTAAGCGCATAGCGTTGCGGTGCGTGGTTTCAACACTTTGTTTTTCGCTGCTGTTGAGCCTGTGTTCCGGGCTGTTGATCAGCTCTTCGAGGTTCCCCAGCATAAGCGTAAGGGGCGTACGGAATTCGTGACTGATATTGGAAAAGAAAACTGTTTTTGCTTTATGGAGCTCTTCAAGCACACCGGTTCTTTTTCGCTCCGTTTCAAAAATGCGGCTGTTATTGATCCCGGATCCTATCTGGTCGGCAATCAGTTTAAAAAAATTCTGATATTTATCATTAAGAATACGGTAGGGATTGATGCCTATCTTCAGAATGGCATAAGGAATTTTTTGCTGGCTGTGTGCTACAGGCAGTACGAATGCCGTATGAATGGCGCTATCCCATGCGCCTGTGGGCAATTTGCCGAACCTTTGCATCAGATCATCGGCTATTACGGGGGCGTTACCTCTGGCCACGTCTGCTAATCCGTGAAACTGGCAGGCATGTTTATCCAGGTCAATTTCATAAGGGAAAAAAAGTCCCAGGTCTTCGGATGTTTTGTCTGCCAGTGAAAGCTTTTTCCCGTCACGGCTCACTTCATAAATAAGGGCAAAAGGAAAGTCTCTGGGGTTTTGTTTAATAACCTCAATGCTTTTTTGATATACTTCCAGGTCTCCCGTGAGATTTAAGATGTTTTTGCCAAGATGAGTCAGTGTTTGCAGCTGTCTTTCTACAGTAACAGCATCCGTAGTTTCCGTGACAGCGCAAAAAACACCCTCTACTTTGTCATTTTCACCATAAACAGGACTGTAAGAAAAAGTGAAATAGCATTCTTCCGTAAAGCCATTTCTGTGAAGCAGCAGCAGTTGATTATCGGACCATGTTGCTTTTCCTGTTTGAAGCACACTCTCCAGCATAGGACCTATGATATGCCATATTTCCGGCCAAACTTCTTTTCCTGTTGCACCAAGGGCATGCGGATGCTTTGTACCCAGCATAACACTATAGGCGTCATTGTAAATTTTTACCAGGTCTTTTCCCCACCAAAGCACCATGGGAAACCGGGAGTTGAGGCATAAGTTAACAGCGGTACATAAACTTTGAGGCCATTTTTCAAACGGGCCTAAAGCGGTATTGCTCCAGTTAAAATTTCGGATAAGCTTACCCATCTCATCATCTCCGGCAATGAGACGCATTTTATTGCCTGTAAATTGTGTTGTTAGCATAAAACAAAGCGTTTTATTCACCTGTTAAACCACCGCTTAAAGGAAAACAAAGTAAGTTAAGATTTTTATTTGGTG
>CAYVEI010000439.1:0-2144 GCA_964450515.1 uncultured Terrimonas sp. | reverse complement strand
GAAAAAGAACAGGGTTTCAAAAGCCGGAAAATTGGGGGTACATTACAAATTGTCATACAGCTTCACCGGAAATCGTGACTTTGCTAAAATATTAATGGAGCAGTAAGTTTTGGATGCTCAGCGGATGTTAACTTAATCCGGGTAAATATTTTGAAAGAAATGTGTGCAGGTTGCAAACAATAATCCCCGAAAATCCAAAATGGCATTTTTGATTTTCAAGGATAAAAAATGGTAAAAAAAATCCCGGTAAAAAAATTCTACCGGGATTATTTATTTTAAGGTGGATTATTTATCCTAAAGCCACCCTCTTAAAATCAATTACTTTCAATCCGCTGTCTACACCTGCCAGGTAATCGCCAACGGTTTTTCCACCATCTTTTACAAAAAGCTGTGCGGTTAATGTATTTTCTTTAAAGAATGCGTTTAGCTTACCTTCTGCAATTTTATCAATCATGGCATCAGGCTTGCCTGCCATTTTAGGATCGTTCTTGATCTGTTCCGTTACAATGGCTCTTTCACGCGCTACTATGTCAGCAGATACGGAAGCAGGATCCACTGCTACGGGATTCATTGCAGCAATCTGCATAGCCACATCCTTACCGGCATCGGCAGCTTCTTTGTTCAAGCCTACAAGTACACCTATGCGGTAGGCGCCATGAATATAGGACGCAACATAGGGAGCATCTAAGCGCTCAAATTTGCTGATCCCTATTTTTTCACCGATGCTGGCCAATTTATCATTTACCAGGTCGGCAATTTTAGCGCCATTAATAGCAATATTGTTTAGTTCCTCCGCACTTTTTACATTATGCTCGATGGCTGCATCGGCAATGCTTTGGGCAAAAGCAATAAAATCTGCGTTCTTACTTACAAAATCTGTTTCACTACTAATACAAACAGTAATACCTGTTTTATTATCTGCAGTGGTTTGGGCAATTACCACCCCTTCCTTTGCTTCCCTGTCGCCACGCAATGCCGCCACTTTTGCGCCTTTTTTACGCAACCAGTCAATCGCTTCTTCAAAGTCGCCATTGGTTTCAGTTAACGCCTTACGGCAATCCATCATGCCTGCGCCGGTCATCTGGCGCAACTTGTTAATATCTGCTGCTGTAATTGTTATTGTTGACATATCAGACAATAATTTAATTAAAAATAAAATTACGATAGTACATCCACCTATCTGCCGCCTCCCGGGCGTCTGCCAGGACCACCAGGTCCGCCGGTTGTACGTCTCCTTTGTCCACCGGGAGCGCCTCCTCCCCTGTTACCACCTACGCCAGCACGGTTTCCGCCAGGTCCGGGGCGGCTTCCGGGCGTTCTGCCACCTCTTTCCTTATCTGCTCCGCCTGCTTCATCTATATCCATCCTTGGGCCTTTGTCTACTACTTCTTCTTCGGCTTCTTCTTCTGATTTTTCATTCTGCCTTTCCGCCAGTCCTTCAGCTATGGCAGCAACAATATAATTGGTTATAATAGCAATAGATTTGGTAGCGTCGTCATTGGAAGGAATGGCAAAGTCTACTTTATTGGGGTCGCAGTTGGTATCTACCATACCAAAAGTAGCAACACCCAGGCGTTTGGCCTCAGCAAGCGCAATATGTTCGTGGCCGATATCAATAATAAACAATGCAGCCGGAACACGTCCTAACTGGGCAATACCTCCCAACACCTTTTCCATCTTCTCTTTATCACGGCTAAGGGTGAGCCTTTCCTTTTTGGTGATGCTGTCAAATGTTCCGTCGTTGAGCATTTTTTCAATGCTTTGCATTTTTTTTACGCTCTTACGCACCGTGTTAAAGTTGGTGAGCATGCCACCCAGCCACCTTTCCGTTACAAAAGGCATATTAACCCGCTGAGCACATTCGGTAACAATTTCCTTTGCCTGCTTTTTGGTGCCCACAAACATTATTTTTTTGCCGCTCTTGGCAATGCTTTTTAATGCTGCTGCGGTTTCCTGAAGGTGTTCAACCGTTTTATTGAGGTCAATAATATGAATGCCTTTTTTTTCGGCAAAGATGTAAGGCAGCATCTTTGGATTCCACTTCTTACGCAGGTGACCAAAATGAACACCGGCTTCGAGGAGCTGTTGCTGAAGGGAAGTATTATTTTCCATTTATCTGATTTTAAAACCTGCCAGGCGGCAGG
>CAYVEI010000438.1:0-2160 GCA_964450515.1 uncultured Terrimonas sp. | reverse complement strand
GGCTTAATAAGAGAAGGCAAGCATCCCGCTGATAACCGGGTGGCCTTAACGCCCGCCCAGTGTAAATGGATACATAAGCATTCGGATAATGTGCGTATTATCGTACAAAGCGCATCACTTCGTTGTTTTACCGATAAAGAATACAGGGCTGCGGGCGTTGAAGTAAAAGAAGATATGAGCAACTGTGATATATTGTTCGGTATTAAGGAAGTACCTGTTGATATGCTCATCCCGGGTAAAACCTACCTGTTCTTTTCACATACACAAAAAAAGCAGCCACAGAATCAACAACTGCTCCGTGCAGTAATTGAACAAAAAATAACATTGATAGATTACGAATGCCTTGAGCATGAAGACGGGCAACGGATCATTGGCTTTGGCTTTTTTGCAGGCGTGGTAGGCGCACATAATGGCTTAATGGCCTATGGTAAACGTACGGGATGGTATAACCTGGAAAGGGTTTATAAACAAAGAAGCTTCCGGGAACTCATTCATACCTACTTCGGATTGCGTATCCCTAATGTAAAGATAGCGGTAACCGGCTCGGGACGCGTGGCGCATGGCATACTTGAGATCATGAACCTCGTAGGTATTCACGAAGTGGAGCCCGACGAATATTTGAGCCGCCGCTTTGCTTATCCGGTATATACGCAGCTTAAAGGAGCCGGGCTGTACCGGCACAAGCGCACGGGCAACTATAGCCGCATTGATTTCCATGATCACCCGGAGCAGTATACCTGCACTTTTTTGCCGTATTCGGAACAAACAGATATTTTATTGAACGGCGTGTACTGGGAACAAAGCATGCCCCGCCTTTTCGAAAAGGAAGCCATCAGTTCCGACAGGTTTATTATTCAAACCATTGCCGATATTACAGATGATGCCAATGGATCCGTTCCCATTAATCTGGGCGATCAAACCATTGAAGACCCGGTATATGGGGTGAGCAGGAAAAATTTTGAAAAAACAGCGCCATACCAGGAGGGGTCTGTTGATATTATTGCAGTGGGCAACCTGCCCAATGAATTGCCGCGCGATGCTTCCCGGTATTTTGGTGAGCAGTTGATAAAATATATACTGGAAGATCTTATAAAAGATGGATCACCCATAATAAAAAGAGCCACCATTGTTCACAAAGGAACGCTTACCCCGCCATATGAATATCTGAAAGATTATGTTGAGGTGCTCAAAAACTAAAATACTTACGAAGACGATCATAAAAAACAATACAGCCACAAAGTTACAATACCACAAAGGAAAACGCTTTATGGGGAAAATCAATAATTTACAAAATGAAGACTTTATAAATACAAATAGTAGTCTTTCAATAGTGCGGTAAACGCATTGCTGTAGCTTCCGTCGTTTTGTTTTATTATAAGCTCATGTTCCTGTAAGGCATTTGTTTTATGACGTGTAAAATGCAGGATACTGCGAAAATGATCGTGTTGGGGCGTTTGCCTCACGAGAAGCTTTTCAGATAAATACAATCCTTTGTTCAAAGCAAGTTGTTCAAATTGCGCTGTACGATGAAAGGGGAGGAGTACGCCAAAGCCCCCATGGGCTGCCAGGTTCTGATCAATAACCTGTATAAGCGCTTCTAATGTCAGACCAATATCGTGTTTGGCCAGGTCTTTCTTTGCATTACCCGACTTCAGATCATTTTCATAAAACGGCGGGTTGCAGATGATGAAATCATATAACTGCGGGAACACATAGGTAACAGCATCGCCCATGAATGCATTGATCGTATCCTTCCATTTGCTCCGCTCAATATTTTCCGTCATTTGATTAAAAGACTGCATGTCTTTTTCAATGGCATCAAATTGTGCTTTCCCTTTCTGTGCCAGCATCAATGTCAGTAGTCCGGATCCCGCGCCAATATCAAGCACTTTGCTTCCCTCCGGTATCTTTTCTGCGAACCATGCGCCCAGTATACAGGCATCGGTGCATACTTTCATAGCGCACTGATCGTGCTGTATGGTAAACTGTTTGAATTGAAAGTAGGGGTTGGGCATTAAGGAATTTGAGATTTATGATTTGAAATTTGAGATGGAGCCGGTTTATCGTTTATAAGTTTATTGTTGAATTTGGCTTCGGATTTTGAAATTTATGTGGTTCTTGTCATTTGGTTCCTGATGCTTCTCTTCGGATTTCGAATTT
>CAYVEI010000437.1:0-2178 GCA_964450515.1 uncultured Terrimonas sp. | reverse complement strand
TACCCTGCTGTTTCATCATAGCGGTAAGCAGCAAATTGATATCGGCAACATAGCCGTTTTTATTTTTACTAATGGTTCTGAGCGGTGCGGAAAGCCCGATGCCTCTTTTGCCGGTAGAAGTATACCTGTCGCGCACATAGGCATATATTTTTTTGGCCTTGTCCAACTTTTCTGTCGCACCCTGTGTAACAGGTTTTAATTCATCTTCCAGCCAATTATTATTTTTCAAAAGCCCGGCGCCGAAATCATCGTCTTTCATCAGCTCTGTTGCCAAACTGGCCCAGTTGCCCATAATGTCTTTTACGGGGGAATTGGGAAACCGGTATTGTGATAACTGGAATTCTATTTTGGATATATGATTGCGGATCGTTGAGGTGAATCTTTCCGTTTTAAGCGCAGGCACATTCTTAGCAATCCATTTGTGCTCAACGGCATTGGCGGTAAAACTGTAGTAAGACGAACTTGAAGCACCGCCGGGATCCACCATGCTAAAATTATCGCGGGTTGTTTTGGAACTGTGCTCCAATGGAAAACTGCCCTGCGACAAGAACACATAATTAAAGAAGTCGGGTATTTTTACTTCGTACTCGCTCCATAAAACAGGGTAATCGCCCTGGAATTCCCATGGTTGCAGATTGCGTAAAAAATCTGATTGAACAGTATATACATATTCAATCAGCGATCCTTCTTTTACTGCGGGGAGGGTGAACTTGACCGTTATATGATTTTTATCATATTTATCTTTAAATATGGACTTCTTGTCTAATTCTGTTTCTACCACCTTTCCGTTCTCCAGGTTATAGGTAGATGCCTTGAGGTTAATTACCTTTTCTTCTGCACTGCCGCTTATATACAACGGTATTTCCACATTAGCGGCATCCATGCCGTTTTTGTTCAGTATTTTAACACGGGTGTGCTTTTTAAACGATAATGAAAACCAGCCTTTATTGTTTCCGTCAAAGTCGGATCGGCCAATATCCGCAATAATTACCGCGCTAACGCTGGTATCAAATTTACTTTTGGACAGATCAAAATCGGCAGCCGCCATCTTTCCGAATTTAATATTGAGTTTATCCTGTGCAAAGAGATAATTTTGCGAAAGGCTGAACACAGCTATCGCAAGGACAAGGGTTTTGCTTTTCATGATTATTTAACCGGGTTTAAGAAGGTTGTGATATGAATATAATTTTTTTTATATAATTAAACCCCTTATCCGCATCTTATAAATTTTGAGCTTGAATACGCACAACTATACTACCACTGTTAAAGATATAGCAACGCAATGCGGATTTGATTATTGTGGCATTGCCCGGGCAGTTCCACTTGATGATGATGCCCGCAGACTGGAAGCCTGGCTGACCAAAGGCATGAACGGATCCATGCACTATATGGAAAACTATTTCGACCTGAGAGTGAACCCACTAAAATTAGTGCCCGGCGCTCAATCGGTTATTACACTTTTGTTGAATTATTTTCCTGCAAAATCATCCATTACGGTTACGCCAAAGATCTCCCGTTATGCGTGGGGCAATGATTACCATGAAGTGATCAGGGCCAAATTGAAATACTTCCTTCAGGAAATGAAAGCCAAGATCGGGGAAGTGAACGGAAGGGGCTTCGTAGATTCGGCGCCGGTGCTGGAACGTACATGGGCACAGCGCAGCGGGCTGGGATGGATAGGAAAAAACGGGAATCTTATCAATAAAAGATCGGGATCTTTCTTCTTTATCGCTACGCTTATTGTTGATGTTAAATTAAACTATGATGATCCTGTTGCTAAAGATTATTGCGGCTCCTGCAGAAAATGCATTGATGCCTGCCCAACAGATGCGATACAGGAAAACCGTGTGATAGATGGCAGCAAATGTATTTCGTATTTTACCATAGAGCTGAAAGACATGCTGATACCCGGTGAAATGAAAGGCAAGTTCAACAACTGGATGTTTGGCTGCGATATATGCCAGGAGGTATGCCCCTGGAACCGATTCAGCACTGCAACGCATGAAACAGCTTTTGAACCCATTCCGGAAATCCTCAATTTTGATACGCAGGACTGGGAAGATTTAACCGAAGAAAGCTTTAGAAAAATATTCAAAAATTCTCCATTGAAAAGAGCCAAATTCAATGGCATTAAAAGGAATCTGAAGTTCATCAGGTCGTAGTATGGCTGTAAAAAAG
>CAYVEI010000436.1:0-2197 GCA_964450515.1 uncultured Terrimonas sp. | reverse complement strand
GAATAAAGGAAGTAAAGTGGCATTATCTTTACCAGCAGGTTTTTTTTAATATACCTAAAAATGCCGTGGCGCTTTTTATGACGGAGCTGCTGCAAAAAGTGATCAGGCAGCCCGAACACCATTCTGATCTGTATAATTTTATTGAAGACGCTTATATACAGTTAGACAGGGCAGATACAAAAGTAACTGCGGGTTATCCTTTGTTTTTTGCCCTGCACCTCACTTCGTTTTTTGGCTTTAGCATAAGGGATGAATACACTTCACAAAAAATGATATTGGACCTGCGGGAAGGAGAATTCGTGAAAGATATTCCCTTGCACCCTTATTATATGGAAGAACGTGCGGCCGCCGTTATATCGCAACTGATAAAGGTGATGCATCCTTACGAGCTGCATAATATTGACTTACCCCTGACTGTTAGAAGGGAGCTGCTTGAATACATATTGCAGTTTTATGCTTTGCATATACAGGATTTCGGAACAATGAAAACACTGCCTGTATTGCAGGAAGTGCTGGCATAACATACCAATGCTTAGCAGCAGGAAAATAATGCTCAAATGCTAAACCCGAAGGAACTTTCAGCAATCAGCCATGATCCATGAGCAGCATAACGAAAAGAGATACATCCTTTAAACCTTATACCCTACACCTTATTAGCTTACACGCCGCATCTCCCTGCCGCTCCCCTACCTGGTAAATGTAAAAACCTGTTCCGTTACATTACCGGCCTCATCCGCCACGGTTATTTTTAATGCATGTTCACCAGGGATGCATTGTTCATCAAAAATATATATGAAATTCCGGCCCTTGTCATTGGTAAACCGGAGCCATTTGCCATCTAACTCCGCCCTGAAATTTTTAATGCTCCCCATATTATCTGTTGCGGTAAACAGCAGCCTTGAAGCCTTGCTCATATCCTGCCCGCTTTTGAACCCTACCGAAATAATTTCAGGAGCAGTTTCATCCAGCACCAACTGAAAGCTACCGAAACTGTTGAATTTGGCTACCGCCCATTCGTTTTGCCATTCTGCTTTCCTAATTTCCTTTTTTGTTCCTGCAAAGCGCTGCATCAATACCCGGTCCTTTTTTTCGGGAAGCAGTGCGGAGTCGGGCTTTATGCGTACCACCAGTCCTTCCTGCAAAGGAATATATGCGGCGCCGATAGTGTGTATGGCAGATACCACCACGGGGTTTGCTGAAGCCGCTCTGCGGTAAGCGATCTGCACAGAATCGTACAAGCCGCTTTCACCAATGTAAAATTCGCAATCCGCGCTTCCTTCACCCACATTTACCATAAAAGGGTAATACATTTTGCCGGAAGAAGCCGCCTGGCCTGCGGCGGATGGCTTGTACTGAATTTTAAAGTTCAGCGCAGCGGTATTGTTAGCCGCGTCTTTTGTTTCAATGCGTATGTTGCGCACCGTTCCTTCCGTTAGCCGGATAACGCCGTTGCCTTTTTGCAAACGGTAGATACTGTTGGTATACCCCGGCAGTTCCGATAAATGTTGCAGGTAAGGACCGCCATTGGCTTTGGTCTTGTAGTCTATATGCGCGTTCAGGTAGCGGGTGTTGTAATAGCTGATCGTATCCATGGTAAAGCGGATGCACTCCGCCCCGTTATCATACAAAATACCCTGGAAAATACCATTATGATTGGGTGCTGCCGATTGCGCATCGTAGCTGCTAACCGCAAAACTCACTTTATCTGAAGATACGGTTATAACGGAGGGAACCGTTATATACCCTTCCGCCGTTTTTTTAACAGCAATGATCTTAGGCGATTGCTCATAAACGCTTTCATTGCGGTTGTATATGGCTAATCTTTGAATAACAGGGGGCACATGATCTGCTATTGGAAGCCCGAACAGGATCGGGTTAAGGTTCGTATCCGTTTCGGTTTCGCGTATTTCAAAATGCAGATGCGGGCCCTGCGAGCCGCCCGTATTACCGCTGTAGGCAATCACATCGGCCTGTTTAACCGGAAACAATTCTGCCGGAATGTTTAAGTAAACGTTCCACGACTCCAGCCTGTACTGCTCCTGCTTTACATACGCTTCCAGCTTTGGAAAGAAAGCATTGAGGTGCGCATATACCGTGGTTAGCCCATTGGGGTGATTGATATAAATGGCGCGCCCGAAGCCAAACGGTTCAATCTTTACCCTTGCTATATAGCCCCCGGCAGCGGCATGCACCGGCA
>CAYVEI010000435.1:0-2213 GCA_964450515.1 uncultured Terrimonas sp. | reverse complement strand
CTACCAACCTGGGCAGCTTAACAGATTCGCTTTATTACCCCCATAAATTTAACCCTTCCATGGGCACATTAATGGGTGTGGATCTTACCATATCCACCTTAGGCTATGCCCTGCTGGAAGTTGTTAATGACGTTGGGTCGTCAATAAAATATAATATCACTTATTTCAGAAACGATGAGATAAAGGGCGCAGGGTTAGGATCCGGCATTGTGCTTGATACAATGATCGTCTATCCCGGAATTACCATTGGTGCCAGCAATAATCCCGCAGTGGAAACCAGCAATCCGCCATGGGCAAGTAATGGGATAAATTGCCTTCAAGCAGATACTATAATTGCAGGATGTCCGAATCCTATGGGAAATGTGTGGGGGGAAATACAGGCTGCACCGGCATATGAAGATGTGGACGGTGTTGTCAGCTCTCGTAGCTTCAGCCGTGCAGTTGATCCTTCAGAATTTGGTGCATTTACAGGTAGCGGATCAATTAAATACTATTATGATGTTACAGCAGCACTGCTGGCATTGGGTAGCGGCGGAAGATACACGCAAAGAATTGTTACCCTCAATACCCAGGTAACGATCAGTACCACCTATACCTATTGCCCCATGAGCATATTGCCCGAAGGAAAATTAACCTTTTCGGCACGCAAAACAGATAACAGCAATATTGCATTGAGCTGGATAAAAGAAAAAGAGCAAACCGGCATTACCTATATGCCTGAAGTAAGCGCTAATGGCTACGATTTCAGCAGCATCGGCGCCATGGAAAGCCAGCAACCCGCCTCGGCAGGCACTGTAGTAAAATATGAATTTGATTATGCTGTTCCCAAATCAGCCGGCGGCAAGCTGTATTTCCGCTTAAAACAAACAGATGCCAGGGGTAAAGTGCAGTATTCGGCTATTACTTCGGTTACGATAGAGAACATGCAGGAATTAGCACTTACCATATTTCCCAACCCGGCAGACAGGCAAATCAACCTGCAGTTCAATAGTGTACAAAAACATAACCTTCAGGCAGACCTGGTAAACAGCGTTGGGCAGATCGTAGAAAGAAACCATATTGCTCCAAACGGGTCACAGCAATATACGCTCACCTTTATAAAGAAACACCTGCCGGGCATATACTTTATGCGGGTAACCAATGCCGCTACCCGAACACAGTATACCAGCCGGTTAATGATCAGGTGACCCGCAATAAACCTATATTCCTCACAAAAGAGCTGGCATATCCCAAAAGTTGCCAACTCTTTTGTATTTTTACCAACATTTGAACTTACACATGGAATATAATACCACGAGAAATCATCTCATTATGCGCGAATATGGCCGTCATATTCAAAAGATGATTGATTATGTAATAACAATTGAGGACAGGGAAAAGCGGCAAAAAAATGCCCACGCGTTGATTGAACTGATGGGTTTTTTAAACCCGCACCTGAAGAACGTGGAAGATTTCAGACATAAACTATGGGACCATCTTTTTCTGATCTCCGACTTTAAGCTGGATGTGGATAGTCCGTATCCTATTCCAACACGGGAAACCTTAAAGCCCAAGCCTAAAGTGTTACCTTATCCTAAAAGATACCCCAGGTATTCGCATCTTGGAAAAAATCTTGAAATCGTTATTACTAAAGCCCTAAAGGAAGACAATCCGGATAAACGTTCGGGTTTTGCCAATTCTATCGCTTATTATATGAAGCTGGCCTATAATACTTGGCATAAAGAGCTGGTGCATGACGATGCTATCCGCAGCGAATTGAACGCCATTACCGACGGGCAGCTTGAATTTACCAATACACCATTTGTGAAGGCTTACCGCGAAAGAGACAGCAGGGAAGGCAACCGTTTCCAGCGCGGCGGCAAAGGCGGCTACCAGCAACGGAATAACGGCGGCAGCGGCGGGCGTAGCGACCGTAATGGCAAGAGCGGAGGAAAGCATTTTAAGAAAAGATTTAAATAAACGGGTAATCCTGAAAATAAAAGAACCCCGGCAGTATGATCACCATGCCGGGGTTTTATATTTGCACTCATTACATTGTATATGCATTCATTTGAAGTAACAGGCGGGAAAAAGCTGAAGGGCGAAATAATACCCCAGGGCGCCAAGAACGAGGCCCTGCAAATTATTAGTGCCGTATTGCTTACCCCCGAAAAAATAACCATACACAATATACCCGATATAGTAGATGTGAACCTGCTGATAGAGCTCCTTGG
>CAYVEI010000434.1:0-2215 GCA_964450515.1 uncultured Terrimonas sp. | reverse complement strand
AAGCCATCTCAAAAATTAAAAAAGAAATGGAAAAAGCCGCAAGAGACCTCGACTTCATGGAAGCTGCCCGGTTGCGGGATGAGATGTTTACGATGCAGAAGAAGCTGGATGAGATGAAGAAAGGCTATTGATCCGGTGCAGGTTGGCGAACTGCGGATAATAGCGTTTCGTTTCGCCCGGCATACCGGGGTTGGTTATAACGTGTAAATTGTAAATTCCTTTACCATGTATTCTTTCAAACGCCGGGTTGATTGGATATGAAAATGAGTTGTCGCGTGGCTTTGTTCCCTGTTTTTCATTTGGACTGACAGACGCGGCGCGGGCAAATGATTACAATTCTTAAAAATATCCTTTAAAAGTTTGTGGCTGAAGCTGACAAAATTTTTCATACTTACCATGCTTCATAAAAAATTGAGGGACTGAAGCAAAATCAAAAACACGATACAGATAGAAATTGTTTTCTTTCAAGGTAGCAAAACTTAATTCGGTTTTCGTCAAAAAAATAGGTGTTTCTTTTGAGAGTTTTGTGGTTTTCACCTCTATATATCTATCTGATCCGTTATTGTTTTTTGAAAGGATATCAAATCCTGCACCATCACCTTTATCTTTTGCTATCCATTCCACTTTATCAGCAAAACTTTCTTTGCCTGCCATTGTCAAACGCCATTTTTCATATTCAATTACCAACTCTTCTCCGGCAGAGCCAAGGGATCGGTTATTTTGCTCCTTTTCAAGATAATTGATCTTCATTGTCATGTAGGTTGGCTCATCTTCTTTTACCTGGGATATTACATCTTCTTCATTTAAAAAATTCTTGAAATCAAAATCTCTATGTGGTTGAGTTGTAATTACATCATTAGAGAATCGCTCGAACTCCTTTTCAAGAGAGATTTGATTTTCATTTATAAAATGTTTTATTTCTTCAACTAAAGTTCGCTGAAAATTAAACCGTGGTTTATACCCTTTAATGAAGGGAAGTCCCATATTTATTAATGCGGCGCTTATGTTTTGATGTTTAAATTCAACAGAGCCTTTTGACCTTTCATTTAAAAATGGAATGAGAGAGGCCCTATGTGCGGATTTATTATAATTTTTATATGTCAGTTCGAGAAGGAGCATGTCAAAATAATCCCTCACTATTAACCTAACTTCATCTTTTGACCAAGCCATAAAAATTATTGCTTTAAACTATAATAAAATAATCAGAACCTACAAATTTTCTAATCACCACCCATTAAGTTTAGCAAATTCATAAGCTTGGGCGGAAGTTACAAATTTCGCCATTGCTTAATTTTAAATATTGTAAAATAGTTTATTGAATCAATGTATTCCGGAGGAAAATTTACTCCCCATTTAACGTCCTTATGCATGTATTCAAATTCTTGTGCCCATTCAATAAATTGGGAAATCATTTTTCTGCTATCAGCCGTTTCATAATTCTCCTTAGAGGCAATATAAGCGATGTCTGCTACAGCTTCGCATAACGAATATGTTTTGCCATTCATAGCTTAAAGTTTTTATGTACACGAATTGTTGCTTTTATATCAACGGGGTAATATCATCTTCGGTCTGGCGAAGGCACCAAACGGTGGGTCTCCATTCAACATTTTTATTCTCATGTTTTTGAATTTGCAATTACCGAAAGAAAATCATCAATTGTTCCATCTTGCGTAGGGTTACTTTGGGTTTCCTCAACCTCTTCGAATTCGTGCCAATCATGATCAATCTCAACGTCCGGAAAATATTCTTTGAAGTGCATATCCGGTAATGCCCAATCTTTCGCAACAAACCATTGCCCACTAATCAAATGTTGCTTTATTGCTTGATAAATATACAGAACGTTAATTGCATTAGGATTTGAAAAGATTACCTCATTATATTGTTTATAATTCGAGCCATCTCGATAGAGGTAACTGAATTTGATATTCATGGTTTAAAAAAATTGCTTTTCAAAAGGCAACTTGCAATACAGGTTAATTGCCAATATTAATTCATCTCTCGTCCATAATTTTTGGACTTCTTTCATGTGGTTTAAATTACTCCCCACAATTTAAGGCAATATTCATCATCTTCCCCGAAGTAAAAAAGCGGGCAATTTCCTCACATCCAGGCTATAATGAGAACAAATAAGTGGCTGAACATTCCTTATTAATATTTCACTTTGTTAATATGCGGCTATTAATGTTTCGGCAGGGATATGCAGTTTGTCATGCAA
>CAYVEI010000433.1:0-2216 GCA_964450515.1 uncultured Terrimonas sp. | reverse complement strand
CCGCTCAGCATCACCCTGTCTTCCAGCACAAGCTTTAAGGCCTGTGACAGCACCATTTTTTCTATCCCCTTACCGGCCCTGGCCATGTCCGCTGCATTCTGCGAATGGTCAACAGGAATAACGTTCTGGCATATAATAGGACCTTCGTCTAAATTATTATTCACGAAATGCGCGGTGGCGCCAATGATCTTAACCCCACGGTCGTAGGCCTGGCGGTAAGGCTGCGCACCAATGAATGCCGGTAAAAAGGAGTGATGGATATTGATGATCTTTCCATCGTACTGCTTTACAAACTCCGGGGTGAGTATGCGCATATACCGGGCCAATACAATATAATCCGGTGCATAGCTATTGATGACGCTAATGAGCAATTGTTCATGTTCCTCCCGGGAAAGCGCTTCGGCGGCAATATGATGATAAGGCAGGTTGAACCTTTCGGTAAAATCCTTTAACAGGTCATAATTGCTTATTACGGCGCTTATTTCTGCATTCCATTCCTTAAAATGATTGCGCATGAGCAGGTCGCCGAGGCAATGATTTTCCTTAGTAGCCAGTATAACCAGCCTCTTCTTCCGGTCGGGCACAACTGCTATCCGGCTGTTGGGTGGAAGCGCTGCCGTTAATGCCTCCAGCAATATGCTTTGATCCGCTTCTCCTTCCGCTTCAGTACGCATGAAGAAACGGTTGTTCACTTCATCTACAAATTCCTTGTTTTTTATAATATTCAGCCCGTTTTCATATAATACGCGGGTGATCTTATAGATCAGCCCCTTCTCATCGGTGCAATTCACCAATATGGTGCGTGATGTATTCATTTAATGATAGTGGTAATGCGCTAAGGTATAGCTTATAAATATTCCTGAAAAAAATGACTTCAGTTGCTCCCTTTTATAAAAGCGGTATTTCACCAAGCGGAAGAGAAGCAAAGTCGTAAAACAGGGAAAGAATGCCCAGCCTGATCTTATTGGGTGAGTACCCGAAATATTTTTTAAACGCTGCGGTAAAATGAGAAGCGTGTTTGTACCCCGCTATCCTGGCCACTTCGGCTATTTTTTTATTGCCTGATAGTATCAGCGCTTTCGATTTTTCCATCCGCTCTTTTTGCAGGTAGCCGTAAATGGTAGTACCAAATACCTGTTTGAAGTTCTTTTTTAAATAGCAATCATTCGTACCTACCTGTTGCGC
Organism: uncultured Terrimonas sp.; assembly: GCA_964450515.1. Classification (GTDB taxonomy): domain Bacteria; phylum Bacteroidota; class Bacteroidia; order Chitinophagales; family Chitinophagaceae; genus Agriterribacter. The sequence goes on along the minus strand of CAYVEI010000433.1, from coordinate 1,031 downwards.
CAGGTCAATAATAGAGCAGGGCCGGGCAAGATTGGAAGCGATGATCTCCCTTGCCATGTGCATTTTTTTAATATTTGCCTCACCCAGCTCTTCCGGTATACCGGCTGCAGGCTCCTGTTCATACTGCTCCAATTGCAGCATCAGCAGTTCAATTACCTTCGACTTGATAAACAGTCGCTTGTAGTGGCCTTTATGTTCACACTGCAATATGGCATACAGCAGCGATAACATCCGGGGTGTAATAACAAGGTTTTCCGCATCTGCGGCCACCGGCTTATTATTTTTAACCGCTGCCTGCAGGATGGGGAAAAAAGGGTGTGTTTGGGGTAAAAATCTTTGGAAATAATCGGGCGTGAGGTTAATAACGAATACTTCACCATATTTTTCAGGCTCCCAGCGAATGATGGCATCCTGACCGGGTATAAAAACAAGCGTGTGCTGGTTATGAGCCAGTGCTGCAAATACGCCGCTATCCCTGCAGGTATACGTACTCCTGTTTTTAAGGGAAAAAACCATGCTCAGGTATGCACCGCTGTTCTTCAGCAGTATTTCTTCGTTTTGCGGTAAAATGCTTTTATAGTGTGCAAAATGGAGGATACCCGGGATCAGGACCTCGGTACAGTAGTTTATATCAGGGTTTATTTGAAAAGGATATCTCCGTTCTACGATAGCATCGTCCTTTGATGTAAAAAGATCGGTATATGCAATACGTACAGGCTGGTGAAATCTGCACATAGGAACCGGGGGAGGAGATGATATGCTGCTCATGAGATTCAGAAAATACTAATATAACCGTAACAATATGAAAGCCGTTTTGCGCAAGTATAACGCTACACGGTTACAAATTTGTCACAATAAAGTAAAACCCGTTTACGAATTCCGTAAAATCTTTGCTGGGAGCGGATTTGAAAGTATTTTTCTCCCTGATGCGTTATTTGTTTTCCCGCATATGATATTGTTTCAAAAGAACTTTGTGGTCAAATTAATATTTACAGTATAGTTAAAAATTTGACCAGCAATGTTTAAGAGAC
>CAYVEI010000432.1:0-2227 GCA_964450515.1 uncultured Terrimonas sp. | reverse complement strand
GATTTAAAAATTATCTGTTCTGTAGAATGCTTAATGTAAGCATTTTTTTTGAAATAGGACGATATTGATTTTAAAAGTAAAACTCCGCACGACAGCCTGAATGGTTGAAATTCTATTTTTTATGTTCTGTTTTGTTTCTAACGCAATATGAGTAATTAATTTTTTCAAAATCCAAAATTGTTTGGTTAGCTTCAATTTTAATCATTAGGCATTAACGAAAATGAACGAGAAAGAATCACGGCGGAAAAGACTTATTAAAATTATTGAAGAATTCCCCGACAACAGATTGCATTGGCTTGAAAGTGTAACTGACATTTTAAATTGCCCGCATAGATTTGTTTTACATAAACAAAGGTTGATGAACGAGGAATGGTCTCTTTCATTTGGAGATGCATTAATGATACATCATGCATTTTCGAATGAACCATTTACAAAAGATAAGTTTGAATATGCACTTGTAAATACGGCTAATTTAATTGACATCCCTGCTGATTTTGCTCCAAAGGGAAACAGAGGACACGATGTAGTTATAGGATCAACTAAGTACAGCCTTAAAACACAAGCGGATAGAGCAATTAAAAAAGATTTTATTTGGATTAGCAAGTATATGGAATTAGGAAAGGGAGAATGGAGCAATGATCCTGAACATTTAAGAACCTTGTTATTGTCATTTCTCGATCATCTTAAAGAATCTGATAGAATATTAATTTTAAGATGCTTGCAGAAAGCACCAAATTGGAAATATGAATTAGTCGAAATACCAAAAGCAGTATTAGAAAGAAGTGAATTTGGTGAACTTAAGATGATGGAACAAAGCAAGCAAATGCCTAAACCCGGTTACTGTTTCGTTAAAGGGAAAGATAACTTATTAGATTTCCAACTGTACTTTGACGGCGGATCAGAAAGAAAACTTCAAATTAAGACATTAAGGAAAAGTTTGTGTAACGTTATAGGTGAATGGGATTTTGATCCAAAGCCTTAAGCAACAAATAATTTAGGCTGTACCATTTGTAACCTTTGTTCTATCAGATTTATAAAGCTAAGATTTAACTCAATTCCGGTGCTTAGCCTTCCTAATCGAAGAGATTCAGCACATACTGTTCCCGAACCCAGGAAAGGATCTAATATGATATCTCCGGGTTTTGACCCTGCAAGAATGCACGGACGAATTAAAGATGTGGGGAATGTAGCGAAATGTGCGCCGGCGTATGGCTCGGTATTTATATTCCATACAGTTCGACGATTTTTTTTTGAAAAGCCGTCTTTGGTTTTTTCCATTATTGATTCCTGATCAAAGTAATATTTTTCAGATTTAGTTAATAAAAAAAGGTATTCATGGCTTACTGTTAGACGATCTTTCACACTTTCCGGTTGACAATTTGGTTTATTCCAAATGATGTCATTTCTTAAATACCAACCATCACGCTGACAAGCTAATGCTACCATCCAGGCTACCCCGATCAAATCTTTCTTTTTTAGTCCTTTGGGAGTGTCAGGTCTGTATGACATTGCCCGTCCTTTATTCTTACTATCCTCTTGCCGCCATTTACGACCTCCGGATGTATATGTATTACCAATATTTAGCCAAAATGTACCATCTGGCTTCAATATTCGTCGAATTTGAGAGAATACGGAAATTAAATCACTAATATATTGATCTATCTCAGGCTCGGCGCCAATCTGTCCATTAACTTCATAGTCCCTCACACCCCAATATGGAGGAGATGTTATTACACATTGAACAGATTCCGCAGGGATATCTTTTAGAACTTTTCGAACATCTCCATGAGTTATTGTAACTGGATAAATATCGGATGGTTGAACGTAATTATTTGATATCATTTTAGCCTTTATATGATTAGCGCAAGCTACTAAATTATTTAGTTTCAGAAACCTTTTTTATCAACATTTTTTTAACTACTTAAGAAAAAAAATAGTCAAGCCTGGGTCCAGTGGCTACGCTACCGACAATGGATTGAAAACATTTCTTTTACATAACTACTTCCACCGTATGTTCCCCGCCATCATTTTGCAATTGAAGAAAAGTATCTTCCGAAGTATTTCCATCTACCTGAACCGTTATTTTATGTTTGCCTGCACCGGACGTTCTGATGTCAATATTGTATAACGTATCCATATACTTATACCGGATATTAAATGATGACCATGAAGGTGGGGTGCCGGGATCAAAATAAAGTTCCCGGCCTTTTTGTTTTATTCCTAAAAA
>CAYVEI010000431.1:0-2236 GCA_964450515.1 uncultured Terrimonas sp. | reverse complement strand
TTGGATGATAATATGTACAGGTTTTCACAAAACGCGAAACGAAGAATATGGATGGTTGCTAACCAGTAATACAAGGGGCAACAGATCATGAAAGAAGGATGCGCAAAAAAAGAAGAGTATAGGATGGTTGATAGGGGCAGATTGAAATTGTTATTAAATCTATTATTTCTTTTTTTAAAAGTGAAATATTTACGGGAATTTATTTTTTGGTTAAAGCCCCGGCGAAGCATTAGCACTAACGGTGGTATCATGGCTGCCCGCATGGCTTTTGCGCAAATCCGGCACGACTAAATTTGAATAGGGGCTATCTCATTGTTTTTTGCGTATTTTTACTTTGGTTCTTAACGGTATAAGGAACAATTATTGCTGCCTGAGGAATTCCTTATTGATGATCATTAAAAAAATGGTATGCTCGATATTGTTATTGAAGCCCGTAATGCGGCGATCAGCCGGGAAATGAAGGTTAAACGTATTCTTCCTTTCCGGCTTCGCAGGATGATCGGTCCTTTTATTTTTATGGATCATGCGGGGCCGATCACAGATGCCATTGCACCGGCTTCCGGTTTGGATGTGCTGCCGCATCCGCATATCGGACTTTCTACCGTAAGCTATTTGTTTGGCGGACAGGTAACCCACCGCGATAGCCTGGGCGTAGAGCAGATCATTCTTCCGGGTGAGGTGAACTGGATGACTGCCGGCAGCGGTATTTCCCATTCTGAAAGATTTGAAGATCCCTCAGCGCTCACCGGGGGCCTGGAAATGATACAAACCTGGGTGGCGCTGCCCGAAAAGGATGAAGAGGATGCGCCCGGTTTTGAAAATTATAAACCAGACCAGCTTCCTGTTTTTACGGACACAGGCGTATGGATGCGGCTAATAGCAGGCGGTGCCTATGGGTTACAAAACAATGTAAAAACTCATTCCCCTTTGTTTTATTTGCATGTTGAGCTGGAACAGGGTGCAAGGTTCGGGCTTCCCAAAGAACATTCAGAACGGGGGTTTTACATCGTTAAGGGAAGCATATCGTTTTCGGGCGTTACCTATAACCAGGGCAAAATGCTGGTGTTCAGCAAAGGCGTTGACCCGGTTATTATTGCTGAAGAAAAGACTACACTCATGCTCCTGGGCGGTGAGCCTTTGGGTGAACGTTTTATCTGGTGGAATTTTGTGTCGTCGCGTAAAGAACGTATTGAACAGGCCAAAGAAGACTGGAAGCAGGGCAGGATTATCCTGCCTCCAAACGACAACAAAGAATTTATTCCACTGCCCGATGATAAGTCGAAACCGGCAGGAATGCCTCCACGGCCCGAGCCGCTTTCATGAACTGTTCACCTTTACCGCAGCCGCTAATGCATCAGGCAAGGATTTTCGGTGTTCTCGCCAATCTGCACCAACACTAAAAATTCCCAACCCATCAATACGCTGAATGGAATGGTGAGACAGCCGTTTCCAACCAAGAAAGTAAAACAATGGTTCCTGTAATTTTCAAATCATCAATGTCTTTCCCGTCATTTTCTACCTTGTCTTTAGTTTTCAGATTTCATTATGCTTTGTCAATGTTAATAACAGGCTGCTGATTTCATTTGCTAAATCCTGTCCGTCTTTTCCAATAAAATCGTCCCAGCAAGAAGTTGGCAAGAACCAAATATATAATCTGCCCAGTTGCGTATTGTCGCCTTCCCTGAATTTGCTGATACTGTCAAATAATGCCTGATGAAATTCTTCGGCTGATAAAAATTGTTCGGAGTAGCCGCCTTTAAATTTGCCTGCAAACTTTTCGGCTTTGTCAAGCAAGTTAATAAGTTTTGTATGGTCATCCTGTGTTGCCATAAAGTTGGGTTGGGTACAACGAACAGGGCTTGCTGGAGGTGTGGAATTAGCATTTCGTCTGCCGGAACCGCTGCTGATTGTTGGCTGCATACCCTTCTCCGTAGTCTGTCGAAATGTGTCGATTTGTGAAACTACTTACCTCTGTTCAGTCGCCGTGAAGATAGTCTTTTCCAAATGCTATGTGCTAACTTAATTTCTTTCTGTGTCAAGCCGAAATACTCTTTTAAAATTACTTGGTTTGTGATTTTTAAAACTTCTTCAATACTTGTTTTGTCCCGAATTAGTTTGTCAATTTTAGGAAGTAGTGAAGCGTTGTCTTTGTGATAAGGAAGTAAAACTCTTTCTGCTTCATTTGGCATTAATTCTAAAACTCCGCCTCCATGGCTTCGTCCTGAAACTTCTGTAA
>CAYVEI010000430.1:0-2271 GCA_964450515.1 uncultured Terrimonas sp. | reverse complement strand
ATAAAATTCAAATAATAAATTCAAAGCGAAATGCAATTTCAGCGCTCAAATAATTTTTTTGTTTCTTTCCTGGTGTCGGGTTCAAGATTGATATATACATTGTTGCCGAAGTTCATTTTAAAACCCATGGATTCCGGGGCATCGGTTCCCATTAGTACATGTGCGCCCAAAATAGGAAGCGCAACATGCATCACTAAGTTTTTATCTTCATCTGCCAGTGGGGGCACTCCTTCCTGTGGCGGAACATCGCCCATGCGGGCAATGCCCGGTCTGCTGAATTCGCCGCCAAAAACAGATTTGTAAAACAGGAATGCTTCTTCCGTATTGCGCGCAAAATTGAGATAAGTGCTAACGCTTGCCATAATGCAGGTTTTAATTGTTAATAAAGTTCAACAAATATATTTCATCCCATAGGAACGGGGCACTCCCTGGTGCGACAGATTAAAGGGGTGATTGTGCCAAAAAATTATTCTGTTCATTACACGATGATTTGGGGTAGCGCTGTATTTAATTTTAATGCCTGACCTGCTGTGTGGAAGAGGCTGTTATTCATATTTCTTTGCAAAAGCATCCGCATAACGGTTGATTACCTCATCTGTTAACTGTTCACCCGAACTGATCACAAACCTGTAGCGGAATGTAACGGACTGCCCTGCCGCAAGAGAATAATTGAGTGAGTCCTTTCCCTTTGTAAAGTCTTTTACACCAAAGGGATTGGCGGCAAACAATCCATAGCCACGAGCATGCCAGTAGGTGGGGTAATTCAAATTCAGGGGATGATCGCAAATCACCAGAGAAACTTTTTCATCGCCGATGCTTCCGTACAGCTCCATCCATTTGGCCCTTGTGCCCCATACATCTGATCCCGTAACCCCTTCGCTGCTCCTGTAATTACCGGTAACGCCTTCATTGGGCAGCGCTTTTATTTTTGTGGGCACGCCCTGCGCATCCAACAGCGTCACTTCTTCATCCGACGGCAATTCGAGCTGGCGCGCTACCCTCATGCCCAGGAATCCTTCTTTGGTATCGGGGAAATCTATTTTGCCGCCGGTAGCGGTTAAAACAGAAATCCTGTCTATGATACGGGTTGTTCCTTCGGCAATAAAATGATACGTGCTGCTTTCGGCTATAAGTTCCCTGCCTGATGAATCTACCCAACTGGCTTTGGCCCCCAGTGTGCCTTCTCCATCTCCTCCTTCTGTTGTTTCCACTGCCAGGTGCTTTATAGCGCCCAGCTTAACCTGCCGCTCTCCCTCCGCTCCATTTCCCCAAAAATCGTAGCCGTTTACATTGCCATAATTTAACCAGATGCCCACCTGGTGCCGGTGATCTGAACGCTCGCCTATCCTGGGCTGCAAAGGATAACCACGGGTAATTTCCACGCCGGCCGCATTCAGCACAGGGTAAAGTACCGGTTTGTACACACTGTCTGGCCAGCAATAGGAGGTAAACAACTTTCCATCCATAAGCACATCCACTTTGTGCTGCGATTCCTGCTTCACAAAACTTACCGCCACGGTAGCGTCATTTTGTACAGCCCCGGATTTTGGGGCTGATGAATTGCAGGAAAAAGAAAGCCACAGCATGGCCGGGATGAGGACTGCCTGGAATATTTGCCGGGATATGAATAAGCGCATAAATAAGTTTTTAAAATATTGTTTTGTTTATTAGAAGCCGGGTAAAGCCCCACCGGATTTTTATCCGGAAATTTATTTTACAAGATAGAAAGTATACTCCGGATTTCCATTTAGCAATTGTCCGTTTACCTTATATGATCTGATGGTATTTAAACAATCAACTTTCTTGCAGGACAGCCCCATGTTCATTGACTCAAACTCCTCGGTGATTTCAGTGATCTGATAAAGCCCGTTAATATTGGGCAGGTAAATCTCATAATCGTATTTACTGAGTAATCCGTTGTCTGTACCATATGATTCAAAGATTTCCAAAGTGTCGTTTTTGTTCTGGTATGAGCTGGTAAGCCGGTTCAGCAAAAACGTATCTATCACTGTTGTAAAAGTTGAGTTTTTTTCAAACTTTCTCACAATAACAGTGTCCGTCTCACCCGGCAAATAGGAGACCAACGCAATATTGGAAGCCGCCCTTATACATTCATGGTTACATGAATTTGATGCGATGCAGATGATTAACAGAAGAATAAAGAGTTGCTTCATAAATATTATTCTGATTGAGTAGCTGTGTTGAATAATTTCTTTCGGATAACAAATTTATTTAAATAACATTACAGGATTTCGGATTTGCCGGATAACG
>CAYVEI010000429.1:0-2279 GCA_964450515.1 uncultured Terrimonas sp. | reverse complement strand
CACATTTTCACATTAAATATTCCCCTTCTTCATTTCTTCCACCGCAAAATTGGCCGCTCTTGCAGAGAAAGCCATATAGGTGAGCGACGGATTTTGCGTAGCCGTTGAAGTCATGCAGGCGCCATCGGTTACAAACACATTTTTACATGCGTGCAACTGGTGCCATTTGTTGAGCATGGATGTTCGGGGATCGTGGCCCATACGAACGCCGCCCATTTCATGAATGTCCAGACCCGGCGCACCGGGGCGTTTGCTGGTTTTTACATCTTTAAATCCTGCGGCCGTAAACATTTCACTAACCTGTTCAAAATAATCATTCAGCATCTTTGCGTCATTATCATCAAAGTCTACCGAGATCTTTAACAACGGAACGCCCCAGTCATCTTTTTTATCTGTATCCAGCTTTATATAACTTTCTTCTTTGGGGATCGTTTCGCCCATCATGTGCGAACCCACATGCCATGAGCCCAGCTTCCTGTTCAGCAAATTATCTTTTAATGTTTCTCCAATAGTCGAAGTGTCGCTGTAAAATCCACGTCCCGCGCTAAATCCTGCTGCATAACCCCGGAGAAAATCTGTTTCCTGTTTGTACACATTTCTAAACCGGGGAATATAGCATCCTGCCGGATTACGTCCATCTGTCCGAAACTTTTCCAACGGGCCCTCATACCTGCCGCTTACACCTCCTCCATAATGATGAAACGCTACATACTTTCCCAATACGCCGCTATCGTTACCCAGCCCATTGGGAAAACGGTTTGATGTTGAATTGAGCAGAATAAGATTGGTATTGATGGCAGACGCATTTACAAAAATGATTTTAGCAAAATATTCTATTTCTTCTTTTGTATTGGTATCAATTACTTTAACACCGGTTGCCTTCCCTTTTTGTTCATCGTATATGATGGAATGCACCACGGAAAAAGGACGCAGTGTTAGGTTGCCTGTTTTTTGCGCCCAGGGAATAGTGGAAGCATTGCTGCTGAAATATCCGCCAAACGGGCATCCGCGCTGGCACAGGGTTCGGTTCTGGCATTGCCCCCGGCCCTGCTCCAGATGAACAGGCTGTGGTTGCGACAGATGTGCAGCCCTTGCACTGATCACATAGCGGCCTTTGTATTTTTGGCTCACCTGCTCCTTAAAATAATCTTCCACCGCATTGAGCGGGTAGCCCGGAAGAAATTCACCATCAGGCAATTCTTTCAAGCCATCTTTATTACCGGCTATGCCTGCAAACTTTTCAACATAGCTATACCAGGGCGCAATATCTTTATACCGAATCGGCCAATCTACGGCAAACCCATCGCGTGCCGGTCCTTCGAAATCAAAATCGCTCCAGCGCTGCGTTTGCCGGGCCCACAATAATGATTTACCCCCTACCTGATAACCTCTTATCCAGTCGAATGGTTTTTCCTGTATGTAGGGATGCTCATCGTCCTTCACAAAAAAATGCATGGCGTCTTCCCTGAACGCATAACACTTACTAACGATAGGCGATTTTTCTCTTATCGCTAATGGCACTTCACCCCTGTGCTCAAATTCGTAAGGAAGCATATTGGTGGTGGGATAATCTATGATATGCTTCACGTCTCTGCCGCGTTCGAGCAGTAATGTTTTCAATCCTTTTTCGGTAAGCTCTTTTGCCGACCAGCCACCGCTGATCCCTGAGCCAATTACAATGGCATCGAATGTGCGTTCTTTAATGCTGTCTGTATTTAACTGGGGCATACTTTTTATTGCGTTTTATTAACCCTTATCTACAGGGAAATATCCGTTATACCTTCCGGGAACCATTTCATATTGCTTCATGTCTGTCATTACATATTTTGAATTGGTGAATCCCTGTATCACTCTTTGTTTGGTGATCTCAAAAAAAGTACGAAGCGCCGGATCACTGGTAGTATCCTCCAGGGTGCTTTCAATAAAGTGCGTTCTGGCGATAGCGTCTAACTGGTTAAAGGGCTTGCTGTTTTTTTCCAGCGAAATCTTATTCAGAGAAGCAAGTCCTGCTTTAAAAGCTTTTTGATCTTCGGCATTATGACAATCATCTACCATTTTTAAAGTAAACAAGTGCAGGTTAAGGTCCCGGGCGCCGGGTGCATCAGCCGTTTTGGGGATCATTGCTTCTGCCACTTCTCCCAGCAAAGCTTCTTCGCCTACCAGTATGTCGAGGTTCTTAAGTTCAATGGATGATTTGCCGTTTCCGGAACAGGAAGGAAGGAGGTATATCCCTCCCGCAAAGATCATGAGGTTTTTTATGGCAGAACGTCGTTTCATTA
>CAYVEI010000428.1:0-2305 GCA_964450515.1 uncultured Terrimonas sp. | reverse complement strand
TTCAAATGTAAGATCCGAAGCCGGATCCCGCACGTGCGGGACGAAATCCGAAGGAAAATGCAACCATAAACTGCAAACGATAAACCATAAATTAAAAAAAATTGCCTCCGCTGTTTGGGGATTACCTGCCTACCGAGGCAGGCTTCAACCCTTAAAAATTATTACAAGCTATTCAAATCAGTTTAGGGTCTCGTAATGACGGAAAGGTGAAAAGAGAGAAGTGAGAGGTGAAAGAAGGAGTATTCATTCTATTGTCAGTAGTAACTCACCTGCTACCTGCCTGCTGACACCTCTACAGATTGCCGCGCAGGTATTTATCGTGTATCCAGAACAGCCGGTATCTTACAGCAAGGGAGATCGCTTTTATAAGGGAAAACCTTTTGGCATCGTAGGCCAGCGTTGAAAAGATGATCTTCCTGTTTTTTATTTCCTTTACATACTGTAATGCGTTTCCTTTAGGTGTTTTCTTATATCTGTATAATACAAATCTCATGCAGGGGTAGGCGTAAACTTGTAGCGAATATATTGGTAAGAAGTATTCGTTCCAATTTTTTTCGATGAATGAATGCGCCTACTGTAAAAGATTTTTTATCTCATTCAATTTCAGCAATGCCTCAACAGGAGTAAGCCGGTTAATATCAAGGTGCTCTAATATTTGCCGCATGTGCTGGAACGTTTCGGTATGGATATCAAAAATGGAAAGCTGTAACTGGGGAGCAGAGAGCTGTTTTACCGTTCTGCTGAGGGCGCCGGCATCATTATCCGCATGTTTTTCTTCTAATTGTTTTAAAATGGTATTGGCCCGGTCAATCAGGGAAGGAGGCATGCCGGCCATTTTAGCTACATGAATACCAAAGCTGTGCGTACTGCCGCCCGGCGCCAGCTTGCGGAGGAAGATGACTTTATTTCCCGCTTCTTTATTGGTGATGTGATAATTTTTTACCCTGGGTAACTTGTTTTCCAGTTCATTCAGCTCATGATAGTGCGTGGCAAATAATGTTTTGGGCGCAAAGGGAGAATGATGCAGAAACTCCGCGATGCTCCAGGCAATGGAAATGCCGTCATAAGTAGAAGTGCCTCTTCCGATCTCATCAAGCAATATAAGGCTGGCGGCAGAAATATTATTGATAATGCTGGCTGTTTCATTCATTTCCACCATAAAGGTAGATTCGCCTGCACTTAAATTGTCTGATGCACCAACCCTTGTAAATATTTTATCTGTTATTGGTATGTAGGCTGTAGCGGCAGGTACAAAGCTTCCGGTATGGGCCATTAAGGTAATAAGCGCGGTTTGCCGCAGCAGGGCGCTCTTGCCACTCATATTAGGTCCGGTAAGTATAATGATCTGCTGATCTTCCGGATCAAGCACAATGTCGTTGGCAATATATTGTTCACCTGCAGGCAGGTTGCGCTCTATTACCGGGTGACGGCTTTCTTTCAGTTCAAGCTGGCGGCCTTCATGCAATTGGGGTTTTTTGTATTTGTATTGCAGTGCATTACCGGCAAAGCAGATCAGGCAATCTAATATGGCCAGTATGCTGCCGTTTACCTGCATCGGGGCAATGTAGTCCTGGAGTTCTAATAATAATTTATCGTACAGTTCCAGCTCTATCCGGAATATCTTATCCTCAGCACCTGTGATCTTTTCTTCATAATGTTTTAATTCCGGCGTAATGTAGCGTTCGGCATTGGTAAGCGTTTGCTTGCGTATCCAGCTTTCCGGTACTTTATTTTTATGGGAATTGGTTACTTCTAAGTAATAGCCAAACACGTTATTAAAGCCTACTTTAAGAGAAGAAATGCCGGTAGACCGGATTTCTTTTTGTTGTAATTCCAGTAAATATTCTTTCCCGCCGGTGGCAATGCCACGCAGTTCATCCAGCTCCTCATGCACGCCCTTGTTAATAATGTTTCCCTTGCCGGCCTGTACCGGGGGATTTTCAATGATCTCCCGGTTGATCTTTTCAGCAATATAATGGCAGGGGTTGAGCGCATCAGCCAACCGTTTCAGGTAATCGTTGCTGCTGTTGATACAGGTGTTTTTGATTTGCTCAATATGCTGCAGTCCGCGGGCAATTTGTTTAATTTCCCTGGGATTGATTTTCCGTAAAGATATTTTACTTACCAGCCGTTCCACATCACCGCATTGTTTAATATGCTGGGCAACACTATTCCTGCAATCGGTTTCTTTAATAAAATATTCCACCAGGTTCAGCCTTTCATTAATACGGCTGATATCTTTCAGGGGCAGCACGATCCATCGCTTCATCAAACGGGCGCCCATAGGCGAAACCGTATTGTCCAT
>CAYVEI010000427.1:0-2312 GCA_964450515.1 uncultured Terrimonas sp. | reverse complement strand
TTTTATTTGAGGCCAATCTTATTGCATAGTCTATGGCCAATAACATGGCATCCGGACTGGCCAGATCCTTCCCTACAATGTCAAAGGCGGTACCATGATCCACGGAAGTCCGGATAATCGGAAGACCGAGGGTAATGTTGACCCCCTTAACACTTTCCATTTTTTGGGAGTCATTATTCCATTTAAAACCTGCCAGTTTAAAGGGTATATGTCCCTGATCATGATACATGGCAACACAGCCATCGTAATAACCTGTAACAGCCTTTGTAAACATCGTATCGGGCGCAACGGGGCCTTCCACCCGAAATCCAAGCTTAACAGCCGCTTCAATAGCCGGAATGATTTCTTTTTCTTCTTCATCACCAAAAAGTCCGGCATCGCCGGCATGCGGGTTAAGACCGGCTACACCAATTTTTCCATTGCGGATACCCATTTGGCTTAGACCAGCATCCAAAAGTTTTATTACGTCTAATATTCGCTGCTTTTTTACCAGGTCACAAGCCTTCCGCAGGGATACATGCGTTGAGATGTGGGCCACCCTGAAATCTCCATCCACAAGCAACATAGCGTATTGCCTGACGCCCGTATAATGTGCATAAATTTCGGTATGACCTGAGAAATAATGCCCCGCCTCATTGATCGCTTTTTTGTGGATAGGGCCGGTTACTGTGGCATCAATCTTATTATCAAGCGCAAGTTGAATTGCCGTAGTAACGGCTTCGAAGGCAGCATTGCCTGCCATTGCAGACACTTCCCCGGGTTTCAGCTTAGTTGTATCTACGTTGTCGAGATCATATACATCTATTGTACCAGGTTGAAAACAGGCGTCCCTTACATCATGAACCGGGTTTACCTGTAACGCCAAATTCAAATCTGCGATACACGACCGGATCACTTTTGCATCTCCTATTACCAGGGGATTGCATTGATCAAAAACTGCATTGCCGTTCAGCGATTTAACTGCGATCTCGGGACCCACTCCAGCCGGGTCGCCCATGGTAATTCCTATAACAGGCTTATTGTTTTTCATAGTTCGTTAATCCAATAGTGCTTTTAAATTATAATAATAGGTGAGAAACGCCGTCTGTAACTTTTCTTCCTCCTCCTCACTGAGGCGATTAAGGGGAGGTAATACAAAAGTCTCACACAAGCCAATGGCCTTCATCATCACTTTCAGGGCCGACAGCGAATCCGGCAACAACCTGCCCTGTTGGTAAAGCTGCCCTACATGGTCTGATACTCCCTGCATGTTTTTTGCCTCCTGGTCATCACCATTATTTACCGCACGATACAGTTTGCTGTATACCGATGGAACCAGGTTTGCCGAACTGGGTACCAGTCCATCAGACCCCCATTTTAAGCCGTCAAATGATTTGGCGGCCCAGCCGGTAAAATGACTAAAGTCAGCTCTATCCTTCCAGCGTTCGGCCGATTCCTTCAACCGCTGCTCATCTTTTTCGGAATCTTTAATACCCACAATGTTGGGGTGCTGACTGAGCCGTTCTGCAATGTCTAAGGGAATACTCATATGGGTAGTAGAAGGAATATTGTAAAGCATTACAGGCCGCGGGCTTTGATCTGCCAGGGTTTCAAACCATATATGCATACCGGAAGGAGAAAGCGTATAATGAGGCGGCAAATGCGCCACCATTACATGTACGCCTTCATCTGCATATCGCTTCGCTCTTTCAATCATAACCTGATGGCATACATCGGAAACCGAGGCATACAACGTTACGCCTGTGCGGTTAAATCCGGCAAGTATTGCGATCACCTCCTGTCTTTCGCGCTCTCCTATAGATAAACCTTCGCCCGTTGTACCTATCACAAAAGGGTGACAGTCGTATGTCAAGATTCCTTCAATCATTTTCTCAAAATGAGGCCGGTCTATTTTTCCCTTTTCATTAAAGGGCGTGACTAAGGGAACCAAAATACCATTGTACTGTTTCATGTTTTGCATTAATAAGCTGATTGGTAAATTTTTACAGCGTCCGGATACTGAAGCTCCCGCACGTTATTTTTCAATAACCGGGTTACTTTCATAGCATCTTCGGCCATACCCGCTATACTCTCCACAGGTATATCTAATTCAGAAAGCTTTAAAGGCATATTACAGTCCTTCATCATTTTAATGATATGCTGAATGCCTTCTTTCGCCGTGAGTTCCGGGCCGCCATTCAACGAACAACCCATTGCCGTAGCAATATCGGCATACCGTTCAGGTGCGGCGGGGAGGTTAAATTCAAGAACATGCGGAAGCAGTAAAGCATTGGAAAGACCATGCGCTATATGAAAACGGCTTCCCAACGGGT
>CAYVEI010000426.1:0-2324 GCA_964450515.1 uncultured Terrimonas sp. | reverse complement strand
TGCTGGATTATTTATCGTACGGTGCGTTATGAATACAGTTACGATTCATTTCTTTCTGCTGATGCAAATATCTACCAGGCTGTTTCTGATTTTGGTAAAGACAGAGACTCAAAGATGGGGGCAGTTGCTGCACCGTTATACCAGGTATTGAACCAGGTTCCGGGAATAGAAAATATTGTTCCGGTATACAATCAGTGGGTAACAAGTGTTGAAGTGAAAAGAGATAATGACAGGTTTATTAAACAAAACCCTGAAGCTATAGTAGCAACAAAGCCGTCTTATTTTAAAATGTTACCCTATATATGGCTGGCCGGAAATGCAGAAAGCGCTTTCAATGATATTGCAGGAGTGGTTTTAACCAAAAGCAGGGCTGCCGTATATTTTCCCAATCAATTACCTGAGAATATACTGAATGAAACGATCACATATTTTGGTCGTGATACCATCATTCGTAAGGTAACAGGTATTGTTGCAGATCTTCCAAAGCCCACCCATTTTACGGGAGAAGAATTCATTGTTTTAAGAGAAACAGTATATCGTGCGGCAGAATGGACGAATACCAACGGTAGCGATCATTTATATCTGCAGTTAAAAAATAAGTCAGATATTAAAACAATAACCGCAGGCATTAATAAACTTGAGTTGTCTGGTTGGGAAACATTTGCAAAAGAAAGAAATGAACAGGTTAAAAGATCAAGAAATTATATTCTGTATCCCTTAAATGACCTTCATTTTGCTACTGATGTTGCAGATTACTTTTCTCCGCCCCGGATCAGTAAGCAGGTGCTGAATGGTTTATTAGGTATAGCTTTATTTTTATTAACACTTGCCTCTATCAATTATATTAACATGAGTGTGGCGCAAATACCGCAACGTGGCAAGGAAATAGGCATACGTAAAACCCTTGGCAGTACAAAGAGACAGTTGATATACCAGTTTATACTGGAAACCTTTCTTGTTGTTGTAATGGCTTGTGTGGTATCGGCTGTTTTAAGTGCTACAGGATTCGCCATATTGCACAGTATGTTACCCGAAGGAATGGGTTTGTATAATGGGATGAAAGATGTATTGCTGTTTGGTTGTGGTATATTATTGCTGCTTACACTATTTGCAGGAGTATATCCGGCATGGCTAATTACCAGGGTAAAGACGGTGGATGTTTTTAAAAACTTTGGGCTTAAAAAACATGCCCGCTTCAGCTTACAAAAAGTGTTGATCGTTTTTCAATTTGTAATAGCACTGGTATTTATTATTTGTACAGTTGTTGTTTCCTCACAACTGCATTTCCTGCTACAATCAAATATGGGCTTTAATAAAGATGCTGTATTATTTGCCGACATTCCCTGGCAATATGCGCGTAAGCCGGCGTATGCGGGCAAAGATGCCGTTCTGCTTGACAGGATTAAAAGTATACCCGGAGTTGAAGCTGTACTGGGTTCTGTGCCTCTTTCCACGGGTTATTCTTCCAGCCCCTTTGAAGCAATTAATGGTAAAGGTGAATTAATAAAGGTGCAGGTTTTTAAAAAAGGAATAGATAAGGATTATCTCAAATTTTATAAAATGCAGCTATTGGCCGGTAGAAATATATTCCCTTCGGATACATTGTCGGAGTTAATACTGAACGAAACTGCGGTTAAAAGGTTAGGCTTCTCATCCCCGGAGAACGCTATCGGAAAGCGGATTAATCAGTTGGGACAAGCTAAAGTTACGATAGTTGGTATAGTTAAAGATTTTCATACGCTGGATTTTTACAATACCATTGAACCGCTGGCACTATTGAATAATTGGGACGGGTTAACATCTTTAAATATCAGGCTAAAAAGTTCTGGTGCTAACTGGCAGCATATTATTAAACAGATAGAAAAGGAGTGGTATAATTTTTATCCGCCCGATACATTCAGCTTTACATTCTTTGATGAGTCGTTGCAATCAATGTATAAAAAAGAGCGGCAAACCAGCATGCTTATAAGTGTAGCTGCCGGCATAATGATTTTTGTGAGCTGTTTAGGCCTATTTGGCTTGGCAACTTTAATGGCCTGGCAGCGAACCAAAGAAATTGGTATCAGAAAAGTGCTGGGAGCGCATGTGCCTGGCATTATTATGATGTTTGTTAGGGATTATGTAAGGTTGATTTTTGTAGCTATACTGATAGCTGTACCTGTTGCATGGTGGGCAATGCACAATTGGTTAATGGATTTTACATACCGGGTACACATGGAATGGTGGATGTTTGCAGTTGCCGGTTTGGTTACAATTTTGCTGGCGGTTCTTACAATAGGCTCCCGTGCATTAAAAGTTGCAATGGCTAACCCCGTAAAATCGTT
>CAYVEI010000425.1:0-2335 GCA_964450515.1 uncultured Terrimonas sp. | reverse complement strand
AGCGGTACTACCGTCCAAAGTATTTGTTTACCGCTTCAACACGGTTGTTAACATGTAGTTTTTCATAAATATGATATACGTGCTTGCGTACGGTTTCCTGTGCAATGCCAAGCCTTGTGGAAATTTCCTTATAGAGCATTCCTTTGGCAAGGAGCTCAAGGATTTCGTGCTCCCGGTTGGATAAATTATCCAAAAGACCGGAAGATGTGTTTTTTTCCTGGAAAGCCATTACTACTTTCCTGGCGATCTGGCTGCTCATTGGTGCCCCGCCTTCTGCCAGCTCGCGTATAGATTCCAGCAGTTTGCCGGGAGCGGTTTTTTTGAGAATATACCCGTTGGCGCCGGCGGCAAGGGCCTCAAAAATCTTTTCGTCCTCTTCATACACCGTGCACATCATGAATAATATATCGGGATGTTTCGGCTTTAGCTCCCTTACGCAATCAATGCCGCTCATGCCGCCTAAATTGATATCCATCAGCACTACGTTGGGCTTCAGCTTGGGAATACCGGCAATAGCGCTCTCCGCGCTGATAAAAGACCCCCTGAACTGGTATCCCTCAGCCATCATAATGATCTGCTCCAGCGCCTGGCGTATATCATTATTATCTTCTACAATGCAAACAGAGATCATAACTGCAAAACTAAAGCTTAATTCCTGAAATGGGTGTACCCCAAAGCGGGTACTATAGCAAAGGTATCTTTAATATAATAGAAGTTCCTCCATTATTTGAAATGATGCAGGAGCCGCCTATGGCTGAAAGCCGCTCTTTGATATTTTGCAGCCCGTTATTATAACTGTGAGTAAGCGAAGGATTAAAGCCGATGCCGTTGTCTGATATGGAGATGGAAAAATACGCACCGGCGGTGAAATGAATATTCACTTCTGTTGCCTGTGAATGCTTAACAATATTGTGCAATGCTTCTTTTACAGCAAGCAGGATATTGCGCCGTATTTTGCCACTCACGGATATTTCACTGATGTTTTCGGGCGTTACAATATGTAATTGGGTTTGCAGCGGTTCAAAATACTCTACCACCAGGTGGCGCAGGTAGGCAATGAGGTTAGGGAGCGTATCGTTTCTTGAATTTAATGTCCATATAATTTCATTCATTTTATCAATTAACACATTGGCTGTTCCCGAGATCTTTTCAAGTTCCTTAGCTGTATTATGGTGCGTGCTTTTGGCTTTGGCAATTTCACTCAGCAGGCGTATAGAAGTAAGTCCTGACCCTATATCATCATGAATTTCCTGTGATATGCGATTCCTTTCCTTATCCCTGGCATCAATGATCGCCCTGTATTTCTCAAGCTCTTTCCTGTCGTTTTCAAGTTGCAACTGCTCCATCGCCCTGATATGCTGCTCCTGCTGCATCCTTTCCCTGTGCGACAGCACCCGCATAAAAAAAATCATCTGGAACAATATGCCCAGCATAAAAATTAAAACAGGAATACCCGCATGGCCGAAGAAGTAATGTTCATATTCGCTCCAGGTGTCGGTGTAAAGGGCTGCACCAGACAGCAGGATAGCAATAAATGAACCTATTCCCAGGTATCGTACCTCTTTGTTTCTTTTGCGGATTATTAATAATGCAATAAGGATAGCGGAATAGAGCAGTGAGACCACTCTTATAATATCAAAGGCAATATTTCCGATATGGTTATAGCGGTTCGTGTAGGTAAGGGGCAGATTGATGGCTAAAAAGATGATCTGGAGGAAGATGAGAATATTAAAGTGTTTATAAAGGCCGGGAAACGTTTTTTTTAAGGTAAAGAAAGACGATATAAAAGCAATCACAAAAATGTTGGCCATGAGCTGCAGCATCTGGTATCTCAGATCATAAAAGAAATAATACAGCTCATTGAATATAAACAGGTTGAGCAACCGGAGTAAAAAGTAAACTAAAAAAACAAGCATCGCCAGCGCATAATACAGGTATTCATTTTTAAGGGTTTGTAAAAAAATGGTGAAAGTGTATACCAGCATGCTAAACATGATGCCAAGCAGCGCTATGGTAGTAAAAGTATAAAGCCTGTTGGGGCGCAGGAAATGATCGAAAGTAAAAGCCGTTTGTTCCTGCGGCAGTAATATTACCGGATCAAAAAGATGCCAGTTGTAAAAACTGATATCGGCCTCAATATAAAAAGTTTTGCAGGTTCCTTTCTTTACAATAAAAAAAGCGTAGGGAACAGTATTAAAAACAGTATAGGAAAATGAATGGAACTGATTGTTCAGCGCCTGCATGGTGGCGGTGCTGCTGTCATAAGCATACATCATATAGCGCTGCGACCTGCCGGGATATAGCCAGAAGGTATCCTGTAAGCTGCTGTTGGTAA
>CAYVEI010000424.1:0-2351 GCA_964450515.1 uncultured Terrimonas sp. | reverse complement strand
TTTTATTTGAGGCCAATCTTATTGCATAGTCTATGGCCAATAACATGGCATCCGGGCTTGCCAGATCCTTCCCTACAATGTCAAAGGCGGTACCATGATCCACAGAAGTCCGGATAATTGGAAGACCAAGGGTAATGTTGACCCCTTTAACACTTTCCATTTTTTGGACATCGTTATTCCATTTAAAGCCTGCCAGCTTAAAAGGTATATGCCCCTGGTCGTGATACATGGCAATACAGCCATCGTAGTAACCGGTGACCGCCTTTGTAAACATCGTATCGGGCGCAACGGGACCTTCCACCCGAAAGCCAAGCTTAACAGCCGCTTCGATAGCCGGAATGATCTCTTTTTCTTCTTCATCGCCAAAAAGCCCGGAATCGCCGGCATGCGGGTTAAGACCGGCTACGCCAATTTTTCCATTGCGGATACCCATTTGGCTTAGACCAGCATCCAAAAGTTTTATTACGTCTAATATTCGCTGCTTTTTTACCAGGTCACAAGCCTTCCGCAGGGATACATGCGTTGAGATGTGGGTTACCCTGAAATCTCCATCCACAAGTAACATAGCGTATTGCGTAACGCCCGTATAATGTGCATAAATTTCGGTATGACCTGAGAAATGATGCCCCGCCTCATTGATCGCTTTCTTGTGGATGGGGCCGGTCACTGTGGCATCAATCTTATTATCAAGAGCCAGTTCAATGGCTGTGGTAACCGCTTCGAAGGCAGCATGGCCTGCCATTGCAGACACTTCCCCGGGCTTCAGCTTAGTTGCGTCTACGTTGTTAAGATCATATACATCTATTGCACCTGGTTGAAAACAGGCGTCCCTTACATCGTGAACCGGGTTTACCTGCAGCGCTAAACTCAAATCTGCAATGTAGGATCGGATCACTTTTGCATCTCCTATTACCAGGGGGTTACACTGATCAAAAACGGCAGTGCCGTTCAGCGATTTAATTGCGATCTCGGGACCTACTCCGGCCGGGTCGCCCATGGTAATTCCTATAACAGGCTTATTGTTTTTCATATTTCGTTAATCCAGTATTGATTTTAAATTAGAATAATAGTTCAGAAACGCTGTCTGTAACTTTTCTTCCTCCTCACCACTGAGGCGATTAAGGGGTGGCAATACAAAAGGCTCACACAAGCCAATGGTCTTCATCATCACTTTCAGGGCCGACAGCGAATCCGGTAATAACCTGCCCTGTTGGTAAAGCTGCCCTACATAGTCTGATACTCCCTGCATGTTTTTTGCCTCCTGGTCATCACCATTATTTACCGCACGATACAGTTTGCTGTATACCGATGGAACCAGGTTTGCCGAACTGGGTACCAGTCCATCAGACCCCCATTTTAAGCCGTCAAATGATTTGGCGGCCCAGCCGGTAAAATGACTAAAGTCAGCTCTATCCTTCCAGCGTTCGGCCGATTCCTTCAACCGCTGCTCATCTTTTTCGGAATCTTTAATACCCACAATGTTGGGGTGCTGACTGAGCCGTTCTGCAATGTCTAAGGGAATACTCATATGGGTAGTAGAAGGAATATTGTAAAGCATTACAGGCCGCGGGCTTTGATCTGCCAGGGTTTCAAACCATATATGCATACCGGAAGGAGAAAGCGTATAATGAGGCGGCAAATGCGCCACCATTACATGTACGCCTTCATCTGCATATCGCTTCGCTCTTTCAATCATAACCTGATGGCATACATCGGAAACCGAGGCATACAACGTTACGCCTGTGCGGTTAAATCCGGCAAGTATTGCGATCACCTCCTGTCTTTCGCGCTCTCCTATAGATAAACCTTCGCCCGTTGTACCTATCACAAAAGGGTGACAGTCGTATGTCAAGATTCCTTCAATCATTTTCTCAAAATGAGGCCGGTCTATTTTTCCCTTTTCATTAAAGGGCGTGACTAAGGGAACCAAAATACCATTGTACTGTTTCATGTTTTGCATTAATAAGCTGATTGGTAAATTTTTACAGCGTCCGGATACTGAAGCTCCCGCACGTTATTTTTCAATAACCGGGTTACTTTCATAGCATCTTCGGCCATACCGGCTATACTCTCCACAGGTATATCTAACTCAGAAAGCTTCAAAGGCATATTACAGTCCTTCATCATTTGAATGATACGCTGAATGCCTTCTTTCGCCAGGAACTCCGGGCCGCTATTCGACGAACAACCCATTGCCGTAGCAATAGCAGCATACCGTTCAGGTGCGGCAGGGAGGTTAAATTCAAGCACATGCGGAAGCAGTAAAGCATTGGAAAGACCATGCGCTATATGAAAGCGGCTTCCCAACGGGTAAGCAAGGGCATGCACCGCGGCGGTATTGACCGGTCCCA
>CAYVEI010000423.1:0-2393 GCA_964450515.1 uncultured Terrimonas sp. | reverse complement strand
ATCTATTTCACCACTTTTATCACGCCTTTCATGGTTTGCCAGTGACCGGGGAAAGAGCAAATAAAAGGATAATCTCCGGCCTTATCAGGCGCTTTAAAATCAAGCCGGAAATTTTTACCACTGTTCACCAATGGCGTTGCAAACAGTACTTCCGGTATTTGAGGCACGAAGTTTTTTTCATAACCGTCTTTCTGCGCCGCCATGGCTTCGGCTGCGTGGCCTACTTTTTCGGAGCTGCCGGGTTTAATGATCACAACATTATGCGGCATGCCATCCGTATTTTCAAAGATCAGCGCAATATCGCTGCCTGCGGCAACCGTGATGGATGTTTTATCGAAAGCCATCCTGGCGGGCACCGCGGTTAAACGGATCACTGTTTTCCCGGGAATGGAAATTTCAGCAGCCTTTGCTTCTTCAACAGGGGCCTGGAGGCTTTCCCTGAAAGTGGTTACCGCTATCACGTCCTTTAAGTCGTTGTAATCATTATCCGTAAGCGCTTTGTAACCATATTTCGGCCATGCAGGATCATCGGTGATAAATCCGGGAACCCGTAATTCCCTTTCATTGGAAACCGTACCCAGCAGGCGGGCAGCTTTTTCAGGATCGTTGGCCAGGAAGTTCTTGTCTTTTTTAAACATGGCCATCCACACGGGTTGTAAATGCCTGAAAGCCTGTTTTAAAGCATAATCAATATAATAATCTGCCGGCAGGGTTGTTGTTTCCAGCAATGCATGGAGTGTCTCTTCGGTATTAAAATGGCTTAATGATATAATAGCCTGTAGTCTTACATTAGCCGAACTGTCCTGCAACAGGTTGATCAGCTTGGCTTCCGCATCTTTTATGGCAGCTCTCCAGTAAAATAGAACTCTTGCAGCCGCGGTTCTTATATGTTGATCCTTGCTTTTCAGTAATTCATTCAGCAGTTTTTCATCGGGCAAATTGAATTGCTGGTATATCCATAAGGCCTCTAACCTGTTTTGTTCATAATCTTTGTCATTAACATCAAGCGCGGCGATCCATTTTTGTAAAGCGGGGATAACCGTTTCAGCAGGCAATTGCCTGAGCTGCGTACGGGTTCTGTACCGCAGCCTGTCTTCGTATGCTTTAAGCTGGTCAAGCAATTGTTCTGCAGGAAGCTTTGTAAGATCAATGCGGGGAGATCGTTTTTTGTTCTTATAGGTAATCCGCCATATCCGCCCGTGGGTATGATCGCGCAGCGGATCGCGCAATGCTCTTTCTCCATGATTGATGATAGGGTTGTACCAGTCCACCACATACAAAGCGCCATCAGGACCGAACTGCAGGTCAACCGGGCGGAAGTTAGGATCTGTGGATTGGAGGAGCGGTGCGGTTTCATGCGCGGTGATGCCACTTCCATCTTCGTGTATGCGATGCTGTTTGATGCCCTGGAAGCCAATGAAAGTGTTGAACAGCATGTTTCCCTGGACCTCATCGGGAAAATTATTGCTGGAAATGATCTCGGTTCCGCAGGTTTTGGGTTTTACGGCCGATGTTAAAAAATCTTTCATGCCGGTTAATTTCAGCGGATAGCTGGTTGCTACCGTAAGCGGCGGTGCAAAATAGTTCATACCGGTAGACACGTCGCTTATAATTTGGGTGCCGTTACGGGTAAATACGTTTCCCCACGGATTGGCATAGGGATAGGAAACATACGGTGCTAATTTTTGCGTAAGCGGTTCAAAGCGCCATGTAACGCCATAATCGCCCCGTTGCGGACCATAAGGCGTTTCCACCTGCGAATGTAAAAATGTGCCTGTATGCCAATACAGCGCGCCATCCGGCCCCCAGGTATAGGTATCTATGGAATGATGCACGTCTTCCGTTCCAAATCCGTGCAGTATGATCTCTTTCTGATCTGCTTTTCCATCCCCGTCTGTATCTTTTAAAAACAAAATATTCGGCGGCTGCGATACGTATACGCCTCCATTGCCCAGCTCTATACTGGTGGGCATGTATAAGCTGTCTGCAAAAATGGTTTCTTTGTCGGCTATACCGTCGCCATTGCTGTCTTCCAGCACAACAATTTTATCATTGGGTTGTGCGCCCGGCAGGTATTGAGGGTAGGAAGCCATATCGGCAACCCATAACCTGCCTTGCGGGTCGAATGTTATTTTTACGGGATTGCTGATAGAAAAATCAACTTCGGAAGCAAAGAGATTGATCTCATATCCTTCCGGTAAAATAAACTGATCAGCAGATGGTGCGGTAAGCGCCGCTTTATCTATTGGTATAAACTGAACGGTATCATTTAATATGTTATCTGCCTGCACGAAATGACTGTCATCATCTGTTTTGCTTTGTGCCCACACGATACTGTCTAACCGGGTAACCATGTTATTTAATTTTGCCAGCTCACCGGGATAGGAGATGGG
>CAYVEI010000422.1:0-2402 GCA_964450515.1 uncultured Terrimonas sp. | reverse complement strand
ATAGCCCATATCATCCATAAAGATGATAATGATATTGGGCTGTTCATTGTTATATAGGACAGAGCCCGTAAACGGTTTGAAGCCAAATGTAAATGGCACCATCAACAAAAGGAACATCAAAAGCACAGAAGAGATGAAACGCCTGTTCATGATTTTTTGATTCGGATGAAAAGATATAATGGTTACCCGCTATTTTAATTTTTGCCACGAAAGCACAAATAAATGTATCAAAATACATCAAAAATAAACCCCGACGCCATTTATCTGAGGCACCGGGGCTTTTTTAGTGTGTGTTTTTTTAAATAACGCAGCGATTTAAAAAACATTGTACGCAAAGCTCACATAATATAATCCTCCTATTTCCGGGTTACCAAACCCGTTCATATAATACTTGTTCAGCACGTTGGTAGCCCCCAGCTTAACCAATGAGCCAATTGCCGGAAAGCGGTATCCTATCATGGCGTCCATGGTAAAAAAGGAAGGAACCGTGCCGGTGGCAAAATCGGCTTCCCATAAAAAATCGGTTTGCCAGCGGCCGGTAATATTAAATACCATACGTTTATTTTTCCCAAACCCGGCATGCCCCGCACCAAAATTTATACGGTGATCGGGTGTGTTAAAATTGGCGATAAAATCTGCAGGTACATCACCCAGTTCATCGTGAAAATAATTTGCAAAAACAGAAAGTCCGCTGCTTAAACGATAATCCAGCCCTATGCCATAGCCGGATGTTTTAACCTTAATGGGATCAATTTTCACATCACCCCCACCGGAAGAAGACATCGTGGCAGCATTTTCTACAATGGAATAGATCTGGTTTTGCTGGGGAGAGACCTGCCTGGCCACCAGTGTTCTTCCTATAAAATTGTCGTACTCACCTGTATAATAATATACATCAACCAATAATTTTTTTGCGATCAGCCCTTTATATCCTATTTCATAAGATGCAACACTTTCCGGCTTTAGCTCCCGGGGGTGATAGGCGCCTAAGGGCTGTGCGTTATTATCCAAACGTACTGAAGTTTGAGCGTTCAGGTTGGGACCAGGCCTGCCGCCGGGAAGGCTGGCATCGTGAATCCATGGCAATCCCCCAATCAAAAACTGTCCGCCGCCTATTTCCAGGTTGATGTACTGCTGCTGTGTGGAAGGAAAGCGATAAGCGGTTTGATAGCTCAGGCGAACATTGTGATCATCTGCTAATTTTACCACAGCCGAAGCCCGCGGGGTGAACCGTCCTTTGAAATTGTCGTTTTTATCGTAGCGTCCCGAAACGCTTAAGATTAAACGATCGTTGATCAGTTTTTTGGTAAGCTGGCCGTAAGCGCCGTATTCATTAATATCAATTGGTCCTTCATAATCAATAAATAAAGTGCCTTTTGAATTCAATACATACTGTTTCCATGATGCACCTATCACCAGTTCAACAAAAGGAATCACATCCTTAAAATTATATTGTCCTTCCGTCATCCAAAGATCGCTGCGGTCTAAAAATAACCCACCTGCAGGTATAGGGGTAGAACGTACCTGGTCGAATAATTGTTTGAACGCGGTAGAGCCTGCTGCCGGGCGGCCCTGATCGGCAAACGCCCGTGCCGCAGCATGTGCGGCTGCTTCATCGGCTCCTGCTCCCCTTGCCTGCACGAAAGCAGCTACATATTCGGGGAACCACTGCGTGCTGGGCTTCCATGCTTCATTTAAACGACGTGCGGTTATGGTGGCATTATAGGCTTCCCCGGCATTTTCCTGTGTGGTGTAGCCACGTACGAACCAGTTTTTGCTCCGCAGCTCCAGCTTATACTGTCCTATTTTAGCATCTTTCAGGGAATACCTGTCGCTTCCGGTGTATACGGTACTCCCGGTTCCGAAATAGCCGGTAAGCGAAGCTTCAAGATCTGAAGTAATCTTATAATGCAGGCTCCCTGATAATTTAAAGTTTAATGTATTAGGATTTACCATATCGCTTTCGGCATATCCCGTACGCGATGCGCTGGCTTCCGGAATGATATCATTTCTCAGCCCAAAATAAAAAGGCACCATATTGGTAACCGGACCGCGCAAGGCTTCAGGCAGCGTGCCAATAAAACCTCCAATTTGAGCGGGTGTTGCATTGGGAGGCAATACCGCATTCATGATCTGAACAATATCTACCGTACCTCCTGTTGCGTCCAGCACGCCCTGCTGTGTTTGACCCTGCACTAACTGGGCCAGGCTCTTCATGCTAAATCCGTTATCGCGCATATTGGTTTCATCGCCATATACATTTATACCATCGTAATTGGGATCTGTTTGCCGGTTACCGGGTAATGTTTTACGGGTAAGCCGGTCATAATCCTGTGTGCTGTTGGCAATCCAGTCTTTGGCCTGCACCAACTGAAAGCCCACTTTAAAGGCGAATTTATTAT
>CAYVEI010000421.1:0-2422 GCA_964450515.1 uncultured Terrimonas sp. | reverse complement strand
GCCAGTATGGAAACAGCGCAGTCTGCCACAGAAAATACCTACTACGATAATATAGACCTTACCCGCTTTGCCAAAAGCGGCATCTCCGGCTATCCGGTTGATGAGGCAACTGATCCCAATGATTATGTGGCAAAGACAGATGGCGACGGCAATAATATAGGTCCTTCCATACTGTTGAAAGTAATGGCGGGTGATAAGTTCAGCGTAGCCGTAAGCAGTTGGTATAAAAAGAACGACGCAACACCGGCTACACCTGTAAGTCCCCTTACGGCATTAATAGCCGCGCTGGCGGGGAGCGTGAGCAATGCGGCGCCCATACATGGCACGGCAACAGAGCTGATAAACAGTGGTGCACTGGATCCATCGGCACTGGATTTTTTAAACAACCGCGATGCGCCTGCCGGCGGCAAGCCAAAAGCTTACCTGAACTGGGTATTGTTGGATGAACAGATGAAAATTGCTAAAGATGCCAGTGGAAACATTATGGCCAGCGGCTACAGTGGTTCAGACCCGGTAGGCGATGATCTGGAATTTAAATTACACGCATTTGCCAATATGCCAGTTAAAAAGAACGGATATCTGTATATTTACGTTAGCAATGAAACACCAAACATTGACGTGTTCTTTGATAATTTGCAGGTGATCCATACAAGGGGGCCAATTCTGGAGGAGACGCATTATTATCCGTTCGGACTTACTATGGCGGGGATATCGTCGAAGGCTTTAAATGGCATTGCGGAGAATAAATACAAATACAATAAGGGTTCTGAACTTCAATCAAAGGAATTTAGTGGTGGTAGCGGACTGGATGTATATTCTACCCAATTTAGGATGCTTGATCCACAGATAGGAAGATGGTGGCAGATAGATCCGAAGGCGAGTGAAAGTGAAAGTCCTTATGTTTCAATGAGCAATAACCCGATAAGATTTAACGACCCATTAGGGGATACAATAGTTGATGCCCAAATCAAAGCTGATAAAAACTGGGGTAAAGCATATAACACCTGGCTTAACTCTAAAGCCGGTAAACGGTTTGTAAAGTTGTATAGCCCAGGAGGTAAGTATGGCACGACTACAGTGGTGTTTAAAGTCGGCAAGACAAATTCAGATAATTCTGCTCAAGGGAATACGAAAGTGTATAATGTCAGTCGAAAAACTGGCACTTCTACGGAATTAAAAACAGGTACTGAATATAAGGGAATAGATAAGGTGGCTGAGGGTAAAAGTTCAACCAATTATCTAAAGTTTGAAGTTAGCTTGAGGGAGGGAGATGATTTGAGCTCACCTGAAAATCAATTGGAAGGAAGCGAAACAGTTTTACATGAAACACAACATGTCCGTATTGATCAGCAATCACTAAGTCTAATTAATGAAATGGCTACCCCTGCCCAGCAGCATTATTATTATATGAAGCCGGTCACTTCTGACTGGTATAAAGAAAGGTTTAATTTCTACATTGAAAATAGAACGATGTGGCGTGCTGATTATGAAAGGCAAAAATCCCAGGGAAAAGTAAAGGATGAAGCAGAATATATTAAATCGAAAGTGAATGATTTTAGAAATTAGTTTATGCGAATTTCATTATTGACATTTTTATTTTTTTTTAATTTATTGCTTATCTCATGTGAAACAAAGAGAGTATCTGATAAAGATGACTCATCTTTTAAATCAGGCAAAGATTCCGTTTCAATTTTGCTTATTGAGAAGGGGACTTCCCATTTAGCTAATTATAAAGTTGAGAAGAGCAAAACGGGGAGAGTTGTTGCATTTGATTATAACAATCTGCGTGATACATTTTCATTGTTTTATGATTCTTTAAAAGAGAGTTATATGGGGAGTTTTGGAACGAGAGATACTGTTCATTTCTATACAGACACGACAATTTATTATTCAATAAATAGCAATAATTATAAAGTTGTAAAACTAACGGGAGACAAAGATTTAACAGATGGTTCTTTTTCTGTCTTTTTTAGTTCCGAATTTGGATTTTTATTAAGTAGATCAGATACTTGGCGGTCGGCAAAGGTGTTGCAGCCTAATAATGAAAGTCAAGACTATTTGCAAATAGCAACCTTACTATTTAAAATACAAGAAGATAATGGAATAATGTTGAATCGTATACCTCCTCCTGTTAGAAAAGAAATACAGCACCTTCCTATAGAATGATTTTCTTTCGTTGCGAAAGAAATTGTAAGCATTCCGCTTGTGCTGTGAGTTAACAAAATAATACTACAAAAAAATAAGCCCGGCGTTGTGCCGGGCTGTTTTTTTATTGAGCAAGTTGTTGTAATTTCAGCCGTTGTTGGTGTTCGTGAGTGGGTAATGAGGGAGGCATCACCAACGAATAACTGCTGACCATAAGTTAGAAGATTTTAAAGACGGTAACAGTGGAACAGGTAACGATTACACTTATGATGTAAAC
>CAYVEI010000420.1:0-2424 GCA_964450515.1 uncultured Terrimonas sp. | reverse complement strand
AAAACAAATATCCACCAGCTAATATCCACACGGTATGCAAAATCCTGCAGCCACCTGTTCATTCCCCACCAGGCTACAGGAAACGCGATAACGGCAGAGATGAGCACAAGCTTTAAAAAATCTTTCGACAGCATGGCAACGAGATTGCCAATGCCGGCGCCCAGTACCTTCCGTATCCCGATTTCTTTGGTGCGCTGCTCCGCGATAAACGCTGCCAGTCCAAATAAACCCAGACATGCAATAAGTATTGCCAGCACAGAAAAAGACATCGCAATCTTACCTACTCTTTTTTCTGCATTATATACCTCGTTAAAGGAGGCATCCATAAACTTATAGCTGAAAGGCATACCGGGAGCAAGGGTCTTCCACTTTTTTTCTGCTGCTTGTATAATGGCAGGGGCATTTGCAGCACTTAATTTAAATGCAGCAAAGGCTTCAGACCTGTACAGGAAAAGCCCCAGCAGATCAATATTTCTTTTTAATGATTCGAAATTAAAATCTTTCACTACTCCAATAATCGTATAGGCTTTTACGGCTCCTGTTTGCATATCCGGCTTATAAATATGTGCTCCTACCGGGTTAGCATACCCTAAGTTTTTTGCTGTAGCTTCATTTATAATAACAGCAGCGGAATCTGTACCAAAATCGCGGGAAAAATTCCTGCCGGCTACCAGCTGCATTCCCATTGTTTTTATATAATCATAATCAACCCCCCATTCCTGCATACTGAAGCCATTCTTTGCATCTACCACCTGGCTTTTTGAAAAAACATTGTCGCTCCTGCCGGAAGGTGTAGGCAGGAAACTCGTTATGGTGCCGCTCTGCACACCCGGCTGCTGCAGCATATCCTGCTTAAAAGCATCCATATTGTGCTGCAGGCTGAAAGCGCCATTAATGATCAATACCTGTTCTTTGCTGTATCCCAGATTTTTGTTTTGTATGTAATGCAACTGCCGGTAAATAATAAAAGTGCCGATGATGAGCATAATGGAAGTAACAAACTGGAAAACCACAAGACCGCTTCTTATACCACCATTACTGCTGCCTGATTTCAGCTTTCCTTTTAATACTTCAATTGGCCGAAAAGAAGAAAGAAAAAAAGCAGGATAGCTGCCGGCTATCAGGCCTACTACAAAGGGCAGTGCTACCAGCATAACAATGTATGCCGGTTGAAGCAGGCTCAGCATGGTCATATTTTTACCCGATACACTATTGAACAATGGAAGGGCAAGAAATACGATTCCCAGGGCCAGCAAGGCAGACAGGATAGCCATAACCGTAGACTCGCTGAGGAACTGTGCCACCAGGCTTTTTCTTTCCGTGCCGAGTACCTTGCGTATACCTACTTCTTTTGCACGGTTGGCAGACCGCGCAGTAGTAAGGTTCATAAAATTGATACAGGCAATCAATAAAATAAAAATAGCTACGATAGAGAATATATATACATACTGTATATTTCCTCCTGCGCTCAGTTCATACGGACGGCTGGAATAGAGATGCAGACCGGTAAGCGGGGTTAATGAATATTCCAGTTTATTGCCTGAGTTCTCAAATTCCTCCATGCTGGATATATCCATCAATTGCTTTGCTTCAGGTAATACATATTTAGCAATGTATTGTTTAAACGCTCTTTGTTGAAAAGCTTTAACATCTGTACCTGGCCTAAGTAAGAAGTAGGTATGAAAATTATGACTGAGATATTGTCCCCATTGATAATCAACATTTTTCATGGAGAAAAAGAAATCGAAATTGAAATGGGAGTTGGAAGGAATATCTTTAATAACGGCTGTAACCTTATACAGCGTTTGGTTATTTTCATTGGTTTCAATAATCTTCCCCACAGCATTACTGGTTCCAAAATATTTTCGGGCAGTGGTTTCCGTTATTACCACTGTATTGGGTTCATTGAGCGCGGTTTTTGTATTACCGGCAATAGCAGGAAGTGTAAATATGTTAAAGAAGGTAGAGTCTGCACTTACAATATGAGCTTCTGATATAAACTGGTTATTCTTTTTTATAAGCCTGCTGCCGTAAGAATTGTATAGGCGCGCGTAATTTTCTATTTCAGGATAATCTTTTTTAAATGTTTGCCCCATCATGTCGGAGCTGAAAGGATAGTGTGTTTCCGCACCACCAAATTTTATATCAGCATTCACACGATAAATGCGGTCTGCCTTTTCATTATAGCGGTCGTAACTCAATTCATCTGTTACATAGAGCGCTATCAGTATAAAGCAGCCCAGCCCGGTTGCAAGCCCGATAATATTTATAACAGAGAAAGTTTTATTTCTCCATAAATTTCTCAGCGCAACTTTTATGTAATTTCTGATCATTACAATACATTTTATAGTTGTTGTTATTACCGGCAGGTTGTTTCTCTTGT
This sequence comes from uncultured Terrimonas sp., assembly GCA_964450515.1. Lineage (GTDB taxonomy): Bacteria > Bacteroidota > Bacteroidia > Chitinophagales > Chitinophagaceae > Agriterribacter. The sequence goes on along the minus strand of CAYVEI010000420.1, from coordinate 41 downwards.
TGTGCGATCAGAAATGAAATCATGGGGATTGGACTGTAAGA
>CAYVEI010000419.1:0-2440 GCA_964450515.1 uncultured Terrimonas sp. | reverse complement strand
AATTCTTACCCGGAACAAGACTTTTACGGTCGCCTCCGCCAAGTATAACGCCCCCGGCAGCAACATCATATATGTCGCAGGCGGCTATACCATTGTTCTCGCCACCCTCCAGCTTTACTGCCACATCCCCGAGATTACTAAAAGTACAACCGCCAATAAGATTGTTCTTACCACCTCTGATTATTATACCGTTTCCCCGTGAAAACTGAAACGAGAGTCCTTCAACCTGTACATTTTCTGTACTGTCCAGTAACATCACCGGGTTGTCGAGTAAAGAAACAAAGGTCTTACCAGTTGCGATGGATGAAGGAGGCCAAAAGAACAGTAACCCGTTTGAGCGATCAAGATACCATTCGCCGGGCCGATCCAGTTCTTCCAGCACATTTACGGCATAATATCTTTGTTCTTTGGAATAGCCATAGTGAGAATGCGGCGGCCGTATAAAAATTTCCTTGGTGGCGGTATCAATATGCTGTATCTGAACAAATTCATCGTACCAGTCCCATACCCAATAACCATGTAAAAAAATATCACCGGTATTCGACCAGTTGTTCTGCCGGTTGCCATTATATGTAAACCGCCCGTAATGTTTTCCAACAGGAATCCCAAAACGCATATGCGGCAGATCGCCCCGGAATACCAGTTCACCGCTTTGCGGCACATCTGCAATTTTTGCCCAACCCTCGTTTGGCCACCTGGCCAATTGCATTTTTTTATCGTTGAAAAAAAGCTCCAGCCCGGGTGTGCCGCGATTCGTAATGGTTCCAAAATCTGTTATGCCATAGGCTTTCAGGTTTACTTCCAGGATATTTTTTTGATACACAGCAGCTATTCTTTCCCTTGCGGCAGGATCAGAAAGCGCATAAAACCCTTTTATTGTTTCGCCGCCCACCAACTGCACTTTTTCATCTCCGTAACGCTTCCATACCACAGGCCCATTCACTTTTCCCGCATGTTTTTTTGTAAGTATAATCGTTTCTTCTATTGAATAAGCACCGCCGCGAATAATGATCTCAATGCCCTGTGCCGGCATGCTGCCTTTTTCATTCAACTGTTCAATTTCCAGTTTGGCTCTCTCAAAAGTTTTGAATGGCCCGTCTGTTTTATTTTTACCCGGTGCTGCCAGCTTCCCCGACCAGGCATCATTGCCGCTAAGAGAAATATAGAATACCAATTTTTCAGCAGCCTGCGGATAGGAATGGACGGGAATAATAAAAACGAGCAACAGGATTACCGGGAAAACAAATTTCATTGGAAATATATTGAGTTATCCATTGATCAAACCGGTATGTTTAGATGCCGGCGCTTAAAGATAGTATAGAGCCGTGGCAGCAGGAGCTATACTACGGGATTGTAAAAAATATACTGCACGATATGCTGATTCAATATTTACGTTGCAACAGTAAACCTTTTCCCGGCGATTACTCTATGCCATAATAATACACTTCCGGGTGTATTCCCTCGCTGATCGTATAATATCCTTTTCCGCTTGTTGTAAAACCGATCGCTTCCCCCTGCTGCTCTGTTTTGTACGGCATTTCGCGGGGCGGGGTCATCAGCAACTGCCATACAGGCTCCTTTCCGTTACGCTTCCAGTAATACACTTTAAGGTAGTTCTTTACCAGCACCCGGCTGCCATCTCCGGATATATCTCCGCCGCAGATCCATTTACCGCTGTTACTGCCTTCAAAAAATAAAGTAGCCTTTTTAACAAGAGTTACCGTATCGCCCCGTTTGAAGAACAACGGCGCCGTATACACGCTTACGGAATCTTCCCGTTTTGAAATGATATAGAACAATTTTTCCACAGGGTCAACCATCAGCGTTTCCGCATCACGTGCCCCATCGGGGTATTTCAGGTATAGCGGATCAGCAGCTGCAGTTCCTGCAAAAACCCCTGCTGAAGGTTTAAGCTTCGGTTCTCTTACCCGGTAAATGGTAATGTATTTTCTTTTGGCATTGTTGTCTCCGATATCCCCGATATAAACATACCGCTTTCCTTTTGGTCCGGCGCCCGCCGCCATATCTTCACAATCGGTTACACCATGCTTTGTAAGCGGGTTAGCTTTGAAGGTATAAATAGCTTTCAGTGTTCCATCCTCACTAATTAAAAAAAACCGGCTGGTATCTCCGCTGTCGTTATGAATATAAAGCAAGCCTTTATTAACGTAAGAAGCGGCAAGGCCGGATGTTTCGTTATTGATATCAGCATTCAATCTCCCCTTTATTGTTACAGGAATGCTATCCTGCGCAGGAACAGATAAAGAAAAGGTGATGCAAAGCAAGAATAGAAAGATTTTCATTATTCGTTTAGCATTAAGTGTAAGGATGAAGAAATTTGAAATTGAAATTCAGTTTGCCGTTTTCTTCACTCCTTTTTTAAATATCTTCTTTCCCAATCCGATAATAAGAAAAACGATAAAGCCAATTACCAGACCCA
>CAYVEI010000418.1:0-2452 GCA_964450515.1 uncultured Terrimonas sp. | reverse complement strand
GCCATCGTGAATATTTTATTATATTCATCCTTTATCATAGCCGCATTATGCAGGATCAGAATCAGGAAATTCTTTTTGTAGTTATTATCGGAGGGCTTTTGGCCCTACTGCTGGTAGGCTTTATTGTTACCATCCTTTTTTTATACCAGCGCCGGCAATACCGGCAGGAGCAGGAACTGGTGAGAGTAAAAGAGGAGTATGACCAGGAAGTGCTGAAATCGCAATTAGAGATCCAGGAAACTACCCTAAAATCCATAGCCCAGGAATTGCACGATAATATAGGGCAGGTGCTGTCGGTGGTTAAGCTGTCGCTGGCCGTTTTACCATTGGAAAAGGAGCACCAGGCTTATGCGCCGCTGCAGCATATACGGGAGGTTTTGAATAAGGCGGTATACGATCTTGCAGACCTTACCAAAAGCTTGCATACCGATCGTATAGCCCAGATTGGGCTGGTAGAATCTATCCGTTTTGACCTTGAAACCCTTCGTAAAACCGGACTGATGAAAGTAGAGCTGGAATTGCAGGGAGAAGAATACCGCCTGGGAGAAAAAAGGGAAATCTTTATTTTTCGTATTTTTCAGGAATTGGTTAATAATATCCTGAAACACGCAAAAGCAACTCAAATAACTATTTTGCTGAGTTATATTTCAGATGATGTTTTTATATTTTCTGTGAGGGACAATGGGGTAGGATTTAATATGCAGGAAAAAAAGAACTCACTTTCCCCCCTGAACGGCGTGGGTTTAAAAAGTATGCTGAACAGGGCTAAGCTGATAGGAGCAAAGATGGTGTTTAATGCTGAACCGGGAAAAGGTACCTTCGTTCATATGGAGTTGCCATTGGCTGAACATAAAGAAGCATAAGGAAAAGCGTATTAATTATGGCAGACAGCAGCAAAAAAATTCAGGTGGCGGTAGTAGATGACCATACGCTTTTACGCAATGCCTTAGCCAAGCTGATTGATTCATTTGACCATTTCTCTGCTTTTTTCCAGGCAGAAAACGGAGAGGAATTAAAAGAAAAATTAAAGAAAAAATATATCCCCGATATTATACTGCTGGATGTGAATATGCCGGGCATGAATGGTTTTGAAACGGCAGAATGGTTGTTCAGGAATCATCCGCAGATCAAAGTGCTGGCTTTGTCTATGTTCAGCGATGAAAACACCATTATACGCATGCTGAAATTAGGCGCCAAAGGCTATATTATGAAAACCGCAGAGCCGGAAGAGCTTCGCCTGGCATTGGAATCGGTTGTGCAAAAAAATTTTTACCTCTCCGAATACATTACCGGGAAGATCGTGGGCGGGCTGAACAGAAATATGGACCACCCCGATGAGCAGGTTATGCTAACCGATAAAGAGGTGGAATTTCTGAAGCTTACCTGCTCCGAGCTGTCGTATAAGGAAATTGCTGAAAGAATGTTTGTAAGCTCCCGCCGTGTGGAAGACCACAGGAACGCATTGTTTGAAAAACTGAAAGTGCGTTCAAGAGTAGGACTGGTAATATATGCGATCAAAAACGGTATTTTTGAGATTTAATTAAAAATCAAAAGCATCTATCCGTATAGCCAGCTCACCCTGTATATTACACCGCAGGATCAAACTTTCGGTAAACGGGTATATGGCTATTACCTGCAGGCTGTTTACTGCGCCTGCCGATGATACTGACTTTTGCCACTGCCTGTTGAGCTGAACATTTACTTTCGACAGCAGCGTATCTGCATATGCGGTAATATTAAAAGTAGAGTGCTGGTTTAATGTATTAATTATTCTCCTGTTAAAAAGCCACTTTGCCGTTTTGATCAGCAGGTCTCTTGTACGAATATCGTAATCAATATCTTTTATTTCAACCTGGTTATTTTGCCTGTTAAAATAAGGCCTGCCCGTAAGGTACATCGTTCCTTTATCCGGCCCTGAAAATTCAACTTTTATGATCAGCCTTTCATTGTCTGCCCCGTAAATTTCGCAATGTTCAATAATGATATACTTTCCTGTTTTATCCATATCAACCCGTTTGTGATACAGTTGGCGGGTTAATAACTGGCTCAGGGAGTCGTAATCCATTACGGCATCAACAAATATGCTGAACCCTTTTCTTTGGCTAAAATCGCTGATATCGGGTACTACTGTTCTGTAATTCACGGTTTTGGCAAGGCTGATCAGCGGCCGCGCGGAAATACCAACTGAAATATGAAGCGTATCATTTTGGGCATAAAGGGTGCTCAGCCTTAACTTTTCGGGGTTAATCTGTAAATAACCCATGCCAAAAGCAGGTATGCTGGTATTCAGCATATCCCATAGTTGCTGAAATTGCGGACGCAGGTTAAGCCGGTTAAGAGAATCGCTGATCTCATATCCCGCATCATCTAATTGTATTTTTAGCTGATCCATCACCGTAGGTGTAATGTCCTGCCTCCAGAAGCATACGGTGCATTTATCGAGTGGCCGGGG
>CAYVEI010000417.1:0-2531 GCA_964450515.1 uncultured Terrimonas sp. | reverse complement strand
ACATTCTGGCTCCAGGAGTATACCTGTTTTTCTTTGATCAGCTCTTCGCCCGAACCATTAGACTTTTTCTTGGGTTTGGGATTTTGATTGATATAGCCGTAAGCCGCATATTCCCATTCTGCTTCAGTGGGCAGCCTGTAATTGGGCAGCATGTATCCGTCTTCAAAAGTCACCTTTGTTCTGGGTCTGCCGTTGGCATCCATTAAAGGGTTTTTCTTGGGTTTGCCGGGTTGCGGCTGGTACAGATCTTTCAGGTAGGCCTGTGTGTTAAAGTTTTCCTGTCCCTGACCCTGAGTTGTTTTCAACTGGTTTTTATTAATGTATCCTTTTTCAACCAGTATTCTTTCATTTACCCTGTCGCTGCGCCAGAGGCAAAAATCATTGGCCTGCTTCCAGTTCACGCCCACTACCGGGTAATAATTATAGGAAGGATGACGGAAATAGTACTCTACCAGCGGCTCATTATATGCCAGCTCTTCTCTCCAAACCAGGGTATCGGGCCTGGCAGCTTCAATAACTGCAGTATACTGGGGATCATCAAATACAGATTCCAGCCAGTGCAGGTATTCGCGGTAATGCACGTTGGCAACCTCTGTTTTATCAATATAGAAAGAAGAAACCGTTACACGGCGGGGTATATTATTCCAGTCTCCCATAACATCCTCGTCTGTGGCACCCATAGTAAAGGTACCACCCTGCACAAACACTAATCCGGGACCGGTATTTTGCTCCTTTTCCTTGGATACGTTGAAACCACCCATGTTTTTATCATTGTAGTTCCAACCGGTTACGTCCGATTTCTCGAACTTCTTCTTGCCAAAAAGTCCATTTTTACATGAACTAAAAAGCAGGGCAACTGCAGATAAAAAAAGCAAACTCTTAAAATTCAGTAGTCTTTGCATTTTGCTGGATTTAAACTAAAAAAAGATAACGGGTATACACTTTAAATATTGTATTAAAAGAAAGCCACACGCTTCCTTTTAACAGGCTTGAAGCATGGTTAACAACATGCAATTTAATTACTTTACAAAAATGCCGGCGGCCTTTTGTGTTTATTAAATGCTAAACTTACAAAAGCCCAGCTATTATTAAGCCAAAGTGGTGAAAATCATAGGTAAAACAATATTTATTTTTTTACCCCGTTTGTATGAAAGATTTACTGAAACGAGGCATGGTAATTGTTAAATCTGGCCTGTTTTTGAAGGGATGTTAACAATTTGAAGACGAAAAGCCCTGAAAAACAAAAAACAACGATTTACTTTGCAAATCAATTTCATAACGTATTAAACGGAATTAGAATATTGAATAGAATGCTACTTTTTTATTCTTTTTCAATCAAACACAATTTCTGATGAAACATTCATTGAGGAGATTTTCTGGTACCTGCCTGCTGCTTCTGGGAATATCGGTTAGTTCCCTTGCGCAAAGTGCCGAACCGATCAATATCGTTACTACCGCGGTTCCCTTCCTGCGTATTTCGCCCGATGCCCGTGCAGGTGGTATGGGAGATATGGGCATAGCTACCACACCGGATGTTAACTCACAATTTTATAATGTTGCCAAGTACCCTTTTACTGCAAGCAGCGCCGGTATTGGGCTTACCTATACCCCCTGGTTAAAAGACCTGGGGCTAAACGATGTGTTCCTGGCGTCTCTGGCAGGATATTATAAATTTGATGAACAGCAGGCGATCTCTGCTTCACTGCGTTATTTTAGCCTCGGTAATATACAATTCACAGATGCTTTAGGTAATGACCTGAATCAATTTAACCCCAGGGAGTTTGGGCTGGATCTTGGCTATTCCCGTAAATTATCGGATCAATTGTCTTTAGGTGTTGCACTCCGTTATATTTATTCCAACCTGGCAGGCGGAGCGTCTTCAAATGGCGTTTCCTATAAAGCAGGCACTGCTGTGGCAGGAGATATTGGATTGTATTATACAACAGCCAATGAAGAAGGTCAGGGATGGAACATTGGCGCCGCCTTTACCAACCTGGGCTCCAAAATTTCATATACTTCCGACGCCAGCCAGCGGAATTTTATACCCGCCAATTTTGGTGTTGGCGTTGGTCATACCTGGGTTACCAACGAAGTACATAAAATTACATTGAATGGTGAATTCAATAAATTGCTGGTACCGGCACCGCCGAGTGGCGACAATGTAACCCAGGAAGAGTTTGACAAATATAACAGCGATGGGGTAGTAAGCGGCTGGTTCAAGTCATTCAGCAATAATGCACTGGCTTACTCTGTTGGTGGTGAATATATGTATAACGACCAGTTTGCTTTAAGAGCAGGTTATTATGGCGAAAGCGCCAACATGGGAAAAAGAAGCTATGTTACCCTCGGCGTGGGTATCAATTACAATATTTTCGGGTTGAACTTTTCCTATCTCCTGCCTTCGGGTAACGGGGTAAACAGGAACCCGCTTTCCAATACCATCCGTTTCAGCCTGCTGTTTAACCTCGGTGGCGAAATGGAAACAGGTGCGGCACAGTGATAATGCTGTGTGAGAAGTGAAACGTGAGAGG
>CAYVEI010000416.1:0-2533 GCA_964450515.1 uncultured Terrimonas sp. | reverse complement strand
GGGGTATGCTGTATTTGAAGCCCCTGCAGGAACTTACCGGTTTGAGAATTAGGATTGAGCGAAAATGCTTTTTTGTATCTCCGCTATATCAGCCCCCGCTATACAAAGTCTCCGGACTTTGTATGCCCTATGTTCTCCGGGGACTCCGTCCCTCAAAACATAAACAATAATAAACCATAACTGCCAGGGGGGCAGAAAATGAGATTGATTAATAACGCAAAACATTTGTCGTTGCTCTGCGGTCATAGAAAGTCACCTAATAAAAATTTTCATGGTCGGGCGAAAAAGAAATGTTGGGATATCATACACTAGTTTTGAATTGGATCGTAATTGATCGTACCTGAGACAATATATCGTATCAACTCCGAACAGGTATTGCCGATGGTGGGGAAATAGTATTCCGTCCGCCAGAGCCACTGCCGGGCTTTTTGATAAAGTTAAATATTAGCCGTTCGTTGTTTTTGTGTTACTGCTTTTTTATCCTTGTCTCACTATTTCTTGCAATAAATGCCAACCACAACACTTGTGAAATTATCATCAATCTGTTTTGCCACCCAACTAATACGTTTGGCCCGAATTTACCATCAGCAGGAAAGTTGGCTTTGACGCTACCAACAAAATATATAAAGCCAACCCATACGAATAGCAAAGATATAATTAGTAAAATTCGGTTTATGTTCCATTCTTTTTTTAGGAACAAAGCTATGGTGATGAATATGGCAGCAAAAGGAATTTGGTCTAACATAGCACCCAATTGGTGTAACTTACCAGACTGAGTTACTAATTCAGGTGCTGTATTTAATGGGTCGGTCTTAAAAATAGCTGCGATTATCATCCCTAAGGCAGAAATCAAAAGCATTATCAATCCAATTTTGCCTACAATTTTTACGTTTTTCCATAAAGCAATTACTAAAAAAATACAACTTAGTGCCAACGCTAAAAATGCCAACTGCATCATCCAGCCAAATTTGCCCACTTCATATTCACTGATGAAGTTCCATGAAGGGGCAATATCTGACCTTATAAAATGTAGTAAAGTCAATAATGCTAAGAATGTGATACTTGCCGAAAATGACCACTGAGAATATCTTACTGCCTTATCCATTTTTATCTATTTTAAATTCTATTGTTTTCAATGAGTTCGTCCAATTTTTCATGCGATTGTATAACACCCATTTCCATACCTGATTGTACCATGCCATCTCTGTCAGCTACAGATTGAAAAATGGATTGTACAGTAACCTTAGTCCTGTTATTTGGCAATTCTTCAAAACGTACAGTTTCCATAACCACATGACCTTTTTCCGGTAATCCTTCAAATTCCATGGTCTGAATAATTCTTTCGTGAGCAATATGCTCATGGCACACTCCATGAAACCCAAGTTGCATATCATTTGGTAGCGTGTGATAATACCTATAAGAGCCTCCTGCATACGGTTCAAACCTTTCATATTTAATGGGTAAATCTCTCGGACCAACCCATTCTTCCAGAAGTTCTTTTACGGAATATGCTTTGAATACCAATTCTCTTGATGCATCAAATTCTCTGACAATAAATAACTCTTGCTTGCCTTGCTCAGCTATAATTTGCGTTTTGTTTTTACTTGCCATATTCTTTTGTTTTTAATTTATTTAATACTTCATCTAACCTTTCGTGGCGTTCTTCCCACATTTTTGCAAATGGGGCAAGCCAGTCAGCTATTTCTTTCATTTTATTAATGTTTAAATGATAATAAATTTCTCGCCCTGAGTTTTCTTGTTTTACTACATCACATTCTGTAAGTACCTGAATATGTCTGGATATAGCCTGTCGGCTGATGTCGAAGTTTTCAGCAATGGCATTAGGTGTCATCGCGTGTAAAGCAATTAATGCCAGTATAGCCCTTCTTGTAGGGTCGCCTATAGCATGAAATACATCTCTCCTTGTCTCCATATAATTTGATATTTGCAACAACCTTGTTGCAAATATACATGCAACAATCTGATTGCGCAAATATTTTGTATTTTTTTTAAAAAAGTGAAATGTCAGGGAGTTTTGTTAGATAGATGGGTAGCTCTACAATGACGGCTAACTATATTGCTTTCTCTGTTTTGAGGATAACAAATAATCCCGCCCGCTATACGATGTCTCCGACTTCGTATGCTGTATGTTCTCCCGGGACGCTGTCCCGCGAAACGAAAACAATAAAAATATCGTATTATTGAAAATCCATGAACAGGCAGTTATATCAATTTTTCACAGAAGACCATCGCCGGATTGACGAATTATTAGACCTGGCAACCGAAGACCCGGATGAAATTCAAATGGAATATTATCACCGGTTTCGCGCGGGGTTGCTGACCCATATTAAAATGGAAGAGAAAATTCTTTTCCCGGCGGCACAGAAAGCAAATGGAGGCGTTCCGGTACCCATTGCCGCAAAGCTCCGTCTTGAGCATGGCGCATTAACCGCCTTAATGGTGCCTCCACCCACCCCATCGCTGATAAAAGTGCTGCGGCATGTTTTAGACAAGCATGATATTGCAGAAGAAG
>CAYVEI010000415.1:0-2536 GCA_964450515.1 uncultured Terrimonas sp. | reverse complement strand
TTTAAGAACACAAATGGATATGCTGGTGCTGGAAAATTGCGTGATAGAAAGAAAATAACAATATACTTTATATTTGACAACTACAATATGAAAAAGATTCTTATTACAGGTTCTTCAGGGTTAATTGGTTCAGAAGTGTGTATATATTTTGCAAATAAAGGTTGGGAAATTTACGGATTGGATAACAACCAACGGGCGGTTTTTTTTGGTGAACAAGGAGATACGAGATGGAACCAGAAGCGGCTGCAAACCACACTCAAAAATTTTCGTCACCATGAAATGGATATCCGTAATCGTGAAGGAATTTTAAAACTGGTTAAAGATATCGCTCCCGATGCAATCATACATACGGCCGCTCAACCCAGTCACGACAAGGCAGCCAACATTCCGTTTGATGATTTTGATACCAATGCAGTGGGTACTTTCAATTTGTTAGAGGCAACCCGTCGGTATTCTACATCTGTCCCGTTTGTACATATGTCTACTAATAAAGTTTATGGTGATGCCCCGAATGAAATACCGATGGTTGAATTAGATTCAAGATGGGACTATGCTGACAATACTTATCGGAATGGCATACCCGAAACTTTTCGGATAGATCACTCTAAACATTCACTGTTCGGTGCATCAAAGGTAGCAGCTGATGTGTGCGTACAAGAGTATGGACGTTATTTTAATATGCCAACAGCCTGTTTAAGGGGGGGATGCTTAACCGGACCAAATCATACAGGAGTGGAACTACATGGCTTTTTAAGTTACCTGATACGCTGTAATCTGGAAGAAAAAGAATATACGATTTTTGGCTATAAAGGGAAACAGGTTAGAGATAATATCCATTCTTATGATGTTGCTAATTTTATTAACGCTTTTATAGAAGCGCCCAGAATTGCCGAAGTATATAACATTGGCGGGGGAAAAGAAAATACCTGTTCATTGCTGGAAGCTTTTGAATTGATCTCAAATATTTCCGGTAAACCAATGAAGTACAGGTACGATGAAAATAATCGTAGCGGGGATCATATTTGTTATTATAGCGATCTGCGTAAGATGAGATCGCATTACTCCGGTTGGAATATCACTAAAGATCTTAACACCACTTTTACAGAGATTTACCAATCATGGATCAGCAGAAACAGCACAAAATAACCATTGTTAATAAAAATTATCCCCCAAATCGGGGTATTACAGGAGAATCGGCCAATGAACTTGCTGTATGGTTACAGGACAATGGTTTTCAAGTTAAAATTATACATACGGATGGCGGGTATGCGGGAGGTGAAAAATACACAGATCCTGCAGGAGAGCTTATACCGGTTAAAAGTATCTATAATGGCAAACGTAAACTGATCCGGCTTTTCGCAAGCTTTGTGGAAAGCTACAGGTTAATCAGAAAAGCAAAACAGAAAGGGGAAGGGTTGCTGATTATAATGACAGATCCTCCCTTTTTGATTTTATGGAGTGCATTACTGCTCAAGAAAAAAAAATGGGCTTATTGGTCAATGGATATTTACCCCGAAGCGTTTGCGGCAGGGAAGTTAATATCTCATCGTAACGTGTTGTATAGATTATATAAAAATATAATGCGGAAAAGTCCTCCACATTATATTATTGCCCTGGGCGAACTTCAATTAGCATTTATTCTACGTACCTACCGCGTTGCAGTACCAAATACGATCCTTCCCTGTGGCATTAAAAAAAATGGTACCAATACTACTAAAGTAACAACAATGCCCTACTGGAAAAATGATAATAAAATCATTTTAGGGTACTGTGGTAATCTTGGTGAAGCCCATTCTAAAAACTTCTTATTGGCTGTTTTAGAATTATTAGATGCAAATAAATATTCGCTGGTGCTTTCGGTATATGGTTCAAAAGCCGGTGATGTCGTGTCTGTAGCTAAAAATAAGCCTGGCGTAATTATTACAGAGCATGTTCAACGTAACCATTTAAAATATATTGATGTTCATCTGGTAACTCTTTTACCAGAATGGAATCATATATGTGTTCCATCTAAAGCCATCAGCGCAGTTTGTGAAGGGGGGGTACTCCTTTTTTGTGGGAACAAGGAAAATGATAATTGGAGTTATCTTCAAAAGGCCGCATGGTTTATAGAAGAATCTGATAAGATGAGATCACAAATAAAGAAATTTTTGTGTGAGCTGACAAATGATGAAATTCAGCAAAAAAGGATAGAAGCAGATAAGCTTTCACTGCAAATGGAAACAATCAAACAAAAAGCATTCGCGTGTATTGCGGAGTTCGCACAACAATGATGCATCAGGTACTATTTTTTCAAACTTCGGGATTCAACTATTAAGTTTGAACCAAAACCAAAACTTAGTGCTCAAATAAAATAGCTATAGTTGTGGCTACTGAAAATGAGAAAGCGCAGCGAAGTGAAGTCGCGCCCTAAAGGTCACCAGTGCGCATATCGTGTAAGTTCCCAATCTCAACCCAGAGGTTACCGCAACGGCTTTCAAATCTCAAATCTCAAATCAGAAATCTCAAATTTCCTATGTTTTCCCTCTTCAAAAAA
>CAYVEI010000414.1:0-2544 GCA_964450515.1 uncultured Terrimonas sp. | reverse complement strand
TCCTGCATCAAGGAAAAAGTATTAGGATCCAATGACCTGCCTGCCACCAGCACCAACTATATTACTACTCATTTTCCTGATCAAACAATTGTTCATGCTGTAAAAGAGTTTGACGATCTCCAGATCACCTACACGGTGTACCTTAAAAACGGGGTTAAAATTGAATTTAATCAAAACGGGGAAGTAAAAGAAATAGAAGGCAACAGCGCGCTGCCGGATAGTGTGATCCCATCTGCCGTACTCACTTACATAAACACCAATTATGCTTCAGAATTTATAAAGAAGTGGAAAATAGAAAGAACCAGACAGGAAGTAAAGCTTTCTAACGGCATAACGCTGGAGTTTGATAAGAACGGGAATTACCTGCGTATTGATGACTGACCGCTGTACCAGCCTGTATCCCGGTTTATTTTTAAAACCCACATCCTTCGGCTGGTCTGATGTTTTGAGTGACTTCTGCTATTGCTGCACATCTTTTATCCTGCAAGTATAAAAGATGTGTATTTTTATTGTGCCATATCATTTTCGCTCAATATTTTGTTATGCCACTAAAAAACACAATGCTTCTCTTCCTGGGGCTGAGCCTGCTTTCACCTGCTTTGCAATCGCAAACAAGCCATAGTGTACAAAATGGCAAAAGTAACAATGGTTGGCCCACCTATGGTGGTGATGCCGGGGGGAGCCGTTATTCTTCATTACAGCAGATCAACAGTAATAATGTAAAAAAGTTACAGGTAGCATGGACCTTCCAAACCGGCGAATTAGGTAAGTATGAAGGCACAAATGCAAGGGAAAAAGCGGCCTTTGAAGCAACCCCCATTCTTGTAGACGGCACATTATTTTTCAGTACGCCTTCCTGCGGGGTGTTTGCTATAGATGCTGCTTCGGGAGTACAAAAGTGGGTTTTTGATCCGAAGGTGAATTTGAAGAATGATTTTTCTGAAATTACTTCCCGTGGCGTTTCCGCCTGGCCCGCGCCAGACGATAAAGCCAACAAGTCTGCTTCAAAAAGGATCTTTATCGCTACAATTGACGGGCGTTTGATGGCATTGGATGCAAAAACAGGTAATCCGGTTATTTATTTTGGTAAGGACGGAGTGGTTGATTTAAGGGAAGGCTTTGGCAAAGATCTTAGTATAACTTCTCCCCCCGCCATTATTGGAAATCTTGTAATAGTGGGTTCTTCCATAGGTGATAACCAACGCTTCGATTATCCACGGGGCACCGTAAGGGCCTACGATGCCAACTCGGGCGAGCTTCGGTGGAGCTGGGATCCCATTCCAACAGATAGTACCGATAAGGCCTGGCATACCTGGAATGGCCCCAAAGCGCATAAAACCGGCGCTGCCAATGCGTGGGCTGTTATTTCGGTTGATGCTGACCGTGACCTTGTATTTATTCCTACCAGCAGTCCGAGCCCGGATTTTTACGGAGGAGAACGTTTAGGACAGAACTTATATGGCAACTGCATTGCAGCGCTTCGTGCTTCCACCGGAAAAATGGTCTGGTATTACCAGGTAGTGCATCACGATTTGTGGGATTATGATATTGCAGCGCAGCCTGTGCTGATGGAAATAACAAGGGAAGGAAGGAAAATTCCCGCAGTTGCGGTAGGAACCAAAATGGGGCACATTTTTGTTTTGCACCGTGAAACCGGCGAATCCTTATTTCCTGTTGAAGAGCGGAGCGTGCCGGCATCTGATATTGCAGGGGAAGAAGCACATCCTACCCAGCCTTTTCCGGTGCTTCCTGCCCCTGTAGGTTTGCAAAGCATTACTATAGCAGATGCATGGGGCTTAACCGAAGAGGACAAAGCAGAAGCGGAAAAACGGATTGCGCAATATGTTAATAAAGGACCGTTTACCCCTCCCAGTTATGAAGGCACCATTGTGGCGCCGGGAAATGTGGGCGGCATTCACTGGGGCGGTATGTGCTATGACCCCCAGCAGGAATTACTGATCACCAATATTAACCGGATACCGGCAGTTATAAGAATGCTTCCCAGGGAAAAAGTGGCACAATTGGAAAAAGAACATACGGAAATTATGCGTGCAGAAACCGGCAGACAAGCGGGTACGCCCTATGTAATGAAACGCGATTATCTGTTTAAAGCCGGAGACAAAGGGTTGATGATACAAACCCAGCCGCCGTGGGGTACATTGCTTGCCATTGATTTGCATAACGGGGCCAGGCAATGGGAAGTGCCGCTGGGATATATGCTTGATCCGCGCCAGTATCCTGATGCCAAAAACTGGGGCTCAATAAACTTTGGCGGCGCCATTGTTACCGCAGGTAATACCTTATTTGTAGCCGCTACCTTAGATAATCACCTGCGTGCCTTTAATACAAAAACCGGTGAGCTGTTATGGGAGTATGCATTGCCGGCCAGCGCGCAGGCCACGCCTATGACCTATGAGGTCAATGGTAAACAATATATAGTGATAGCCGCCGGCGGGCATGGAAAACTGGGAAGCAAGCAGGGAGATTTCGTGGTTGCGTTTTCTTTACCGTAACATTTATTTTTCTTCTCCTATTCGTTTTATG
>CAYVEI010000413.1:0-2598 GCA_964450515.1 uncultured Terrimonas sp. | reverse complement strand
CATGAAGATGGTGCTGTCGCCGGGCGTTAAGCCTTTTGTGCAGGAGATGGCGCCGTTGATCTTCATGGCGCTGATATTGGGTACAATAGTGGCAACGGGTGTGGTTTCCATTTTATTTTTCCCCTGCCGGCAGGCGAAGACACTCATGGTAATAAGCGCAATACAAAGAAAACGATTCAACATTGATCCTGTTTGCATGGGCTGTTTTTTTGTGTATCCGGCAGTTGCTGTATTTGTTTGCCGACGCTAAATTACATAAGAATTGTTAGTATTGTTTGTCTCCGGCGAATTGCGGGGCAAACAGGGGAGCTGCTGCAATAGATTAAAGTGAGGATGGATTACTGGATCCTTTTCAGTTTTTTCCTCCTTCTACTCACCATTACCGGATTTTAAACTATTTTGGAGGATTGAAATAACCAAAACACGTCCGCATGGGTCACCCGCTTTTCAGAAAAAAATCCATACATAAGATTATTGAAGACGCGCAGGCAAGGGATGCGGATGGGCATAGCCGTGGGTTGAAAAAAGTACTGGGAGTACGTGATCTTACTTTCCTGGGTATCGCCGCCGTGGTGGGCGCCGGTATTTTTTCTACTATCGGCAATGCCGCCTTTAATGGTGGTCCGGGTATTTCTGTGCTGTTTATTATTACTGCAGTTACCTGCGGTTTTTCGGCTTTATGCTATGCTGAGTTTGCCAGCCGTGTTCCCGTTGCGGGCAGCGCTTATACCTACTCGTATGTTACGTTCGGGGAAATCATCGCATGGGTAATAGGCTGGGCGCTGATATTAGAATACGCGATCGGCAATGTGGTGGTAGCCATATCGTGGAGCGGGTATTTCAATAATCTTCTTGTGCATCTTTTTCATATTCATTTGCCCGACTGGATGCTGGTTGATCCGGCTACGGCTCAAAGCGCTTACACGGAAGCCACCCGGGCACTGGCGGCCGGATCATTGTCTGCTGCAGACACCGGTAAATACCAGTTTGCAGTAGATGCATGGAACAATGCACCGTCATTTGGGAATGGTAAATTGTTTTTTAACCTGCCCGCTTTTATTATCGTGGGGCTCATTACCTGGCTGGCTTATATAGGCATGAAGGAAAGCAAGCGCATGGCCAACTTTATGGTGGTCTTTAAAATTGCTGTCATCATCTTTGTTATAGTAGCAGGCGCTTTTTTTGTGGATACCAATAACTGGCGGCCCTTTATGCCCAATGGTTTTGAGGGTGTATTAAAAGGAGTATCCGCTGTGTTTTACGCCTATATAGGATTTGACGCTATTTCTACCACGGCGGAAGAATGCCGGAACCCGCAGCGCGATATGCCCAGGGGCATGATCTATTCCCTGATCATTTGTACGGTATTGTATATTCTTATTGCGCTTATATTAACGGGTATTGAAAACTATTCCAATTTTAAGAATATTAACGATCCGCTGGCATTTGTTTTTGAGCAACGCGCTCCCTGGATAGAAAAAATCGTTTCGGTAAGCGCCGTTGTAGCCACTACCAGCGTATTGCTGGTGTTTCAACTGGGTCAGCCGCGTATATGGATGAGCATGAGCCGCGACGGGTTATTGCCTAAGAAATTTCAAACCATTCATCCCAAATATCAAACCCCGTCATTCGCCACTATTGTTACCGGTATTATAGTAGGCATCCCTTCATTGTTTATTGCTTCGGAATTGGTTACCGATCTTACGAGCATAGGAACCTTATTCGCTTTTATACTGGTGTCGGGGGGCGTATTGTTATTGCCGCCAAGACCGGTCACAGACAAAGGATTTAAGTTGCCGTATATTAACGGAAGATATATTGTACCCGCATTACTGGCTGTATTTATTTACCTGTTCCGGCAACGTATGGCAGACGCGGTACAAAACCTGGGACACGAAAATTACCAGGAAGTGCTTTTCCTGCTCTTTATTGTTATTGCGCTGATACTCACTTTACTAACGGTTACGCGCAAATATTCGCTTATTCCCATCCTGGGAGTATTGTTTTGTTTATACCTCATGATTGAAATACCCGCCGTTAGCTGGCTTTGGTTTTTTGTATGGATGGGACTGGGACTGGCCATTTATTTTTTGTATGGGTACAGGAACAGTAAGCTGGGGAAATGAGCTAATTTGAAAATTTGAAAATGTGGCGGTCGGTACGCGACAAAGGAGCGTCAGACCGCAAATGAATGTGCACCCTGCAACCTGTAACCTGCAACTACCGCATCAGCAGAACCGATCCCTTGGTAAGTTGGGCTGCTTCGTTTTCAGCTTTATACCGGCATATCCAAACATAAGTACCGGCATTTTGAGGCAGGTTCCCATACATTCCGTTCCAGCCCTCGCCGGGCCTGCGGTTGCTGAAAACAATTTGTCCGTAAATATTATATACTGTAAACTCGTAATCGCTTATGCGTCCGCTGACCAGCGGCTTAAAAGAATCATTGATGCCATCGTTGTTGGGAGTAAAGGTATTGGGAACAAAAAAACGGGTGCTGCAATCTTTCGCAATGATGCTGATAGAATCCTGCCCAACACACTGGTCATTGTCTTTTACCTGTAACCGGTATATTCCCGGGGTTTGTATTGTAATGCT
>CAYVEI010000412.1:0-2599 GCA_964450515.1 uncultured Terrimonas sp. | reverse complement strand
GCGATGAGCACAAGCTTTAAAAAATCTTTTGATAATAAAACCACAATGCCTGCCACACTTGCCCCAAGTACTTTGCGGATGCCTATTTCTTTAATACGCTGACTGGCCGAAAAAGTAGCGAGGCCGAATAACCCGAGACATGCGATTACGATTGCGAGTATAGAAAACAGCAAAGCGATCTGTCCCTGCTTTTTTTCCGCTTCATACTGCTTTGCAAAGTTCTGATCAAGGAAATGATATGTAGCCTGGTTCGTTTTGTCAAACTGGCGGTACACTTTATCTATATAAGCAAGCCCTTCCGGAATTTTCCCCTTTGCGATCCGCACATACAGGTTATCTTCCATAGAAGAGGCCGATGGCATTACCATTACTAAGGGTTCTATTTTGTGTTGCAATGAATACGTGTGAAAATCTTTTATTACACCTATTACTTTTTTAGGTGCTGTGTTCCCATCGTCATCCGATGCTTTCAGCATTTGTTTGCCAACCGGTTCTTTCCACCCTAATTCCCTTACCAGTGTTTCATTAACCAAAACGGAACCGGATTGATCGGCGGGTATAGCATCAGAAAAATTCCTTCCCTCTAATAGTTTTATTTCCATTGTATTTATAAAATCAGCATCCACCATTAATTCCTGTGCCATTTTTGTATGATCCGAAGCTGCGCCGTTGTTTTCTTCATATTTATATCCATTGCCGCCCAGGTTGTTATTGCCGATAGGATTGCCTGCTGCAGCCACGCTTTTTATAAGAGGGTTTTGCAACAATTGTGCTTTTAATGCCGGTATTTGGTTGCGAACCTTTTTATCATCAATATGAAAAGTGAGTACTTCGTCTTTGTTAAACCCGAGATTGGTGTGCAAAGCATATTGTAATTGCTGGTAAATAATAACAGCGCCGGCAATCATCACCACCGTAATTACAAACTGGAAAACCACCAATGATTTTCTGAAGAATATACTCCCGGATTGCTTTCCCAATTGGCCTTTAAGTGCAGGAACAGGCTTAAATTTTGCTAAAAACAAAGAAGGGTAAATGCCACTGATGAAGCCGGTTAGCAGTGAAAATGTAATTAAGCAAAGGATAGTATTTAAAATACCAAAGCGGTTTGCCGACAGCTCTTTTGCGGTAAGTTCATTAAACAAAGGAAGTGTTAGTGATACTATAAATGTTGCAATGAATGCCGCAATGCATGTTACCAGCACTGCTTCTGTAATGAACATGCCTGCAATAGAACGCTTTCCTGAACCAATGGCTTTGCGCACCCCAATTTCTTTTATGCGTGAAGCAGAAAGTGCAGTAGTAAGGTTCATATAATTGATCATGGCAATGATCAATATTAACAGGGCGATAGCGGCAAAAATATAAACGCGGTTAATATTTCCGTTAGCGCTAAGCTCGTATCCAAGATTAGAATGCAGGTGAATAGATGTAAGCGGTTGCAACTCCATTTTATAATCGGTAATTCCCATTGTTTTTTGAATGGTTTCGGCCGCAAAAGCCGGGAGTTTTTTTTCGAGTTTTGTATAATCAACCCCTTTCTTTAAAAGCAGGTAAGTATAGATGCTGAAATTTTGCCAGTCACCCATGTCATCAGCAGGGAAGGGGCGTACCGCACTAAAGCGCAAATGCGAATTACCCGGAATATCTTTAATAATGGCAGTAATAGTGGATGGAAACTGCTTGTCAAAATAAATGGTTTGGTGGAAAGCTTTTTCGGCACTGCCAAAAAGCTTTAGGGCAAGGCTGTTGGTAATTACTATAGCCGAAGGCTGGTTCAGGGCAGAACCGGCATCGCCGTATAAAAAATCATAAGAAAAAATATGCAATAAACTTTTATCCGCAAATACGATATCATCCTGCTTTATGTTTTTATCTCCATAAGTAATGATGCCTCCGCCTTCAGTGTTAATTCTTACCGCATCTTCAATTTCAGGGAAAGCTGTTTTCAATGCAGGTGCAAAGGGAGCCGAAGTTAGGGCCACGTGAAGATCATTGTCACTCCACCGCGAATGCTGCACTACGCGTACGATCCTTCCGGCATTGGCATTATAACGATCGTAACTCAGTTCATCGGCTATATATAAAACGATCAGCCAGAATGCGGCCAGCCCGAGCGCCAGCCCCAGGATATTAATGCCTGAAAAAATTTTATTTCTCCTGATCGTTCTCAGCGCTGTTGTGAGATGATTTTTGAACATATGGATGGCTTGAAGAATGAGCGGATAGAACTATTTTTCAAGACACATGCCACTTTATAACAGGCTGAATTGTAATTACTTGTAATTCTCAATAAAAGATGTTGTGCGATAACGGACGAAAGGTGTACGATAACGGACGGTACCTCACCCTCTCTCCCTCTCCATGCAATGGAGAGGGACGGTGCAGCAGAATAATGCCAAAATTTTGAGTTCTTCCACATCTGTTTCAGAATAATTCCCGGCATACCATCACGCTCTAATCCCTGACTGGACGGGCAGGAGAGTGACGGTGCTATAGAATATTTCTGGTTTTTGATTATTCATTTTTACCTGCGGTCTGGCGCTCCCTTGGTCGCGTACCGACCGCTTTCATTTTCAAATCTTCTTCCCGACGGGGT
>CAYVEI010000411.1:0-2601 GCA_964450515.1 uncultured Terrimonas sp. | reverse complement strand
GCGCTGCCAATGCGTGGGCTGTTATTTCGGTTGATGCTGACCGTGACCTTGTATTCATTCCTACCAGCAGCCCGAGCCCTGATTTTTACGGGGGAGAACGTTTAGGACAGAATTTATATGGCAACTGTATTGCAGCGCTTCGTGCCTCCACCGGAAAAATGATTTGGTATTACCAGGTGGTGCATCACGATTTGTGGGATTATGATATTGCAGCGCAGCCTGTGCTGATAGAGATCACAAGAGAAGGAAGAAAAATTCCCGCAGTTGCGGTAGGAACCAAAATGGGGCACATTTTTGTTTTGAACCGTGAAACCGGCGAATCCTTATTTCCTGTTGAAGAGCGGAGCGTGCCGGCATCTGATATTGCAGGGGAAGAAGCACATCCTACCCAGCCTTTTCCGGTGCTTCCTGCCCCTGTAGGTTTGCAAAGCATTACTATAGCAGATGCATGGGGTATAACCGAAGAGGACAAAATAGAGGCCGAAAAACGGATTGCGCAATATGTTAATAAAGGGCCGTTTACCCCTCCCAGTTATGAAGGCACTATTGTGGCGCCGGGAAATGTAGGCGGC
Organism: uncultured Terrimonas sp.; assembly: GCA_964450515.1. Lineage (GTDB taxonomy): Bacteria > Bacteroidota > Bacteroidia > Chitinophagales > Chitinophagaceae > Agriterribacter. Next base: position 2,029 of record CAYVEI010000411.1, on the reverse strand, counting down.
ATTCATTGGGGTGGCATGTGCTACGACCCCCAGCAGGAATTACTGATCACTAATATTAACCGGATACCGGCAGTTATAAGAATGCTGCCAAGGGAAAAAGTGGCACAATTAGAAAAAGAACATTCGGAAATCATGAGAGCAGAAACCGGCAGGCAGGCCGGCACGCCCTATGTAATGAAACGCGATTATCTGTTTAAAGCCGGAAACAAAGGTTTAATGATGCAAATCCGGCCGCCATGGGGTACGCTGCTTGCCATTGATTTGCATAACGGAGCAAAGCAATGGGAAGTGCCGCTGGGATATATGCTTGACCCGCGCCAATATCCTGAAGCGAAGGACTGGGGCTCAATAAACTTTGGCGGCGCCATTGTTACCGCAGGTAATACCTTATTTGTAGCTGCTACCTTAGATAACCACCTGCGTGCCTTTAATACAAAAACCGGTGAGCTGTTGTGGGAATATGCATTGCCGGCCAGCGCACAGGCCACGCCTATGACTTATGAAGTTAATGGTAAACAATATATAGTGATAGCCGCCGGGGGGCATGGAAAGCTGGGAAGCAAGCAGGGAGATTTCGTGGTTGCGTTTTCCCTTCCGTAAAAGAAAATGGCTAAAATGCCGGCAATGAAAGGAGCTGGCTACCATCTGCCGCGGTGCTTCCTTTTAAGCATATTGCTGGTACTGTATTTACTTTTCTTCTCCTATCTGTTTTATCCGCACTTCCCTGAAATAGACCTCCATATCCATGCCCCCGTGTAATTGCAGCGCTATCCGTCCGGCTGTTCTGCCCGGATCGTTGCTCAGGTGGGCGCTTTGTTTGCCGTTAACCCACACCGTTATGCTTTTACCCACCGCACGCACTTTCATTATATTCCATTTCCCGGGCAGGTACCATTTTTTCACCGCCTCCGCAGCAGGCTGTACCACCCAGCCCCTGCCGCCGGTTTCATATAATCCACCTGCATCCTTGTCCGGATCAATTTCAGCCTGGAAACCATATACACCAACGGCATCTTCCACCTCCTGCGCCCTGAAATACAGCCCACTGTTGCCTTTAACGGCCTTGTAAGAGATCTCAATTTCAAAATCAGCGAAAACGCTGTCAGTTACCAGCAAGCCGTGCTTCGGTTCCGAAGCCCTACTTGTACCCGTTATTATGCCATTCTGCACTTTCCATTCTCCTCCGGGTAGTATATGCCATCCATCTAAATTTTTGCCATTAAACAAATTAACCCATCGCTGGGCCTGCGTTGCGGATATAGTCAAAAGCATTACAGCAGAGAATTGCAATAAGCTTACAATATATTTTTTCATAAAATGATATATAATAAAAGGATGTTCTAATATAAAACAAAAAGGGTTGCCGCGTATAAGAGGAGGAATATTTTTATGTACTTAAGATTTCAGGATTTAATTTTTTCACTTTACGTTGAAGGCATATATTTACCCGTAGTAAAATCGTTCATTTCAAAACTTGCCTTATGTCTTTAAATGATAACAATGCTTATAATGCTTCACGTCGCGAATTTTTATTAAAAGGATCAATGGCTTCGGCAGGACTGCTCATGGCGGGTTCGGCTGCCTGGTCAAAATCTTTTCTGTTGGACAGAGTGCCGGATTCAAAATTCTTCGGTGTACAAATTGGAGCCATTACTTATTCCTTCCGGAGCATGCCGCACAATGTTGAGCAACTCTTACAATATATTGTTGATAGTGGTATCAGCGCTGTTGAGCTGATGGGTGAGTCGGTAGAAGACTATGCAGGCAAGCCGGCTGATAAAAACGAGGTAGCGGAATGGCGTGCTACTGTTTCAATGGATAAGTTTAAGGAGGTAAAAAAAATGTTTAAAAAAGCTGGTGTAAGCATCTATGCTTTTAAACCCGGCGCGCTGGGCGTAAACAACACAGACGCTGAAATTGAATATGCATTGCGTGCTGCAAAAGCATTAGGCGCCAATTCCGTAACCGTTGAATTACCCAAAGATCCGGCTCATTCCCAACGCCTCGGAACGCTTGCCGCGAAACATAA
>CAYVEI010000410.1:0-2611 GCA_964450515.1 uncultured Terrimonas sp. | reverse complement strand
AAAAAAACAACAGTATACCCATTGACAGGCTGAATATCGTATTATACGATAAACCGCTTTCCGTGATCAGGCAGCATATACAGGGAAGGTGGCAGTTAATATACGGAAAAGGAGGTATCGCCACTACTACGCAGTATTATCACAATACTTTTTGGAAGTTTAATGACGACAGCGTTGAGATTTCAGACAATGGCAGTGTGTATGCAAATACAATCATGCACTGGAATTATGATTTGGGCACCTATACTAATGGTGATTCTACTTTTTTGATGAAATTTTATGACAAGGAAAGTGTTCCATGGGTTTACGTTGTAGAAAGGATTTATAATGACACATTGATATTGCACGATAATGCTTCAGACGCTTATTTCTATCATTTTATCAAATCGAATTAGTCAGCTTTAATTTACTTTTATCTCTCTACCGTAAGCACACCATTCATTATCCGCCAGTGCCCCGGGTATGAACAAATAAAGGGATAATCACCGGGGATATCGGGCACCCGGAATTTTAAGCTGAACTGCTGGTCGGGATTAACCAATGGCGTTGCAAATAAAACATCCGGAACGGAAGGAATATACTGCATGCTAACGCCTTCGGGTACCTGCGCAAGCTTATCTGCCGCTGCTCCCACCCTTTCCATGCTGCCGGGCTTTAATACCAGTAAATTGTGTTGCATAAAATCTATATTGGTAAGCACCATTTCCAGTATTGTTCCCGCTCTGGCGGTAATTTTTGTTTTCTCAAATTTCATTTGAGATTGCACCGTTCTCATTATGATTACCAAAGGTGAGACTACAGTTTCTCCGCTAAAAAACCTTAGGTTGACGGCTATGGCGGTGACATCAGCCGGGGCGGTTCGCCGTGGGCGGTGCTTGCCTAAAGCGAAGGCATATCTTCACCGCCCAGACGAAGCAAAGCAATGCTGCAATTTTAAATGCATCTTTACGGGGTGCGCAATTTACTGTCCCATTTTTATGTACCTTAACTGTTTAAATTTTTATACTTGGAGGAACAATTTGCACACTTCGATGTGGGCAGCATTGCGCTGAAAATAGCTGTAGCAGTTGGAATAGGCATGTTAATCGGACTGGAGCGTAACTGGTCTCATAAAGAGGTCGGCATACGAACATTCTCCATTGTTTCTTTAACGGGTATGCTGGCGGTACAGGTGAACAATAGCCTTGTGGCCGGCGGACTGGCAGCTGTGTGCCTGCTGGTCTTTATTTTTAACGTCAGGAGCTTTCTTACAGACCGTAATACAGAGATCACCACCTCCGCAGCCCTGATAGCCTGCTATATACTGGGCGTACTAACAGGGATGGGACATATTTTTACCCCTGTAGCGGGAACAATTGTTATCACCATGCTGCTTGCCTGGAAAACCGAACTGAGCAAGTTTGCAGGGGGATTAGAAACATCTGAGATCAGGAGCGCCATCTTGCTTGGGCTGATTGGCTTTGTGATTTATCCATTGCTGCCCAACCGGTATGTTGACCGGTGGCAGTTGTTTAATCCCAGCGATGCATGGATCAGCATTATAGCCATAGCAGGGATTGGCTTCCTGAACTATGTGCTCCTGAAAATTTTCAGCTCCAAAGGACTCTATCTCGGCGCGGTGTTTGGAGGGCTGGTCAACAGCACTGCAACCATTGCCGAAATGACCACCCGGATTGAGCAAGCCGGTACACCCTCAAAAATAACCACGCTGTCAAGCATCATCAATATTTCCATGTTCACAAGAAATATGATATTGGCTGCCATTTTTGTACCGCTATCTCTTACAGCTACGCTCTTCCCGTTACTTGCCATGTCTTGCGTGGCCGGTATATGGATATGGAAAGATTATAAAAACGAAAAAGCCTATAACGGCACAACAGCTCCTTTAAAATTAACCTCACCCATATCGGTAAAAACGATATTTTCTTTTGGGCTGCTGTTTATAATCATACAGGTGAGCGGCACATTGGTTTCCCGTTTTTCAGGAGACTCAGGTATGCTGGTTACCGGCTTCGTGGGCGGACTGGTGAGCAGTGCCAGCACTACTGCAGCGGCAGCTACCATGGCTATGCACGGCCAGATATCTCCCAACATCGCCGGAAGCACCGCCATTATTTCTTCTATAGCCAGTGCTATGATCAACTTTCCTATTGTATGGAAAAACATAAAAGATAAAAAAATTGTGAAGTCTTTTACCTGGAAGCTCATGGCAATTATTATAGCAGGCATAACTGCAGTAGCGTTGGATCATATTTTCCATATTTCAGGATTCCTGATCAACATATTCCGGTAAAAACAGCAACCATCCTGCGGAAGGATGCCGTTGGCATCTCTGCTCTCCTTCATGCAGATACCTTTATTTCACTACTGTAAGCACCCCATTCATGATCCTCCAGTGTCCCGGGTAAGAGCATATATAGGGATAATCGCCGGGGATATCCGGTACACGGAATTTTAAGCTGAACTTTTGATCGGGATTAACCAATGGCGTTGCAAATAAAACATCCGGAACGGAAGGAATATACTGCATACTAACGCCTTCAGGTACCTGTGCCAGCTTATCCGCTGCCGCTCCTACCCTTTCCATGCTGCCGGGTTTTAATACCAGTAA
>CAYVEI010000409.1:0-2617 GCA_964450515.1 uncultured Terrimonas sp. | reverse complement strand
AGCTTGATGGATAGGTTCATACAGCATCATTGTGGGGCAAATATAATGGATTGGGATGCACCCTCGGGCTTTCTAATGCTTCAGGGTAATCTTTTCAAAGCAATGGTTTTAATCGCCGTGGTACGTGTCTCACGTACCAACACCAAGGCTTCTTTTTATTTAAGTTGACGGCTATGATGTCCCCACCAGCCGGCGACAATTTTAAATGCACCCAGGGGAAGCTGGCCGGGTGTTTATTATAAGGTATTTTATGAATGGTAATTACGGATCAGCGGGCTCAATGTATTTTTGTTAATACACAAGGCATATCCATCTATCAAAAAACCAATTTTATGACTGGTCGTCATGTTTTGATAGCAATAGTGTACAGTTTATTTATTGCTCACACACTTGCCTGTATTAGCAAAAAGGCACAAAAGACTAATCTGGGATTTGAGAAGCAGGAACGAAATGACCCATTTCCAAATTATTGGTTTGAAACCGGTAATCTAAATCATGGACAGTTTATATTAAAGAGAGACTCCCTGGTGTCTTACAAAGGCAAATATTCATTTTTGATAGATGGAAGTAATAATAGTGCCGACTCATTAAGTGCATTTGGTTGCGTAGCCACAGAAATTCCGGTTACTGGTTTTTCAGGTAAAGCATTGGAGCTAAGAGCAAAAATGAAAATGCAAGAAGTTAAAGGAGGGGCTGCGGGCTTATTATTGAGAATTGATGGACGGAAGACTTTTTCCAATATTCCCGGTCAGGAGCATCTTTACAGACAACATAAAATCCTGGCCGGTGATAATATGTTGCAGAAAAATATCCAGGGAACAAGGGATTGGTCTACGTATTCTATAAAATTGCCCTTTCCGAAGGATGCCAGTGAAATATACATTGGAGCAATGCTGACCGGCAGGGGAAAGTTATGGGTGGACGAATTCGAATTACTCCTGGACGGCCAACCTCTTCCGGCACTAAAACAGGGGAGAAGGCAAAATAGTGATGAAAAAGAGACTGCCGCAACATCCGGTATAAGTAAAATTGAAGACCTGTCACCGGAGAAAATTCAAAATCTGGCAATGGTTGCCAAGGTATGGGGCTTTCTGAAATATTATCATCCTGCTGTTGCAGTGGGACATTACAATTGGGATTACGAATTGTTCCCAATACTGACGGCAGCCTGTAGAAGTGGAAGTATATCAGCATGTCAGGATTCACTGGCAGCATGGGTTAAAAAGTTTGAATACGAAGCGGTAAAAGAAAGACCACACTTAAACCCTGGCAGGAAAGTCAGGCTTGAGCCGGACTTTGGCTGGTTTCAGGGTGGTATTGACAAAAAACTATCTGCGGAACTTGAGTCGATACGAAGCAGCAGAAGAACGGGCAGTAACTATTATGTAAGACTGGATTCTATTTCCGGTGCACCAATCTTTCAAAATGAAGATTCCTATTCAACTGTGAGTTATCCGGATGTGGGGCTTAGACTATTGTCTTTGTTCAGGTACTGGAATATTGTCGAGTATTTTTATCCGTATAAATATTTGTTAGATCAAAATTGGGATACCGTATTAGTTGATTTTATTCCTAAAATAACAGAAGCCAGAAATGAGCTTGAATATAAACTTGTATTGATGTCCCTTTTTGATCAGATCAGCGATGGTCATGCGAGGATATGGGGGTCCTATCCGGTTTTGGAAGCATACTTTGGCAGAAATACGGCGCCCCTGAATTTCTCCTTTGTAGAAGGCGAAATAGTTTTGACAGGATATCTTGACAAACAAATCTTTAAACAGTCGGGATTGCAGATAGGAGATATTATTAAACGGGTGAATGGAGAAGATATTTCGAAAATCATAGAAACAAGATCCCGGTTCGTTTCAGGCTCAAACAGGCAGTTTAAACTATATGCACTGACATACCAGATTTTCAAATCTAACGATACTGTGCTGACGGTGGAATACCAACGCAATGGACATAATAATACGACTGCCATTAGATGCGTAGACCAGTCATCTCTGTTCAGGATGATGAAATTGGCAGAGAAAGACACCTCATTTAAAATGTTATCTCCCGATATTGCATATATGAATATGGGCAGCTTTCAAAGTACAGATCTGTTTAAGGTCAAAGAAAATATTCTATCCTCAAAAAAATTAATTCTTGATTATCGCGCTTATCCCGATGACATGTTTTTATACTATAATTTGGCAAATCTGCTGTTTCGGAAGCAAGCGCCTTTTGCCACGTTCACCGGTGTGGATATTAAGTATCCGGGGAGATTTGAATTCCGTGACAGCAGTATGTTGATCGGCAGGGACAATATGAATGGCTACCGGGGCAAGCTGGTCATTTTAGTAAATGAAAAAACGCAGAGTGCGGGAGAATATAATGTTATGGCGTTCCGGGCATTCCCCCGGGCAATTGTAATAGGTGGTACCACGGGTGGTTGTGACGGGAACATAGCTGAAATATATTTACCGGGAGTAGTGAGAACAAGGATAAGCAGCATTGGAGTTTACTACCCCGATGGAAGGGAAACGCAACGTGTGGGGATAGTGCCGGATATAAAAATCAATCCTACTATAAAAGGTATAAGGGAAGGACGGGATGAACTTCTTGAAAAAGCCAT
>CAYVEI010000408.1:0-2619 GCA_964450515.1 uncultured Terrimonas sp. | reverse complement strand
GGATTAATGCAAAAATGTTTATTGCTGAAAGACTGATGGCTGATGGCTCAAAGCCTCCCAACTCCACTGTCCGCTTTCGTACACCATACGTCCGGTTTCGCACACCCCGCTTCAAAACAGTCTTTTAAACATTTGATTTCCATATAGTTGGATGCTGGCATATGGGTTGTTTGAAAACACAATATTTGAGTTATCCCATCTATCATGTTCAAAAACTATTTTACCACTGCTTTCCGGAATATCAGGCGCAGCAAGATCTATTCCTTCATCAACATATTTGGGTTAAGCCTTGGGCTTGCCAGCGCCATGCTCATTATTTTGTATGTGAAAGATGAAGTGAGCTATGACAGGTTCCATAAAAATGTGCATAACATTTATCGCATAGTATCAAAAAGTAGCTATAAAGGAGAGGAACGTAAAAGCAGTCATACAGGCTACCTTCAGGGGCCGCGGTTTGCAGCAAATGTTCCCGGTATCGAATCTTTTGTTCGCGTACAAAGCGGCAGGCGGGATATAAAAAAAGGCACTGATATACAGAGCTGTGATCTGTTGTTTGCAGATTCTTCCTTTTTTAATGTTTTCAGCTTTCCACTGTTACACGGAGATTCTAAAACATGCCTTAAAGATCCCAAATCAATCGTATTGTCCGAAGATGAGGCCATAAAGCAATTTGGTACTACCGATGCCGTTGGAAAAATGGTGATGTTAAAAGCTGATTCTGTTTTCTCTCCGCACCGGGTTTCGGCAGTAGCGAAACGTGTTCCTCAAAACTCTTCTATACAGTTTAATATTCTGCTGCCATTCCGGGAGTCAAAAGAAGATGCGCTCAATAATGATAACTGGTACAGTTTTTTTCTGAATACGTTTGTAACAGTAAACGCTAACAGCAACGTACCAACGATTGATAGCAATATGCAAAAGTTTTATGTAGCAGACGCTACCAAAACTTTTAAGGCGATGGCGGAGAAATATGGTATGGGACCCGATGCTTCAATGGGCACGTACTATCTGCAGCCCTATACAGATATGCACATGAGCACGGAGCTGCCTGCCCAGAACGGGCTTACCAATGCAAGCAATCCCATGTATTCCTATATCCTGTCGGGTATCGCTTTGTTTGTATTGCTGATCGCCTGCATCAATTTTGTAAACCTTACTGTTGCGCGGTCTGTAAAACGGGCAAAAGAGATCGGTATCCGTAAAGTAGTTGGTGGTAACAGAAGGCAGCTGATTTTCCAGTTCCTTGGCGAATCCTTCGTGCTGTGCTTTATCGCGTTTACCTTAGCGGTGATCCTTGTATGGACAATCCTGCCCCTGTTCAACGATCTTGCCAACAAGGCATTGAGCTTTTCCTATCTTTTTGATGCAAAACTTATCAGCGGATATTTCCTGCTTTTCGTTTTAACGGGATTACTTTCGGGTTTCTATCCTGCGTTGATTTTATCCGGATACAACCCTGTAGAAACTTTATACAGCCGGTTCAATTTGAAAGGGAAAAATTATTTGCAGAGATCGCTGGTGGTTTTGCAGTTTGCACTGGCTTCTTTTTTAATCATTTCCACTTTTACAATTTACGCACAGTTCAATTATCTCACACATAAAGACCTTGGCTATGATGATCATAATGTTGTTGAGCTGTACAAGAATCAGATCAAACACGATGAAGCCCTTTTGTTTAAAGCAGAATTGCAGAAGAACCCGAATATTCTTGAAGTAGCATCCAAAAATGGAGGTGGATGGGCGACAATGGCAAGAACAGCCAACGATTCCAGCATGCAATTCGATTATGAAACAGTGGATGAATCATATATACCCTTGATGAAGATCCCGATCGTAAAAGGCCGGAATTTTTCAAAAGACCATCCCGGCGACGCTGCTCATTCCGTATTGGTAAATGAATCGTTTGTACAAAAGGCTGGATGGAAAGACCCGATAGGTGAAACGGTTAATTTCTTTTACAACAACAATGAAATTTATACGGTGATCGGCGTGGTAAAAGATTATCATAATAAAGCATTGAATCAAAAGATCGGGCCGCAGTTGTTTACGATGAAAAAAGATAATCTGTATGGCTTATATGCTATAAGGATAAAGCAGGGTACAGAAACCCGGGTACTGGAATTTCTTCAAAAAACCTTCAAACAATTTTACCCGTTACATCCATATCATTATGTGTTTAAAGATCAGCAGAAATTAAAAGAATATGAACGGGAAGCGAAGTGGAAACAAATTATCCTGTTCGGGGCCACACTAACCATTTTTATTTCATGCATCGGTTTATTTGGCTTATCCGTGTTATCTGCCGAAAAACGTACCAAAGAGATCGGTATACGAAAAGTATTGGGCGCATCCGTTAACGGGCTGGTGACTATTCTTTCAAAAGATTTTTTAAAGCTGGTATTTATTGCCCTTTTGGCCGCTATCCCTGCCGCATGGATGGTTTCTGATAAATGGTTGCAGAATTATCCTTACCGCATTACGCTAAGCTGGTGGCTGTTTGCCATAGCTGCTTTACTTGTAATAATGATCGCCTTATTAACGGTAAGCTTCCAGGCCATAAAAGCAGCGGTGGCCAACCCGGTGAAATCATTGCGCTCAGAGTAAGGTTAATTTGAAAAT
>CAYVEI010000407.1:1419-2621 GCA_964450515.1 uncultured Terrimonas sp. | reverse complement strand
GAAGTAGCCATGCTAACGGAAAAGGATAACCTGTATAAGGATATTATGTTTACCAACGGAGAACAGCCGGGATTGCAGGTAGGAGCGGACTGGAGGGGAACCGGTTTTAAAAACGGGCTGGTAGATGAATTAGTGATTTATGATCGTGCGCTTACTCCCGCTGAAGTAAATATATTGGTTCAACTGCAGGCAGGTAACCCCGCTCTCCAAACTATTACTGACGATGACCTGTCACAATATTATTTTTCCAATGTTTCTCCCGCATGGCAACGGAAAGCCGCTGAGCTGCAGCAGGCAAGGTTAGAAAGAAATGCAGTTACGGAAAACATACCTGAAATAATGGTGATGGAAGAAATGAAGCAAAAAAGAAAAGCATATATACTGGAAAGAGGGGTGTATGATAATTACGGGGAAGAAGTACAACCCGGTGTGCCCGCGGCCATACTGCCTTTTGGAAAAGACCTCCCAAAGAACAGGCTCGGCCTGGCGAAATGGCTCATGGATCCTGAAAATCCTTTAACGGCGAGGGTGGTGGTAAACCGCTACTGGCAAACTTATTTTGGCACGGGACTTCAGAAAAATGCCGACAATTTCGGTAACCAGGGCGGTATGCCATCCCATCCTGAATTATTAGACTGGCTTGCTGTTCGTTTCAGGGAATCGGGCTGGGATGTAAGGGCGATGCAAAAATTAATTGTTTTGTCGGCTGCTTACCGGCAGTCTTCCTATACTTCGCCGGAATTATTAAAGAAAGACCCGGAAAATGTATTATTGGCCCGTGGACCCTCGTTCAGGTTAACAGCCGAAATGGTACGCGATGCGGCTTTAACAACAAGCGGCTTACTTTCTCCTGCTATTGGCGGCGCCAGTGTAAAGCCCTACCAGCCAGAGGGTGTATGGGCGGTAAACAGTGAAGTATATCACCAGGATACGGGATCCGCATTGTACAGGAGAAGTTTGTATACTTTTTGGCGGCGTACCAACCCTCCTCCGTCTATGAGCACTTTTGATGCGCCAATGCGGAGTAGCTGTACCGTGCAAAGACAGAAAACCAGCACCCCGCTGCAGGCATTGGTATTGCTGAACGATCCGCAATTTGTTGAAGCGGCGAAAGTAGTGGCCGAAAAGGCGCTGGCAAATGGTAACGCTGTGGCAGACAGGATACTGTACTGTTACCGTGCTTTAACTGCGCGAACGCCTTC
>CAYVEI010000407.1:0-1319 GCA_964450515.1 uncultured Terrimonas sp. | reverse complement strand
GTTTTATCGCATAAAGCGAAAGCTATTGCGGGCGCCAGTGGCATAACCGGTATGCCCGATATACCTGCAAGAACCAAAAGGGTAGTATATCTTTTTCAAAGTGGTGGTCCTTCTCAATTCGAGACTTTCGATTATAAACCCCTGCTTGAGAAAATGCACGGGCAGGATCTGCCCGATTCCGTTAGGAAAGGGCAACGGCTTACAGGCATGAGCGCGCAGCAGTCTGCCCTGCCCTTAGTGGGTTCTTCTTTTCAGTTCGCGCAACGCGGGCAAAGCGGGGCGTGGGTAAGCGAATTGATGCCTTTTACAGGAGCCGTAGCGGATGACCTGTGCTTTATTAAATCCATGTATACGGAACAGATCAATCACGACCCGGCATTAACCTTCATGCAAACGGGTAACCAGTTGGCGGGCCGCCCCAGCATGGGATCGTGGGTGCATTATGGACTGGGATCTGATAATGATAACCTGCCTGCCTTTATTGTACTCGTGTCGAACAATGCGCCTAAGGATCAGCCTTTATATGCCCGGCTATGGGGCAATGGGTTTCTTCCTTCCAAATACCAGGGTGTGCAGTTCCGTTCCGGGGCAGATCCTGTATTATATCTCAACAATCCCAAAGGATATGAGGCGGCAGACCGCCGTGAAATGCTGGATGCGCTGAATGCTTTAAATCAATCGCAGCTGGAAAGCTTTGGTGATCCCGGTATAGGCAACCGGGTAGCCCAGTATGAAATGGCTTTCCGCATGCAGGCTTCCATACCCGAAATAACCGATATGAGCGACGAGCCGGATTGGGTGTTTGACCTTTATGGTCCCGATGCCCGTACGCCCGGTACCTATGCTGCCAATTGCTTGCTGGCAAGAAGGCTATTGGAAAAGAATGTAAAATTTGTTCAGTTGTATCACCAGGGCTGGGATAATCATGGCAATTTGCCTTCGGCGCTTACCCAGCAATGTAAGGCTACCGACCAGGCATCGGCAGCTTTGGTAAAGGATTTAAAACAAAGAGGGTTACTAGATGATACATTGGTGATATGGGGAGGAGAATTTGGCCGCACCAATTATTCGCAGGGAAAACTCACCAAAGATAATTATGGCCGTGATCATCATCCCCGCTGCTTTACCATGTGGATGGCGGGCGGTGGTGTGCAACCGGGTTTGACCTTTGGTGAAACCGACGACTTTGGATATAATATTGTGAAGAACCCGGTGCATGTGCACGATTTCCAGGCCACCCTGTTATACTTAATGGGCGTAGACCATGAGAAACTTACATTTGAAGCCGAAGGAAGAAGATACAGGCTTACGGATGTGGA
>CAYVEI010000406.1:0-2624 GCA_964450515.1 uncultured Terrimonas sp. | reverse complement strand
TAACTCATGCCTTTACTGGTAATTGTACGACACGGACAATCGCAATGGAACCTGGAAAACAGGTTTACGGGTAATACAGATGTGCCACTTACGGCACTGGGACGGGAAGAAGGGCATGTGGCGGGAAAAAAGCTGAAGAACATCGTTTTTGATCATGCTTTTACTTCTTTACTGGAGCGGGCCGAAGAAACACTTACCATTATTTTGGGTGAAATTGAACAAATGCAGTTGCCCGTTATTAAAAACAGCGCCTTAAATGAAAGGGATTATGGAACCCTGCAGGGATTGAATAAAGCGGAAGTAACAGAAAAGTACGGCGCAAAGCAGGTAGAGCTATGGCGCAGGAGTTACGATTTACAGCCCCCGGGCGGTGAAAGCTTAAAGGAAACCGCTACCAGGGTTATTCCGTTTTACCAGCAGGAAATAGAGCCTTTATTAATAGCCGATAAAAACATACTGGTGGTGGCGCATGGTAACAGCTTAAGGGCATTGATGATGTACCTCGAAAAAATTAGCCCGGAAAATATTATCCCGGTCAATATTCCCACAGGGGTTCCGAGGGTGTATACTTTCAGCAGTCACCTTAAACTGGTAGATGCGCTGTATATTTAGGTATGAGGTATGCGCAAATCAACTATTCCACTGGCAACTATACCTGCTATTTTTTACTTTCTTTAGCCCAGGTATCTTTTAAGGTAACCGTTCTGTTAAACACCAGGTGCTCCGGGCTGGAATCCTGATCAGGCGTGAAATATCCCTTACGTATAAATTGAATTTTTTCTCCTTTTTTCGCAGTTTTCAGAGAAGCTTCAATGTATGCCGCTTTTATAACCTGCAGGGAATCAGGATTGATATACGCAGTAAAATCGCCCTCTTCTGCAGCCGGGTTTTCTGTTGTAAACAGCCTGTCGTACAGCCTTACCTCAGCTTTTGCCGCATGCGCCGCGCTTACCCAATGAATGGTTCCTTTGGCACGTATGCCCGACACGTCGTTACCGCTTTTGCTTTCGGGTATATAGCTGCAGTGTATTGCTGTAATATTGCCTTCACTGTCTTTTATACATTCATTGCATTGTATAATGTAGGCGCTTTTTAGCCGTACCATAGCGCCGGGCGCCAGCCTGAACCATTTTTTTGCCGGTACTTCCATAAAATCTTCCCTTTCTATCCACAGCTCTCCCGAAAACATAACCGGCCTTGTTCCTCCATTGTTTTCCGCTTCAGGATTGTTTTCGCTAAGCACTTCTTCTGTTTGACCTTCCGGATAATTGGTGATCACTAATTTTACGGGGTCAAGTACGGCCATGCGGCGTACGGCTATCTTATTCAGGTGTTCTCTTACGCAATACTCTAAGAGGCTCATATCTACCAGGTTCTCTCTTTTAGCTACGCCTATCCGGGTACAAAAATCACGGATGCTTTCCGGTGTAAAGCCCCTGCGGCGCATACCACTGATGGTAGTCATGCGTGGATCGTCCCATCCGTTTACATGGTTTTCATTTACCAATTGCAGCAATTTTCGCTTGCTTGTTATGGTGTAGGTGAGGTTGCGGCGCGCAAATTCATATTGTTTGGAAGGGTATATCTCTAATTTTTCGATCAGCCAGTTATACAGTTCCCGGTGCGGTACAAATTCAAGGGTGCAAATAGAATGAGTAACTTCTTCTATACTGTCGCTTTGCCCGTGGGCGAAATCGTACATCGGGTAAATGCACCATTTATTGCCTGTACGGTGATGGCGGGCATGCTTAATGCGGTATAATACCGGGTCGCGCATGAGCATATTGGTGTGCGCCATATCAATTTTAGCCCTGAGCGTTTTGCTCCCGTCTTTGAATTCGCCATTTTTCATACGCTCAAACCTATCTATGTTTTCCTCAACGGTACGGTTGCGGTAAGGGCTGTTTTTTCCCGGTTCCGTGGGCGTTCCTTTTAAAGCAGCAATTTCTTCAGAGCTGCTGTCGTCTACATAAGCCAGTTCCTTTTTTATAAGATCAATTGCAAAATGGTAAAGGGTATCAAAATAATCGGAAGCATACAGCTCGTTCTTCCATTCAAAGCCCAGCCACCTTACATCTTCCTTAATGCTATCTACAAATTCGGTTTCTTCGGTAACCGGGTTGGTATCGTCGAAGCGCAGATTGGTATACCCGCCATATTTTTTTGTTAATCCAAAGTTCAGGCATATACTGGAAGCGTGCCCGATATGGAGATAGCCATTAGGCTCCGGCGGAAAGCGGGTAATGATTTGACTGTATTTACCATTTTTCAGGTCTTCTTCAATAATATCCTCAATAAAGTTGAGCCCTTTTTCTTCAATCATTGCTGCGTATGCGTTTAGGGCACAAATGTAAGCCTTAGTGAAGTAAGTTAAGCGGGCTGAAAGCGTTTAAGTGGGTGAAAAAGCCTGGCAGTCATTTATCTAAGAGGCAGGAATAAGCCATGATGAATAAATACTGGCTATTCGCTATTGGGGATTTATATGCCACGAATGCGCGAATTGGTATGGTTTTACTGAATACCCATTAATAATTCGTGCATTCGTGGCATATAATATTTTAGGGCATCCTGTGTTCCAAAAAGCGTACAGTCATTGAATAAATATTATATTGGGTTTACCAATC
>CAYVEI010000405.1:0-2626 GCA_964450515.1 uncultured Terrimonas sp. | reverse complement strand
GCACGGATGAGGATACAACACATCCGTGCACACGCCATGATTTAGCTGTGGTACTACTGTAGATTCAACTATTTATCCCTGATAAATATGCAAAGAGCCTGAACTAATTGTTACTTTATCAGATTTATAGTTACAACTGCTGTTACTGATACAAAAAGTTCAAGCACTATAATCCTTTGTCGAGTACCGACCGCTTTCATTTTAAAATTTCTCACATTTCCACACTTTCACATTTCTCACATTTGCATTACTCTGTTCGCAATGACTTCACCGGATTGGCTACTGCCGCTTTGATGGATTGATAGCTTATGGTGAGCAAGGCGATCATTACCGATACTAAGCAGGCTAATGCAAATACCCACCACTGGATGCTTACGCGGTAAGAATAATCCTGCAACCACTTGTACATGGCCCACCACGACAATGGTGCAGCGATAACAAATGACACGAGAACAAGCTTTAAAAAATCTTTTGAAAGTAGTGCAGTGATGCCCGTAACCGACGCACCCAATACTTTTCTAACGCCAATCTCTTTAATCCGGTTCTCGGCCATGTAGGTAGCCAGTCCAAACAATCCTAAGCAGGAAATGAAAATGGTAAGTCCTGCGAACAATGCGGCAAGGGTTCCCTGCCGTTGTTCATTCTCAAATTTTTTGGCATATTCCTCATCAACGAATTTGTAATCGAAAGGATATTCGGGATTGTATTTTTTGAAAATAGTTTCGGCTGTTTTCAGGTTTTGTGCAACGGGTTGCTTGTCGTTAAGCTTAATAAGCACGGTTTGAAACCAGTTGAATTTAGCGCCCATGATCAGCATCGGGCGGATGGGCTCATAGGGAGAAGTAATGATAAAATCTTTTATTACGCCTATGATGTGCCACGATATGCCATTGTCTTTTACCGTTTTGCCAATCGGCTCTTTAAATTTCATCACCTTCAGTGAAGACTCGTTGATGATCATTCCTGTTGAATCTGTCGGGAAATTTTTCAGGTCGAAGTCGCGCCCCCGGATGAACTGCATACCGGTGGCGGTTCCCAGCCCGTCATCGGCCACATAGCGGTAAAAATCCGTTTTATCGTTCGGGTCTTTCCCTTCCCATTCCTGTCCCCAGCCATCGCTCCACACTTCTGTAAGGGGCGAATTGGTTTTTACAACCGACGATGCCGCGCCGGAAGAAAGCAGCTCGTTCTTAATAAGCGCATAATTTTTTTCAATATCGTTTGAAAAGAAATGGTAGACCAGGTTGTTTTTATCATAGCCGGTTTCGCGGTCGCGGGCATAATCAATCTGCTGCTTAACGATAATGGTACAGATAATAAGGATAATAGCGAAGGTAAATTGCAGTACCACCAGTATTTTGCGTGGCGTAACCAAAGCATGCGCTTTTTTAAAAGTTCCTTTGAGTACTTTTATTGGTTGAAAAGACGAAAGGAAAAACGCCGGGTAGCTGCCGGCCAGCACACCTGTAAATACGATAAAGCCTATACCTGCCAGCCAGGTGTTGATGTCGGCAAACTCAATGAACAGCTTTTTATCTGTAAGCTGGTTGTATGCGGGTAAGCTGATCAATACAATAATAAGGGCCAGCAGCGCCGCCAGGAAGGAAAGTAAAATGGATTCCCCGATAAATTGCCCCACCAGTGTTCCCTTGCGGGCGCCCACTACTTTGCGGATACCTACTTCTTTTGCTCTTTTTTCGCTGCGCGCCGTGCTAAGGTTCATAAAGTTGATGCAGGCGATGAGCAGGATAAAGGCGGCTATAATGCCAAACAAACGCACAAATTCAATGCGTCCGCGGCCGTCTTCCACTCCGTTGGTAAAGCTCGAATACAACCGCCATTTACGCATGGGATAGATAAACATTTCCCATTTATCTGTACGCGCTTCCTCATCGTATTTTTGCTTCAGCACCTGTAATTTTGGGGCTACGGAAGCCAGTGTGGCATTGGGCTTCAGCATTACATAGGTGCGGGTGCTGTTGTTGCCCCAACTGGAATCATCGCCGCCGGTATACCTTAAATACGACCAGGGTATTAAATATTCGGAAGTAAATCTTGAATGATTGGGAAAATCTTTTAAAATACCTGTTACGGTAAAATTATCCTTGTTATCCACTTTAATTATCTTACCCATCGCGTCTTCATTGCCAAAAAAGCTTTTTGCCGTCTTTTCCGTAAGCAGGATGGAATGCATATCATTGAGCGCTGTGGCAGGATTGCCCCTCAACAGGGGAAAGCTGAACATTTGAAGAAAGCCGGTATCCACCATATTGCCGGATTTCATTATTCTTTTATCGCCTACGGTAAACAGCAGGTTGTTGCTCCAGTTTACGCGCACGGCCCGTTCCACTTCGGGGAGGTCATGCTCAAGTGTTCGTGCCAGTATTTTGGGTGTGGTGTTCCAGCACATGAGCTTGCCGTCAAAACGTGCCCGGTTCCAGGCTTCGTAGATCCTGTCTTTTTTATCATGGAACTGGTCATAGCTTACTTCGTTCTGTATCCAGAGTAAAATAAGCATAGCGCTGGCCATGCCTATGGCCAGCCCGGTAATATTGATGGCTGAAAAGCCCTTGTTGCGCACCAGGTTGCGATACGCAGTCTTAAAGAAATTTTTAATCATACAACT
>CAYVEI010000404.1:0-2627 GCA_964450515.1 uncultured Terrimonas sp. | reverse complement strand
CAGGCATCGTGGCCATTGGCATTAAAAATTGTCAGTTTAGCTTTTGGATCAGGTGCGGGAACACAGGCATTCACACTTTTTACACAAGAGTCCGATTTCCATGGTGGTGCTCCTGTATCTCCAGAATTGTTTGTTGCCCAAATTGCCATATTCGACGAAGCAATGTTACATGACTCCTGATCTCTCGGAACCACCCCTCCGCAAACAAGCAGCATTGCTGCTATCCGGCTGGCATTTGCTTTAGACCGTCCGGTATATCTCCAACTTAGAAGTCCGCCTAAACTAAGTCCGGTCAAATATATTCTGTCTTCATCAACTCTGTAATTGGCAGTACAATATTTAATCAGGCTATCAATACTTGTCCAGGTATTAACGATATTGTCTATTTGTGGAGAAATCACAATAAAAGAGAAATTTTCTCCTCCAACAGTAAAAGAAGACGGAAATTTTCCCTGGTTAATAAGTTTAGGGGGGCCATTTACTAAAACTCTTGGGAGCTGGGCCGGGGACCCATCTCCGCGTTCTCCATTCCCATGAAGAAAAATAATCATCGGAAATTTTTTAGCTGGCTGAGATGAATAATTAACAGGCAACGATTCGTAATATGCCTTTATATTTTCATCAAACTTAACATAAACAGGCTTCTGTGTCTGCACCTGAGACTGTGTAAATGAAGCGGTAAGAAAAAGGTACAGCAAAATGAGCAAAGGTACCCTTCGCCAAAAATGAATCTGGGTAACTGGTTTCATAGTTTTCGGATATTCGGATTATTAAACAGTCTAAACTTATTTCAAACTAATAATATTAAACGCTCAATTTTAGGTGTACGTATACTAATCCTTCAAGTACATCGTAAAAAACACTCCCTTTCAGCGATAATTATCATACAATAACTTAAAAAAAAGCACGTCCGGATCAAACAAAATGCCACAACGCTACCCTGTATAGGCTTTATATTATCTAATGATAAAAAGAGACTGTAGTAATCAAGTCCCAAGCATAAAAAAGCTGCTCCAAAATTAATTTTTTGGAGCAGCTTCGCATCTAAATTACCTGAAGCCAATGGCTATTGCTTCAATATCTTTATCGCTTTTTTGTATTTATTATCTACAATAATTTGCCCGATATAAGTACCAGGTGCAAGTTTAGACACATTAAACGTTTTACTTACAACACCTGAAGCGTCTTTAACAAACTCTTGCTGCAATAATACCTGCCCGTTCAGGTTGTATATGGTTACACTTGTTTTTCCTTTGGGTTTTCCATTAATCCATATCGTCATATCAGACCGAACAGGATTAGGATTGACCTTCACTTCTAATTCTGTTGAAACAGATGAAATATCAGGTTCTGCCAATTGTATTGATTGATCCTGCGCGGTATTACCATCCGAACTTGCCATAGTTCTGGCAGATACTGCCGCTTTTACCGTTATGGTCACTGTTGATGAAGCAACATTCCCCTTAGCATCTGTTATCACCAACTGGAATGTATACGTGCCGGTTTTCGTTAACCCCGTTACGTTTGTTCCTATGCTGTAAGGATACAAAATATTAGCCGCTGCAGGACCGCTGGTTTGCTTCCAAATATGGGTGCTGCCTGCCGGGGCAGTTGATTTTGCACTGCCATCAAGCTTAACCTGCGTAACGGGAAGCGTTATGGTTTGATTACTACCGGCATTTGCATACAGTGGTACTGAGTTTGCAGCAGCATTCACCGTTACCGCTACCGTTGATGTAGCCACATTGCCCTTTGCATCTGTTATTACCAACTGGAATGTATACGTGCCGGCTTTCGTTAGCCCCGTTACGTTTGTTCCTATGCTGTAAGGATACAAAATATTAGCCGTTGCCGGACCGCTGACTTGTTTCCAAATATGGGTGCTGCCTGCAGGAGCAATTGATTTTGCACTGCCATCAAGCTTAACCTGAGTAACAGGAAGCGTTATGGTTTGATTACTGCCGGCATCCGCATGAAGCGTTGTTGTACCTCCTGATGCCGCCGGGGCAGGATTTACAATAACGTGCATGGAGGATGCAGAAAAATTTCCATTCTTATCGGTTATCTTCAATTGAAACCGGTAATCCCCGGCTGTAAGACCCGTTACCGCAGTTTTCAGCGAGGTTGGACTAACAATTGTTCCGCCTGCAGGCCCTTCCCCTTTTGTCCATAAAAAGGTGCTACCCGTGGGATAAGTGGATCTAGCCCCGTCTATAGTTGCACTATTTGTGGGAAGTGTTATGGTTTGGTTGCTTCCTGCGTTGGACTTTAATACCGTACTACCTGCAGATGCCGGGGCAGGATTTACAATAACATGCATAGAGGATGCAGAAAAATTTCCATTCTTATCGGTTATCTTCAATTGAAACCGGTAATCCCCGGCTGTAAGACCCGTTACCGCAGTTTTCAGCGAGGTTGGACTAACAATTGTTCCGCCTGCAGGCCCTTCCCCTTTCGTCCATAAAAAGGTACTACCCGTGGGGTAAGTGGATATGGCCCCGTCTATAGTTGCACTATTTGTGGGAAGCGTTATCGTTTGGTTGCTTCCTGCGTTGGACTTTAATACCGTACCACCTGCAGATGCCGGGGCAGGATTTACAATAACATGCATGGACGACGCAGAAAGA
>CAYVEI010000403.1:0-2627 GCA_964450515.1 uncultured Terrimonas sp. | reverse complement strand
GGTGGAGGGTATAAGGTGGAGGGTGCACTTTATACCTTATACCTTATACCTTATACCTTATGCCTTATGCCTTATACCTTTATACCTTTTACCCTATACCTTCTTCCTTAAACTTTTCTTCCTCATACCTATGCCTCATTATTTACAAATATTGAAAACACCGTTGTGCCATAATGCCGCGCCGTTTTGAAATAAGAATGCATTTCAAAGTTATTGCGTGGTGTATGTTCCAGCACAAACCAGCCTTTTTCAAACAGCAGCTTGTGCTTAAATACGTCGTCAGGCAGATCGTCAATATTGCCTAAGGCATAAGGTGGTCCTGCAAAAATAAAATCAAACTGCTCAGTACATTGCCGTATAAATGCAAAAACATCCATTTTAATAACCTGTATATTTTGAAACCCCAATGCTTCCCTGTTTTTAACAATAAAGGCAAACATCTTAGTATCTTTCTCCACTACCGTAAGCGCTTTTGCCCCCCGCGAAGCCAGCTCATAGCTGATGCTTCCCGTTCCGCCAAAAAGATCAAGCGTTTTTAATGCGCTGATATTGAGATTGTTCTCAATAATATTAAATAAGCCTTCCTTTGCAATGTCGGTAGTTGGCCGGGTATACGGCATTCTGGCAGGCGGATTAAATTTCCTGCCCCCTGCTGTTCCGCCAATTATTCGCATAGGGCGGTATTAAACAGGGAAGAAAAAAAATGGAGCGGGTATTCGTCGAAGGCCCCGGTATATTTAAAATCTGCAGGACGCTCATCCAGCTCAATATGCAAAAAATACTTCAGCAGTTCAGAATATACCGATGAATGATCATCAAGCAGCCCCGATATATTCAGTACAACCTGCCCGCAATTTACCTCAAACCGGCGGCAGGCATTCAGCAAATGGTAAGTAACATCCTCAGCCGTTTCATACTCAAAAGTTTGGATAATTTGCAAACCGCCGTTCCTGAACAATGCAAAAAGGAGCTTATTCGGATAAAAGATCAGCGTAGCTTCATCGCCCGCTGCCTTTTTCGTCGTTTGCGCTTTTCTTTTTAATACAATGGTATATGCATGGTAAAAATGCCCTTTAGGAAAATGTGCGCCCAGCAACTGGTGCAATGCCGCAGGTACCCTGTATACATTATGTAAGTTCCATTCGCGCACATCATCCGTTAGTATTTCGCCCCGGTTCAGGTCGCCATATATAAGATCCAGTGCGGTTTTATTTAACCCGGCATCCGATAGTGATCCGGGCGCCAATACGCTTTCTGGGAAATAATATACCACGGTTACTTTATTATACGACCGGGCGAGCCATTCATTGTGGTAAATCAGCTCTTTGCAATGATTAAAAGCATTGTATTTATCTAAGTTAACATATTGCAATGCTATGAACTCATGCTTATTATTATCTAAAATGCCAAAAAGGAGATGATCTGCCGCTACCTCAACATATAAATTACATTGGGCGGCATCCTCTATTTCCGTAACCGGCACCTGTATCTGGTATGCAACATTCACGCTTATGATTTATTGCCGCAATAATAACACATTTTATACTATATTTCCTTGTTTTCCGCTTTGCGACAATATTCTTATCAGCAAAAATCGTAACTTCGCAAATAGTATAAATCATTTATTATGATCACAGTTTCTGCTTCTGCAAAAGACTATTTGGATCGGTTGATGGCAGAAGAAAAAAGAGAGGGAGATACCTTTGTAAGGGTAGGCGTTAAAGGTGGAGGCTGCTCCGGGCTTGAATATAACCTGCATTTTGATGTGGAAAGAAAAGCAGGCGATGAATTATATGAAGACAAAGGTATTAAGATAGTTGTAGATATGAAAAGCCTTTTATACTTATACGGCACCGAATTAGATTATTCCGGTGGCTTAAACGGGAAAGGGCTTGTTTTTAAAAATCCGAATGCCAGCAGAACCTGTAGCTGTGGTGAGAGCTTCGCGGTATAGGTTGGGGCAGTTCAGAACAATACATTATAATTATGGCTAATAACAGTGCCTCCATACTGGAGGAATATAGTGATAAAGAGTATGAATTTGGCTTTGTAACTGATATTGAGATGGATGTGTCTCCCAGGGGGTTGAATGAGGATACGGTACATTTCATATCTGCTAAAAAAAAGGAACCCCAATGGCTGTTAGACTGGCGATTGAAAGGCTACCAGGCATTTTTAAAGCAGCCCGAACCCCATTGGCAGAACTTCGAGCTCCCCAAAATTGATTTCCAGGATATCTCTTACTATGCCGCTCCAAAATCAAAAGCAAAGTATAAGGATATGAATGAGGTGGATCCCGAGCTCATTGCCACCTTTGAAAAGCTGGGCATTCCCCTTTCGGAACAAAAAATATTGGCCGGTGTAGCGGTTGATGCTGTTTTTGACAGTGTTTCCGTAGCCACAACCTTCCAGGAAACCCTGAAAGAGCAGGGTATCATTTTTTCATCTATAAGCAAAGCGGTAAAGGAGCATCCCGAACTGATACAAAAATACTTAGGTTCGGTAGTGCCTTATTCAGATAATATTTATGCCGCTTTAAACGCAGCGGTTTTCTCCGACGGATCCTTCGTATATATTCCCAAAGGCGTTCGCTGCCCGATGGAATTGTCTACTTATTTCAGGATCAA
>CAYVEI010000402.1:0-2640 GCA_964450515.1 uncultured Terrimonas sp. | reverse complement strand
AAGGCTGTGCTGCAGCCATCATACGGATATGTCCGTGGGCATGAATAAAGCGTTCGCCTTTTTTGCCACATTTATTGGCGCAATCAAATACGGGATAATGTTCCTTTTTCAGATGCGGCGCCCCTTCAATGGTCATCGTACCGCATATATAGTCATTAGCCGCTTCAATTTGAGCTTCTGTAAAGCCCAATGCTGCAAGCAGGTTAAAGTTCCAGTCGTTGTATTGCTCAGGTGTAAAGCCAAGCCGTTCTAAGCAGGGTTCCCCTAAAGTGAATTTATTGAATACAAACCCGATCTCAAATGCAGAGGCGAGCGCTGCATCCAGCTTTTTGATCTCTTCAGCTATAAACCCTTTTTCACTTAATGTTTGAGGATTAATGAAAGGAGCGCCGGCAAATGCTGCAGAACCTACAGCATATTTAATAATAGCATCAATTTCTTTTTGATTATACTTCAGGTTTTTCAATGCCTGTGGTACCGACTGGTTAATGATCTTAAAATAACCTCCGCCGCTCAGCTTTTTAAATTTCACTAAAGCAAAATCAGGCTCTACGCCTGTAGTATCACAATCCATAACCAGGCCTATGGTGCCGGTAGGAGCTATAACAGTGGTTTGCGCATTCCGGTACCCGTATTTCTCTCCCATTTCCACAGCTTCATCCCATGCGTTGCAGGCCGCTTTTAGCAGGTAATCCGGACAATATTTAGCATGAATACCCTGTGGCTTAATGCTCAGTTGCTCATATTCATCGGCGTCATATGCTGCAAGGCGGTGATTGCGCATTACGCGCATCATATCTTCCCTGTTTTCTTCATACCGGGCAAAAGGTCCCAGGTGCTGCGCAATTTCAGCAGATGTTTTATAAGAAACGCCCGTCATAATTGCCGTAATGGCGCCGGCAATGCCACGGGCTTCCCTGCTGTCGTAAGGAATACCGCTTATCATAAGCATCGAGCCCAGGTTGGCATATCCCAATCCCAGGGTTCTGTAATCGTATGAAAGCTGGGCTACTTCTTTGGAAGGGAACTGCGCCATGAGCACAGATATTTCCAAAACAGTTGTCCAGAGGCGCACGGTATATTCGAAGCCTTTTACATCGAAAACGTTGTTGTCTTCGTTAAAAAACTTACGAAGGTTCACAGAGGCAAGGTTGCAGGCAGTATTGTCTAAGAACATATACTCACTACAAGGGTTGGAGGCCCGGATACGTCCACCTTTGGGGCTGGTATGCCATTCATTAATGGTGGTATCGTATTGGGTACCCGGGTCTGCACAACGCCAGGCTGCATACGCAATCTGGTTCCATACTTCTTTGGAAGGTATTTTTTTCATTACCCTTCCGTCAGAACGCGCCTTCAGTTCCCAATCCTCGTTATTTTTCAGTTTTTCAAAGAAATCATTTGAGATCCGGATCGAATTATTGGAATTTTGCCCGCTTACTGTCTTGTAAGCTTCTCCTTCATAATCGGAAGCATAACCGGCAGCGATCAATGCAGCCACTTTATTTTCTTCCTCCACTTTCCAGTTGATAAATTCCATTATTTCCGGGTGATCGAGGTCAAGGCATACCATTTTAGCAGCACGACGGGTGGTACCACCACTTTTAATAGCGCCTGCTGCCCTGTCGCCGATCTTTAAAAAGCTCATCAATCCGGAGGAAGTGCCGCCTCCGCTCAATTTTTCACCTTCGCCGCGTATATTGGAATAATTAGTGCCTACGCCGCTGCCATATTTGAATATACGGGCTTCTCTTACCCACAGATCCATAATTCCCCCATCGTTTACCAGGTCGTCTTCAACACTTAATATAAAACAGGCATGGGGCTGCGGACGCTCGTATGCCGAAGTTGATCTTTTTAATTTGGCATCTTTGGGGTCTACATAATAATGTCCCTGAGGCTTTCCTTTAATGCCATAGCTTTCATACAACCCGGTGTTAAACCATTGCGGGCTGTTGGGCACGCAGGCCTGGTTTAAAATACAATACACCAGCTCTTCATAAAATACCTGTGCATCCTGTGCGGAAGCAAAATAACCATACCGCTCTCCCCATACTTTCCAGCAGTTGGCCATACGGTGCGCCACCTGTTTTGCTGAAGTTTCACGACCCAATGACCCATCCGGCTGTGGTACCCCGGCTTTACGAAAATATTTTTGTGCTAATATATCAGTAGCGATTTGGCTCCATTGTCTGGGAACTTCCACATTTTTCATTTCAAATACGATCTCTCCATTGGGATTGCGTATTACAGAAGTACGGTAATCGTATTCAAACTGGTCAAAAACATCTGCTCCATCCCTGGTAAAGAGACGGTGATACCTCAAGCCTCCGCTTTGTTTTTCATTTGTCATAATTATGTTTGGGTTTGGTAAGTTTTTCGGATCAGTTAAGTTACTATTATCAAATGATAAGAAGACGAAAATATCAGCCTAAATCCTTTTGTCAAACTGTTAAATATTAACAGGGTGTGGATAAGTGTTTTATATGTACAACAGGAGTTGCTTTCCTGTTTCTTTTACATATTATTGAAATGCGTACTTTCACTCTATAACACCCGAAATTTACGCTCCTGGCAATTTTATACCTTAAAACCGGCTAACCCAAAAACTTTTTGCATTTTTGCATTTAAGGAACCTAT
>CAYVEI010000401.1:0-2688 GCA_964450515.1 uncultured Terrimonas sp. | reverse complement strand
AATCATAAAAAGGTGGCAACACAGGGAATTGGTATTTATATACTGATAGTTGTTGCCGTTACCATTGCATCGTGTGTCTCAACAAAACAAAATCAAAACAGCAATTTGATAATTAAAGAACAGGGAGCATTTTCGGCTGGTGGTACGGTCGTTAAAAGCGAAGGCACCTTTGATGCCTTAAAACCGTGGAATGTGCCGCAGGGCGGGCAAACACGACACGGGGACCACGCTGATGTTTTTTACCAGCTTCCGGCAAATTCAAAACAGCATTCAATGGTGTTCCTGCATGGCTATGGACAATCCAGACGCAGTTGGCAAACCACTGCCGATGGCAGAGAAGGTTTCGCGGATATTTTTTTGAGAAAAGGCTATGGCGTTTATCTCGTTGACCAGCCCGGTCGTGGTGATGCAGGGCAAACCACCAAACCGGGACAAATTACCGCAACACCCGATGATCAAACCTGGTTTACACAATTCCGGATCGGCTTATATCCCAGCTTCAACGAAGGAGTACAATTTCCAAAAGATTCAACATCACTTGATCGGTTTTACCGGATGATGACACCCAACACAGGTAATGTGGACGAAACCACAATTGTTAATGCCATGTCGGCCGTATTTGATAAAACAGGCGATGGTATTCTTTTTACCCATTCAGCAGGAGGTTCGCCTGGTTGGAAAACTGCGATTAAGAACCACCACGTAAAAGCCATTGTAGCCATTGAGCCGGGCGGATTTACTTTTCCTGAAGGTGAAGTACCCGAAGGTAATCGTGGTGGCAGAGGGGTGCCGCTTAATGCCTTTTTAAAATTAACTGAAATTCCTATTGTGGTTTATTATGGAGACTACATACCCAGAGAAGAAACCAGTGCAGCTTCGCTCAATTTTTGGCGTAATGTGCTGACTACCGCACAACAATGGGCAAAAGTGGTAAATGCTCACGGTGGTGATGTTACCATTGTTCATTTACCTGAATTGGGTATTAAAGGAAATACACACTTCATAATGTCAGATTTGAACAGCAAGGAAATTGCAGACTTACTTGCAAAATGGTTAAAGGAAAAAGGGTTGGATAAGTAATATTGGTAGCAGTTCCCGTAATCCGTCTACCATAAAATCCTTTCTCCCGCCGGAACTTTGCATAAATAACAGAAACGAATATGAAAACATTAACTATCGGACTATTCCTACTTATTATGGGAGCACAATCAGCTTTCGCACAAAATTCTTCCGCAGACCAGGAGATCATTCATCTTTCCAGAGCAAAATGGCAGTGGATGTCAGACAAAAAAACAGATGTCCTCGATAGTCTCTTTCACGAAAAATCAATGTTCGTCCACATGGGAGGATCCTGGGGAAAAGAACAGGAAATGAATGTTATTAAAAGCGGAGGCATCTGGTACAAGAAAGCAGACATTCATGAAGTGTTTGTGAATGTAATTGATAATACTGCCATTCTTTTAAATAGAATTGATTTGCTGGCTGTTGTTGGAGGAAATGAAGTAACGAACCCGTTTATGGTGACGGAAGTTTATATAAAACAAAACGGAACCTGGAAATTAGGCTCGTTATCGTTTACAAGGTTACTTACACCTCCCTCCAATAATAGTCATTAAAAAATGCATCAGAAATGAAAAAGTATTGGTGGGTTTAACCATCATTATCAGATAATAAAATGGAATAATAATGAGTAAACGCTTAAGGTCAATACTATTTGTAATGACGGTAATGCTTACAACCATGGTGAGTGCCCAGGGCGATGCAGATGAAAGTTTAAGCACAAAGCAACAAGCGATTGTTTGCATTGCGGCAGTTACGGCGAAAGGCGATCTGTTAAAACTAAAAGCCGAACTAAACGCAGGGCTTGATGCGGGGTTGACTGTTAACCAGATCAGGGAGGCTATTGTTCATCTCTATGCCTATGCCGGATTCCCACGCAGCCTTAGGGGATTACAGACTTTTATGACTGTATTGGATGAACGCAAAGCAAAGGGCATTGATGATGTTTTAGGTGCGGAAGCTTCACCCATCAATGATGAACGCAGCAAATACGAACGTGGCAAGGCAAATTTAGAAAAGCTTACCGGCACACCGCAGACTGGTCCAAAAACCGGCTATGCGGCATTTGCCCCTGAAATAGAAGTGTTTCTTAAAGAACACCTGTTCGCCGATATATTTGAAAGAGATGTATTGACCTACACCGAAAGAGAACTGGCAACGGTATCAGTGCTCGCCGGCATCGGCGGTGTGGAACCCATGTTACAATCGCATTTGAAAATTTGTCTGAATCTAGGTTTATCGTCAGAACAGCTACAACAATTCATAGAAATTATCAAACAGGCAGTTGGTAAAAAAGAAGCAAAGGCGGCACAAAAAATTTTAAATGAAGTATTAAAAAGCAAGAAGTAAAATGAAAAAATTAACATCAATAATCGTCGCAATAGCAACATCCATAGCAGCTACAGATGCGGTAAGTGCGCAATCTACTCAAAGGAGGTACCAACACAATCCCTTTACACTGGTGTATGAAGGAGCCATTACCGAAAATGTAAAAGGAAAAGTAAATATCCATCCTGTGACCTATAAACTAAACGGGATTGATATCGCTGCGAATGTTTATACACCTGCGAATTATGATGCTTCGCAGAAACCTGCCTCCCGGCAGGCGAAGTATCCCGCTATAGTGGT
>CAYVEI010000400.1:0-2700 GCA_964450515.1 uncultured Terrimonas sp. | reverse complement strand
TGAAAATTTGAAAATGTAGTGGTCGGTACGCGATGAAAGCAGCGTCAGACCTCGGGTAACAAGATAATGTTCAAATGTAAATAACCGCCGAAAGCTGATGGCTCAAAGCTTCCAACTATGATCAAAAATTATTTTAAAATCGCGTGGCGAACATTGGTTAAAAACCGCGTTACTTCCGTAATTAATGTATTGGGATTATCTGTAGGCATCAGTGCATCGCTCATCATTTTTATGGTAGTGCATTATAGTTTTAGCTTTGACAGGTTTGAACCGGACAGGGATAACATATATAGAATAGTAACAGAGAGCGATGATTGGAACAACAGGGCCGTTCCTGTACCGCTACATACCGTATTGCATAACATGGCAGGTGTTGCAAGTGTTGTACCTATTCTTGACTATTCTGATAAAACAAGGATAAGCATCGGTAAAGAAAACAATACAGCGGCAAAATTGTTCAAATCACAAACTGATATTGCATTTACCAATAACGATTATTTCAACATTTTTCCACACAACTGGTTAGCTGGCAATCAAGACAATTCATTGAAAGAGCCTTATTCAATAGTGCTTACCGAAAGCCGGTCGCAACAATATTTCCCAAATTTGCAACCACAAAATATTATTGGTAAAACCATTACGCTCAATGATACTATTATTACCACAGTCACCGGTATTGTAGGTAACCTTGAGGCCAATAGTGATTTTGATAGAAAGATGTTTGTCTCACTCTCCACAGCATCACAGGGAAATTTGAAGGATTATTTCAATTGGGATGAATGGGGCAATACCAATTCATCTTTTCAAACGATGATAAAACTTTTGCCAGGCACAAATCCCCGAAAAATCAATATCCGGCTATCGGAAATATTTAAAGAGCATGATCCTGAAAATTCCAGAACCATACGCCGGTTACAACCCTTAAGTAACGTACATATTAATCCGGCATTTGGGGGAGCCGCCAATCCTGAAGCAATGCGCAACCTTATAATATTAGCGGTGTTCCTTTTATTATTGGGAGCGATCAATTTTATAAACTTATCTACAGCACATGCTTCAGAACGTGCAAAGGAAATCGGTATTCGAAAAACATTGGGAAGCAAAAAGAAACAAATTATTTTCCAGTTCTTGTCCGAAACTTTTTTACTCACTCTGCTTACTTCGGTATTATCCATAGTAATTACACCTTTATTGCTTAAAGCATTCGAAGGTTTCATTCCCGGGGGGCTGCATTTTAACTACTTATTACAGCAACCTTATTTATGGCTTTTTTTACTTTTTCTAACGATTGTGGTGAGTGGGCTGTCGGGACTTTATCCGGCATTTGTTCTTACAAAGTTTAAGCCTGTTGCCGTATTAAAAGGCAATATGCCTTTGGGTAACAACGGATCAGGAAATGCGCTGCTGAGAAAATCTTTAATTGTATCTCAATTTATAATTGCACAGGTATTTATTATCGGTGTGATTGTGGTAAATAAGCAGATTCATTATTCGCTACAAACTGATATGGGATTTAGAAAAAAGGCGATCATAAATTTCTTTCCCCCATTTGATTGGTATAACCCCAGCAACAAGAAATTTCTCTTAAAGGAATCCCTCTCAAAAATTCCTGAAATACAAAAAGTAAGTTTGGGTAACCAGTCTCCCGCTGCTAATGGCTATATTACCAACAAGCTTTCTTATAAAGAAAATGGTAAAGATATAACCGTCACCATCAATACAAGAGATGGTGATACGTCTTTTTTAAGTGTATATGATATCAGGTTGCTCGCCGGAAGGAATATTTTACCATCAGATACTGCTTATGAATTACTCATTAATGAAACCTTGTCTAAACAATTGGGGTTTGAACAGCCGGCAGATGCTATTGGTCACTTTGTTACATTCAAAGACGCTCCTAAGCCAATTGTAGGGGTAATGGCTGATTTTCATCTTCAATCAGTACGAACGGCCATTAATCCGCTCATTTATTATGCCAGTCCTAAAAATGGCTATATGATGCATGTGGCATTGCAACCCGATCCTGCAACATGGAAAACAGCCATTAGCAAAATTGAAAAAGCATGGAAGCAAATATATCCGGATGAAGATTTCAATTATACTTTCCTCGACAAAACCATTGAAAATTTCTATAAAGAAGATCAGCAACTTTCAAAGTTACTGGCATGGTCTGCTGCAATAGCAATATTTATAAGCTGCCTCGGCTTATTGGGGTTGGTTATTTTTACTACCAACAAACGTACCAAAGAAATAGGTATCCGTAAGGTATTGGGTGCATCGGTTGGCCAGATTATGGCTTTGCTTTCTGCAGATTTTGTAAAATTACTGGCTGTAGCATTTGTTATTGCAGTTCCTGTAGCATGGTGGCTGACACACGACTGGCTGCAAAATTTTGCATACCATACCGCTTTAAGTTGGTGGATATTTTTATTAAGCGGCGTAATTATGATAACCACATCGCTTATTATTTTATGTGCGCAGGCCGGCAGCGCAGCGGTGGCTAACCCGGTCGCCGCATTGCGAAGCGAATAGCGAATATGAAAATGATAGCGGTCGGTACGCGACGAAAGGAGCGTCAGACCTCGGGTAACAAGATAATGTTCAGATGTAAATAACCGCCGAAAGCTAAAAGCTTATAACTATGATCAAAAATTATTTCAAAACCGCAGTAAGAAATCTGCAGGTAAAAAAAATATTTAC
>CAYVEI010000399.1:0-2735 GCA_964450515.1 uncultured Terrimonas sp. | reverse complement strand
CCCTTTCCTCCGCCACCGGCTGTTGCTTTTAAAATTACAGGATAACCGATCTCTTTTGCCAGTCCTTTTGCCTCATCCACGTTTTCCAGCAGTCCCTCTCCGCCGGGTACCACGGGAACGCCGGCCTTTATCATGGTTTCCTTGGCCGTGATCTTATCACCCATAGCGGTGATCATACCGGGGGTGGGGCCTATAAATTTTATACCATGCTCGCAGCATATTTGGGCAAACCGGGCATTTTCGGCTAAAAAACCGTATCCCGGGTGAATGGCATCCGAATTGGTAATTTCTACCGCTGCCATAAGGTGGGGAATATTAAGATAAGAGTCCGCGCTTTGCGGGCGGCCGAGACATACCGCTTCATCGGCAAATTTTACATGCAGGCTGTCTTTATCGGCAGTAGAATATACAGCCACTGTTTTGATACCCATTTCCCTGCAGGTACGAATGATCCGCAATGCAATTTCGCCACGGTTTGCAATAAGTATTTTTTTGAACATAGAATAATTAATGTGATAAAATGTGGGAAATGTGAAAGTGTGGAAATATTATAAATAGCAGCAAAAACACTCATTGACAGGTTTTCATATTTTCACTTTTCCACATTCTCTAATTGGGTTCTACCAGGAACAGCGGCTGGTCGTATTCTACAGGACTGGCGTCATCGGCCAGTATCTTTACGATTTTGCCGCTCACTTCGCTTTCAATTTCATTAAACAGCTTCATGGCTTCAATAATACAAACCACTTTTCCGGGGCTAACCTCATCGCCCACTTCAACAAATAAAGGCTTATCGGGTGATGCACGGCGGTAAAATGTGCCTATCATCGGACTTTTAATAGTAAGAAGGTTATCTGCCTTTGGTTCGGCCGCAGCTTTGGGCTTTTCCTGCGCCGGATTGTTGGTTTGGGCCGGAGCGGTTAAAGACTGGGGAGGCGCAGATGATACCACCTGGGTAATATGCTCTTCTTTTTGCTTTATTGTAATTTTAAAATCCTTGTCTTCTACGCTTATTTCTCCTATATTGGACTTGTTGATGATCTTTATCAGCTCCTGAATTTGCTTAAAATCCATGTGGGTAAATTTATTTTATTAAAACCGCCAATTGTTTCGAAACTGGCGACTAAGATAGGAATTCAGGGTAAATATACCCAAAAATCAGTTTTTTACCCTTTCAACGTATTCTCCGTTTTTGGTATTGATCCTGATTAATTCTCCTTCTTCAACAAAAAGCGGCACCATTACGGTAGCCCCGGTTTCAATAGTGGCGGCTTTAAGCGTGCGTGTGGCCGTGTCGCCCCTGATGCCCGGCTCGCTGTAGGTAACCAGCACAACAATTTTATCGGGCAGTTCCACGCTCATAGGCAATTCGGTTTCCGTGTTCATGAGCACGGAAACTTCCTGGGCTTCTTTTAAAAACTGCGGAGCGTCTATAAGCGATTCCTGTACTACAATTTGCTCAAAGGTTTCGTTATCCATAAAATTATATCCCGAATCGTCCTTGTATAAATACTGGTAGTTCTTTCTTTCCACCCTAACGGGGTAAATGCTGTCGCCCGAATTCCAGGTTTTTTCGATACTGCGGTTATTTTCTACTCCCTTGAGTTTGGCCCATACCTTGGCTGCGGCTCTGGCAGTTTTATTTTCGCCAAATTCTATTACCGTATACAAGCTGCCGTCTAATTTCAGGATCATGCCCCTGCTGATGTCTGCTGTAGTTGCCATATTCAATATTTTAAAGGAGGCGCAAAGATAATAGGTTTTTACATTATATAGCAAGCAACCGGAGTGAATACAGTACCGTTCAATTCCAAAAAATAAAAAAGCCGGGCCGGTAGGTGCATGTAAAAAACGATGGTATATATACCTGCAGGTATGAAACAGATGGTGATATTGCCGAACTCACCTACAGAAAAGGAAAAGATGGCTGGCATTTTTTCTGGTATAAGCATTACTTTAGTTCTAAATTATTTTTATGAGTGATGTTCAATTAAAGCTGGATGAAAAAGGGCAGGGGCATTTTTATGTGCCGGATGGAGAAGAGCAGGTGGCGGAAATGGTGGTAAGTATTGCTGGTGATATGCTAACCGTATATCATACTGAAGTGCTCCCGAAAGCCGAAGGTAAAGGTTTGGCAAAACAATTACTGGCTGCCATGGTGGATCATGCCCGGAAAAACGAATTGAAAGTAATTCCGCTATGCCCCTATGTTCATGCGCAGTTTAAACGCCACCCGGATGATTATGCAGATGTGTGGCATAAAGCTTAGGAATAATAAAACAATTATTTTTTGACCAACACAAAAATTATCGCTTCCGCGGAAGCGGAAAATAACGGGGAACGGTACACTACCCCGGTACGATCGGGTGAGCATGCCTGGGTGGCCGATGAGGCAGAAGCTGTAGGTGGGAAGAATGCAGGTCCCGCGCCGGGCGACTATCTGTGTATGGCGCTGGCATCCTGTAAAGCCATTACACTGCGCATGTATGTGCAGCGCAAGCAATGGAATATTACTATGATTAACGTAAAAGTGAGCCTGATGAGAAGCAATCAATTACCTGCGGGCCCTAATACATTTTTTTGTGAGGTAAATGTAAGTGGTGATATGGATGAAGATCAAAAGAAAAGATTATTGCAGATCGCCAAAGCCTGCCCCGTAAGCCGATTATTGGGTAAGACAAATGAAGTGGTTACTATTATTGCGTAAAGGATCGGTTTAATGGTGAATAGTGAAT
>CAYVEI010000398.1:0-2761 GCA_964450515.1 uncultured Terrimonas sp. | reverse complement strand
CCGTCCGGTCCGCAAAAAAGGATTATCAGTAATGATGATCCTTTTTTTATTTTACTCAACTTTACTTTTAAGATGTTGATTTTCAACATCTAATAACAAGCTTCGCTTACAAACCTTACTATCTTTATAACAGCTTAACAATTTAAAAAAGTAGACTAAAATCTCAATGTAGGTTACGATACTAAATAATGTAAACAATTATTTACAAAATTGCCTATTTTTGTAAAATATATTTATCGTTATGAAAAATAATAAATTTCAAATACTGCCAACTACAGCTAAAATACTGGCTGAATT
The DNA here is from genome assembly GCA_964450515.1 of uncultured Terrimonas sp. Taxonomy (GTDB): domain Bacteria; phylum Bacteroidota; class Bacteroidia; order Chitinophagales; family Chitinophagaceae; genus Agriterribacter. Next base: position 2,464 of record CAYVEI010000398.1, on the reverse strand, counting down.
TGGTGAAAACATCAAGCTGGCCAGGTTACGAAGAAAGCTAAGTGCAGAGCAGGTAGCTGAACGGGCGAACATCAGCCGCCCCACCTTACTTTCCATTGAAAAAGGTATGCCTGGAGTGGCTTTTGGCTCTTATGCACAGGTTCTTTTTGTATTGAACCTGGAGAAAGATTTATTGAAGGTAGCGGTAGATGATACATTAGGCAGAAAATTACAGGATGCAGAGCTTACAGTAAAAGAAAGGGCTCCTAAAAAATAAACAACACACAGATGGCAATCAACATAAAAAAAGACATACAGGTATATGCACATTGGCAGGATTTACAGGTACCTGCAATCATGGGCACACTATCTGTTTCACCAGCCAAAGGCAAAGAATCATTTTCCTTTGAATATGCAGATGTATGGCTAAAATCAGGCTTTTCTCAAATGATTGACCCCGATTTGCAAATGTATTCAGGAGCATATTATCCACGGGGCGATAAATTCAACTTTGGTGCTTTCTTAGATTCATGTCCTGATAGATGGGGTCGTGTATTAATGCAGCGTCGGGAAGCGGCAATAGCAAAGCAGGAAGACCGGGCAGTAAAAAAATTATTGGAATCCGATTTTTTATTAGGAGTATTTGATGGGTATAGAATGGGTGCATTGCGTTTTAAAGTAGAAGAAGATGGTCCATTTTTAAATGATAATAGAGAAATGGCTGCACCACCATGGACATCACTAAGAGAATTGGAACATGCAAGTTTAAAGCTCGAAGAAGACAACACAGACGATCCGGAATATCTAAAATGGTTAACCATGCTCATAGCTCCCGGTTCATCATTAGGCGGTGCCAGGCCAAAAGCAAGTGTGGTAGATGCAGACAATAATTTGTGGATTGCAAAATTCCCCAGCAGGAATGATGAAAAAGATGTAGCAGCATGGGAAATGGTAACAAACCAGTTGGCCATAAATGCTGGACTGAATATCGCAGAAGGAAAGCTTCAAAAGTTCAGCAATAAATATCATACTTACCTTACAAAACGCTTCGACAGAACAGCAAACAATGAACGCATTCATTTTGCATCAGCAATGACACTATTAGGGCATGTAGATGGAGAAGATGCAGCAGGCGCAAGCTATATAGAACTGATGGAATTTATATCAAGACATGGTGCTGCAGTAGAAAAAGATTTGGAAGAACTATGGCGTAGAATTGTATTTAGTATATGCATCAAAAATACAGACGACCATCTGCGAAACCATGGCTTTCTGCTTACAGATAAAGGCTGGCTTTTGTCACCTGCTTATGATATTAACCCCAATGAGTACGGTAAAGGCCTGAGTATAAATATCACAGATGCAGATAACTCACTTGATTTGGATTTGGCAAAAGAGGTAGCCGGTTATTTTCGCTTAACAAATGAAAAATCAGAAAGTATAATACAAGAAATTTCACTTATCGTGAAAGACTGGAGAAAAATAGCCGCCAATTATAAAATATCAAATGCCGAACAGGAAAGGATGTCAACAGCATTTCTTTAATCATTATAATTAGGGCAGCTTAATACTATCCAAAAATGTTAACAAAGATATCAGGGGTTCGATTGTAGCCCCACTCAGTCCGCAAAGCCTCACATAGTGAGGCTTTGTTATTTATGCCATTTTATGTTTACATATTACATAGCAGTCAATTAAACAAACCCTATTATAAAGGTTTCACTGTAAATCCTATTATCCGGCTCGCCCAGCATAACGCAGGGGAGATGAAATATACTTCTACAAAAATGCGCCGGAAACTGGTTTATGTAGAGCAACTTGAAAACAAAGAGAAGCGGAAAAACAACGGGATGCCATCTGCGTGCTGATTCAGATTTAATGATCTTCTGCAAACCCGGCGTTTATCAGTTCATCTGCGTCAATGATAGTAATCAGGTTATTATCCTTTGTTTTTTGGTATTACTTTGCGTCAGCAGCCGTTACAAATAACAATCCTGAAAAAAAAGGGAACAGTACAGGGCTTTGATGTTCCCGATGCTTTTTGGGAAGCGTGAGGCTAAGGAGTACGATAAAATAGATGTGGCTACTATTGCATACGATACAAAAATTGATACTTTTAAAAAGAAATAACCATGAACTGGAAAGTATTACATAGCGAAAAGGATTACAACAAAGCCAAGAAGCGTTTAATGGAAATTTTCCATGCTGAACCAAACACCCCAGAAGATGACGAACTGGGTGTATTAATTCTTTTGATAAAAGACTATGACGAAAGGCATTACCCTTTACCTAAATTAGGTGTACTGGAAGTTATCAAAGAAAAAATGCAGGAACGGGGATTAAAAAACAAAGACCTTGAACCCATTATCGGCAGCAAGGCTTATGTGTCATCTATCCTCTCCGGGCGCCGGGAAATAACACTAAAAATGGCCAAGCGGTTAAAAGATTATTTTCAGCTACCGGCTGATCTGTTTTTACAGGCTTC
>CAYVEI010000397.1:0-2767 GCA_964450515.1 uncultured Terrimonas sp. | reverse complement strand
ATAATTTTGAAATGAAGTAATTCTATTTCCTGCCCTGCATAAAGCAGTCTAACGTTATGCGTCACCCTATTGGAGCATTCCGTTCTTCATTGGGGTTTGACAGCGAAGACCTCAACAAGCCACCGCACATTTTAGCACATTTGCAAGGCACACAAAACCCAGACACAAAGCCAACCTTGCAAAAGAGCTAAAATTTTGCCGACACACAGCGACCATCCCATAAATCGAAATCGCTTTAAACAGCAATACTTTTAGTAAATTTGTTGGCATGACAGCAGCGATAAACATAAAACCACTCACTAACGAGTTACCAAGCCACTTTGCAGACAGGGTTGGACAGCTTTATGCTAAAACTGTTACGACACAACACAAGAAGGATAATGGACAGTTTTTTACACCAACCGAAATTGCTCACTTCATGGCGGGACTGACCAAACAAACAAAAGACAAATTCAAAATACTTGACCCTGGTTGCGGTACAGCAATTCTTTCAAGTTCACTTATTGAGACACTTGTAAAGCAAAATGACAACTTAAAGGAAATAGAACTCGTTGTATATGAAACCGACCAAGACATTTTGCCTTACACACAAGCAGTGCTTGACTATTTAAGCAAATGGCTAAAGCAACATAAAATCAAATTTAAAGCAACGCTTGACACAAATGATTTTGTACTTGAAAACAAAGATTGCTTTCAAGTTTCAGCGACACTTTTTTCAGAACCGAAAAATGCCACTTACGATATTGTAATTTCAAATCCACCCTATTTCAAAATATCAAAGGATGATAAAAGGGCAACGGTAGCTAAGTCTATTGTTTGGGGGCAACCAAACATCTACTCAATCTTTATGATGGTTGCTACAAAACTTTTAAAAGAAGGCGGTGAACTAATTTTTATAACCCCTAGAAGTTTTGCATCAGGCAATTATTTCAGGGCTTTCCGTGAAGCATTCTTTCAGGAAATTGAAATAGAACAAATACACTTATTCGGTTCAAGGACTGATACTTTTGACCGTGATAGCGTTTTGCAAGAAACACTAATATTGAAAGGTAAAAAGCAAAAGCTATATGGACATTTGCCTTCTATACTTGTAACACATTCTAATGGAATAAGAGACATCGAAAGTTTTACTGAAAAGATTTATAAAACTGATGAACTCATTGACTTAAAGTCAAAAGAAAAAATCATACATCTTCCTACAAATGAAACAGACGATAGCGTAATTAAGCTGTTTAAATCATGGTCAGGAAATTTACAGCAATACGACATTCAAATTTCTACAGGCCCCGTTGTTTCATTCAGAGCTACACAATATTTGTTTGAGCATTATCAAAATGGAACTGTATTTTTAGTGCCGTTGTACCAACTCATCAACACAGCTAAAATGCAATTTGAGTGGCCTGTTACTAAAAGGAATAAACCTCAATACATTCAACTTTGCGAAGAAACCAAATCGCTTTTGCTTCCAAATAAAAATTATGTTTTTCTTCGCCGCTTTAGTGCAAAGGACGACAAGAGTAGATTGGTTGCTACTCCATACTTTGTTGACATTACTCAAGCAGAATATATCGGTGTTGAAAATCACCTTAATTACATTTACAGACGCAAAGGACATCTTGAAAGAAATGAAATATTAGGACTTGCTGCATTATTAAACAGCAATCTTTTCGACACATATTTTAGAACTTTCAATGGAAATATAAATGTGAGTGCTACCGAGTTAAGGGAAATGCCTTTACCGCCATTGGAAGACATTAAACAAATTGGCAACCAAATAATATTACTAAACGACTTTTCACAATCAAAGGTTGACGAAATCATAAACAACTACTTTGATATAGAACATATATTCGCTTATGAGCAAAATTGACGAAGCAAAAGAAATCCTTAAAGAATTAGGATTGCCAGCAGCACAACAAAATGAAATTTCAGCCTATACTTTACTTGCTCTTTGCGATATTAAACCCCGTGGCAATTGGAGTAAAGCTACTAAAGCAAGTTTGAAAGTTTCAAAAGGTATCATGGCATTTTGTAAAGACATTTACAAAAAAGAATATGCTCCCAATACAAGGGAAACCTTTCGCAGACAAGTGTTGCATCAATTTGTTCAAGCAAGAATTGCAGATTACAATCCTGATAACCCAAGTCTTCCAGTTAATAGTCCTAATGCACACTATGCAATTACAGAGGAAGCATTAGAAGCTATCAAAACTTTTGGAACAAAAGCATGGAAAGAAGGTGCAGAAAGGTTTAAGTCAGAAGTTGGCGAACTTTCAAAACGATACCTAAAAGAAAGAAAACAAAATTTAATTCCTGTAAAATTAAGCAACGGCAAAACACTAAAACTATCTGCAGGAAAACATAATGTTGTACAAGCTGCCATTGTTCAAGATTTTGCAGCACGTTTTGCAAATGATAGCGAAGTTCTTTATTTAGGCGACACAGCAAACAAAGACCTTTACGTTGACAAAAAAGTATTGAAAGAAATTGGCATCCCAATAACGCAACATAGCAAACTACCAGACGTAGTTTTATTTGACAGAAAGAAAAATTGGCTTTATTTAATTGAAGCGGTTACTTCTCATGGTCCTGTTTCACCAAAACGAATTGTTGAATTGGAGGAATTACTCAAAGACTGCAAAGCAGGCAAAGTTTATGTTTCGGCATTTCCCGACTTTGCAGAATTTAAAAAGCATTCGACAAACATTGCATGGGAGACAGAAGTTTGGGTTGTAGATTTTCCCGAACACATGATACACTTTAATGG
>CAYVEI010000396.1:0-2776 GCA_964450515.1 uncultured Terrimonas sp. | reverse complement strand
ATGAGCACTGCCAGAAAGCCGGCCGCTAAAAATATCCACCAGTCAATATTTATCCTGTAAGCATAGCCCCGCAGCCAGTTGGTCATTATCCACCAGGCAAAGGGAAATGCAACAAAGCAGGAGAGCAAAACCAGTTGAAGGAAATCTTTGGATAGCAAGCCCACAATGCCTGAAACGCTTGCCCCCAGCACCTTTCGTATACCAATCTCTTTTGTTCTTCTTTCGGCGGTGTATGCTGCAAGTCCAAACAGCCCCAGGCATGAAATGATAATGGTTAACGCCGCAAACACACGCGATAATTTGCTGATCAGCATTTCATTGATGAACATCTGGTTGAACTGGTCATCTACAAACCTGTACTCGAAAGGGTAGGCCGGATTGTGTTTTTTCATTACGGCTTCTATTTTTGCCAAAGCCTGTTCGGTGTTTGCATGCGCTTTGGTACGCAGGTAAAGCAAGCTTGTAAACTGTGGTATACAATAAAATACCACCGGGTCCGATTTGCCATACATGTTGCCGTAAACATAATCTGCCACCACACCGGTTACTTTCAGGTTAAAATATTGATTTTCCTTTTGGCCCGGAACCTGCAGCACTATGCCCAATGCACTCCCTTTGGTAACCAGCTTTGCCAGCGATTCTGTAATGATAATATTGAACAACCGGTTGCTGTCTTTTGGTCTGAAATCATCTCCCGTCTCCACTATATCCGTTGGTCCAAAATCTCTTCCTTCATTGATGTGCATGCCTGTAACTGATATAAATTCGGGGCTTACCAATCGTTGTGATATAAGAATATTGCTGTTGGGGTCTTTGCCCGGCCAGGTAATGTTGCCCGTATTGTTGCCATCGTATATCGTTTCATGATCGGCCAGTGCAGCATTTTCAACTGCGCCGGTGGCTATTAAATCATGTTTAATGGCAGAGAAGTTTTTCAGCATATCTCCCTGCAGTCTCATCTGTACCAGGTTGTCTTTATTAAAGCCGAGGTTCCTGCTTTTTACATGCTGTATTTGCCGGTAAATAATGATCGTTCCAATAATGAGCGCAATGGAAACCGTGAATTGCACCACTACCAATCCTTTTCGTATAAAAGCAGCGCTCCCTGTTTTTAACTTTATTCCTTTTAAAACAAATACCGGGTTGAATGATGATAAATACAAAGAAGGATAGCTACCTGCTACAAATCCGCATATCAATGTAATAAGCAATAATGCCGCTATATGATTGGGATGATATAAACCCAGCGTAAGGTTTTTCTGAACCAGGGCGTTAAATGCAGGCAATGCTAAAGACATCAGGATAATGGAGCCTATTGCAGCAAGCACCGCCATACTTAATGCTTCACCCATAAACTGGCCGATCAATCTTTTTCTCCCGGAGCCCAGCACTTTTCTTACTCCTATTTCCCGTGCCCGTTTTTCGCTGCGGGCCGTGGCAAGATTCATAAAATTGATACAGGCAATGAAAAGAATGATCCATGCAATGATGGTGAACAGGCGCACATATTGTATTTGGCCTCCACCGGTTGGACTGCCATTATTAAACTGGTCGTACAAATGCCAGTTGTTCATGCCGAATAAAAAAGCATGCACTACAGATTGTTCTGCCTGCTGTTTTTGCTGGATATAATCATATAGTTTTTTATTTACTGTGGCAGGATTGATTCCGGGTTTGAGCTCAACATAGGTGTTGAGGCAAAAATTCCCCCATGTTTGCGCCCAGGGGCTTTGCTGATAAAAGATGTCAAAAGGCGCCAGCCATTCAAATTTCAGGGAAGAATTTTCGGGGAGATCTTTTAAAACACCCGTTACCACATAGTTCTGCTTATTATCAACCCTTACTGTTTTTCCCAGCACATTTTTTTCATTGCCAAAGAATTTTTTGGCGGTCTTTTCTGTGATCACTAAGGAATATAATTGTGAAAAAGCGCTCTTTGCATTGCCTTGTACGAAGGGCAATGTAAACATGCTGAACAGTGAAGGCTCTGTATATTTTCCTGAAGCATATACCGGTTTATCTCCTATAGTAAAAAGGAGTGAAGTCTGATCTTCCGTTACACGACAGGCATTTGCAATTTCTGGAATATCTGCCTGCAAAGCCGGTCCCATTACACCCGGAGTGGATGAAAATGTGGCCGTGTACTTATCATAAAGCTGGTTTACCCGAACGAGGTATAATTCATCTTTCTTTGCATTAAAGCTATCGTAATTCACCTCATCTTCCACCCATAAAAAAATAAGTCCCGCGCAGGCGATACCTGTTGCCAATCCGAAAATATTGAGGAAGCTGTAGGTTTTATTCTTCCTGAGATTCCGAAAGATAGGTTTAAAAAAAAGATGCAACATGTGGAGTGTTTAGCTGTAAAGAAACTTAGCGGTCAAACTGTTTCAATACCTGTGCCAAGCATGTAAGTGCTTATAAACAAGCACTTTAAGAATATCCATTTAAGGAAAGCGTCCGAAAACGAACGGTGCCTGTTGCATTGCCGTACAGGCCTTATCCCTCTATCCTTGTCCTGTTCGGATTTATAGTTTATAGTTTGTGGTTTATTGTTTTGTGCAAATCATGCTTTACGAGTATCACGTGATCTGACGCTTCTCTCATCGAATACCGACCGCTTTATTACCATATTCTCACATTTCTCACATTCATCTGCGGTCTGACACTTCTTTCGTTACATACCAACCGCTTTCATTTTCAAACCAGCCTGCCGTCCGACCTCTTTAGTAATAAATATTCTTTTTACTTTTTCTCTTGAAAGAAAAAGTAACAA
>CAYVEI010000395.1:0-2782 GCA_964450515.1 uncultured Terrimonas sp. | reverse complement strand
GTGAGAATTTGAAAATGAAACAGCCGATACGCGGCGAAAGAAACGGCATATCCGGATACAGTAGTTTATAAATTAAAATTGCTGAAAGCTGATGGCTCAAAGCTCATAGCCCGCTGCTTAAATCAGAAATCAACAAATCAGACATCAGAAATCAATTTTTATGTTCAAAAATTATTTCAAAACCGCCTGGCGTAACCTCACGAAGAATAAAATTTTTTCTTCCATCAATATTCTTGGATTAACTACCGGCATTACTGTTTGTATGATGATCTTCCTTTTTATCATGAATGAATTCAGCGTGGATGATTTTCATACAGACGGGAACCGGATTTATCGTGTAATGCGGGGTTTTAAGAACGGGGAACAACAAAGAAGTGTGTCCTATTTGTCGGGCATGTACGCCTCCGCGTTACAGAACGATTTCAAAGGCCAGGTTGAAAATGTTGTAAGGATCAATCAAAATGACAATCTTATCAGCATTGATAATAGGTCTTTTCATGAAAAGAAAATAATTAATGCAGACAGTAATTTTTTCAGTTTCTTTTCCTTCCCTCTACTCAAAGGGAATCCCCGAACCGTATTACAGGACCCTCACAGTGTTGTATTAACCGAAACAACTGCAAAAAGATATTTCGGAAGCATTGACAATGCTCTCGGAAAAACAGTTTTGCTTGATAAAGATATTCCCCTTAAAGTTACCGGCATTGCAAAAGACATTCCTTCCAACTCGCATCTTGAATTTGAACTTGTGATCCCGCTTGAAAATTATAAAGACAAAACCTGGATGACCACCTGGATCAATAATGGCATTTATACTTACATAAAGCTGTTGCCTGGCATAACACGGGCACAGGTGGAAAAGCAGCTTCCCGGTTTCATTGAAAAATATTTAGGCAGCGATTTGCGCAAATATGGATTTCACTGGACGCTTTCGCTTACACCATTAAAAGATATATATTTTGAAACACCGGCTGAATTCGGCGGCGTTGTTAAGCATGGTGATAAAACGGTAGTTTACATTTTTCTTTCCATTGCCATACTCATACTTTTAATTGCCTGTATCAATTTCATGAACCTTTCCACTATCCGCGCAGCAGAACGCTCAAAGGAAGTTGGCTTACGCAAGGTATTGGGCGCCTTGCGCAATAATCTGGTCTGGCAGTTTATCGGTGAATCTGTTTTACTTACCACCATCTCGTGCATACTTTCTGTGGGTCTGTTACTAACGGCAATGCCGTGGTATAACCGGTTACTGGGTTACACATTAACTGTTTCATGGAATGCTTTATCCATCTGGCTGTTCCTTATTGGCATTGTTATTACCGTTGGGTTTTTGGCAGGCAGCTATCCCGCATTTTTCTTATCCGCATTTTCTCCCGTACAAACCCTGAAGGGCAAACTAAGGTCAGGTAAAGGTGGTGCATCATTCAGGCAGGTATTGGTGGTGGTACAGTTCAGCATTTCAGTATTTCTTATTGTGGGCACTATTATCATTACCAAACAGATGCGTTATGTAAAGAACAAACAGCTTGGCTATAATAAGGAGCAAACCGTGATCGTGCCTATTGATAATGACGATATTTACCGCAACATGAACGCTTTCAAAACCGGTTTGCAAAATCAAAGTGCTGTGCAGGCTGTATCGTGTATGTCGGGTCAGCCGGGCGGCTTTTTCGACGGGCATGTGTTTGATGTGGAGGGGCACAGTGAACGGTGGAATGCAAGAACGGAATTTGCAGATTTCGATTTTGTAAAAACACTGGGATTAAAAATTATTGCAGGCAGGGATTTTTCCGCAGCGTTTCCAACAGACACAACCGATGCGGTACTGGTAAACAAAACAGCCGTAGCAAAGCTGGGATGGACGCCGCAGGAGTCCATTGGCAAATGGATGCAAAATACCGTGCGTGACAATACAAAGCGCAGGATCATCGGGGTGGTTGAAGATTTTAATTTTCAGACATTAAAAGAGAACATAGAGCCGCTCGTGATCTCTCCTGCAGAAGACAGGAGGGTTGTGCTGATTAAATTAAGGCCCGGTAATGTTCGGGCAGGCATTGATCTTATTAAAAAGGAATACAGCAAAGTGGCGCCGGCTTACCCTGTTGAGTACCGTTTCCTGGATGAACAGTTCAATGATCTGTATAAAAAAGATATCCGGCAGCAAACCATTTTATCTGTGTTTGCCATGCTCGCAATATTTGTTGCATGTCTTGGATTGTTTGGCCTTGCTTCATTTACCGCAACAAAACGTTTCAAAGAAATTGGCGTAAGAAAAGTGTTGGGTTCATCTGTACAGGGCATTGTTGTTTTACTATCGAAAGATTTATTGAAGCCTGTATTGATTGCAACCTGCATCACATTACCGGTTGGTTATTGGGCAATGAATAAGTGGTTGCAAAACTTTGCTTATAAAACAACTGTTAGCTGGTGGATTTTTGTTTTAGCTGCACTCATAACATTTAGTATTGCCCTAATTACAGTAAGCATTAAAGCGATCAGGGCAGCGATGGCAAACCCGGTGAAATCATTGCGCACAGAGTGAGGTTAATTTGAAAATTTGAAAGTGTGGAAATTTGAAAATGAAGCTGTCGGCACACGACGAAGGGAGCGTCAGACCGCGGTAAATGTAATGTGAAAAATGTGATAAATGCCTGCCCGACTGAACAGGCGGGTGGAAATGTGAAAATGCAGCGGTCAGTACGCGACAAAAGGAGCGTCAGACCAGGATTAATGCAAAAATGTTTATTGCTGAAAGACTGATGGCTGATGGCTCAAAGCC
>CAYVEI010000394.1:0-2794 GCA_964450515.1 uncultured Terrimonas sp. | reverse complement strand
TGTTTCTACTGTGTCTATGTGTTTTTCCCTTCTTTGCAGGACGCATTTTCAGGAATAATATTTTATATTGCGTTCTTATTAAAAATTATCATCCCCCATGAGCAATCAGAAAAGAAGAACCTTCCTCAAACTTTCGGGTATGGCAGTTACGGCAGGCGCATTGCCATTTAATATTATTCATGCTACTCCTGCATATAAAAAAGCAAATGCAGATACGCTTAAAGTAGGACTGATCGGTTGCGGCGGCCGCGGAAGCGGAGCAGCCAGCCAGGCCTTAACTGCCGATCCCAATGTAGTGCTGCATGCAATGGGAGATATATTTAGTGACCAACTGGAAAAATCCCTTAACAATCTTAAAGAAATACATGCCGACAAAGCAAATGTGAGTCCCGAACACCAATATGTTGGATTTGATGCTTACAAAAAAGTGATTGCGTCGGGTGTGGATGTGGTAGTACTGGCAACCCCTCCGGGTTTCCGGCCTTTGCATCTTGAAGCTGCTGTAGAAGCCGGTAAACATATTTTTTGCGAGAAGCCGGCGGCTGTTGATGCACCTGGTATAAGAAGGATACTGGCGGCTGCAAAAAAAGCGAAAGAAAAAAACGTGAGCATTGTTTCAGGATTTTGCTGGCGTTTTCATGAACCCAAAAGAGCCACTTTCGGAAAAATCGTTGACGGCGCCATCGGCGAAGTATCGGCCGTGTACAATACGTATAATACAGGCGCCACTTACAGAAGCTGGAAGCCCGAAAACCCGCAGCTTCAATCGGCTGAGTGGCAGTTAAGGAATTGGCCCTTTTTTAACTGGCTTTCGGGCGATCATATTGTAGAACAGGCGGTACATAGCGTAGATATGATGAGCTGGGCTTTTGGCGACAAATTGCCTTTAAATGCCATAGGCACCGGCGGACGCCAGGTAAGAACAGCCCCGCAATACGGCCACATCTTCGATCATTTTGCCATTACCTACGAATATCCCGGTGATGCAAGAGGATATCATTACAGCCGCCAGCAGGCAGGATGCCAGGGAGGGTACGCTGCAGAAGCATGGGGCAATAAGGGCCGGGCCGTTGCCGATGTTTCGCGTAACCTGCATGAAATAAAAACAGGAAAAAAAGTATGGACATACAAGGGTCAGCAAAATGACATGTACCAAACGGAGCACAACGAATTGTTTGCCGCTATCCGAAAAGGCAATACCATCAGCCAGGGTGAATCTCTTGCCCATAGCTCCATGCTTGCCATAATGGGCAGAATGGCCGCGTATACCGGTAAAAAAATTACCTGGGAGGATGCATTGAATTCAACCGAACAGTTAGGGCCACCCGCAGATACCTATAGCTTCGACCTGGTAATTCCCGTAGCTGAAGTAGCTATGCCAGGCATCACCCCGTTCAAATAATATTTATGCAAAGAAGAAATTTCATCAAAAACACTGCATTGTTTGCGGCTGCAACAACCATTGGCGTTCCATCCGTAGCGGAGCCCAAAGCCCTGAAACCTAAAATTAAAAAGAGTCTTAAGATTGAAATGGTGAAAGAAGGCAACACCATAATGGATAAATTTAAGCTGCTGAAAGCGCTGGGCTACGATGGGGTGGAATTCAGCTCACCGCACCAATTTGATCATCGCGAAATATTGGAGGCAAAACAAAAAACAGGGCTGGAAATTCCGGGCGTGGTAAATTCACAGCACTGGAAACTGCCTCTTTCCCATCCGGATCCGTCCATCAGGAAACAATGCGCTGATTCGGTTATTGAATCGCTGAATGATTGCAAAATGTATGGCGGCACTACCGTGTTGCTGGTAGCCGGCGTTGTAAATGAAAAGATCAGTTACGCAGACGCTTATAAACGCACGCAGGAAGAGATAAAGAAATTATTACCGCATGCCGAAAAAACAGGCATCAAAATCGCCATTGAAAATGTATGGAATAATTTCCTGATCAGCCCTCTTGAAGCGGCACGCTATGTAGATGAGATCAACCATCCTTTGCTTGGCTGGTATTTTGATATCGGTAATATCCTGCGCTATGGCTGGCCCGAGCACTGGATTGAAACCTTAGATAAACGCATCATGAAATTGGATGTGAAAGAATACAGCCGTAAAAAACAAAATGATGAAGGATTGTGGAAAGGTTTTGATGTAGAGCTGATGGAAGGCGACAACAATTGGCCGGTAATCATGCAATCGCTCGAAAAAATCGGTTACAATGGCTGGGCTTCCGCAGAAGTGCCCGGCGGCGACAGGGAAAGGCTTAAAGTGATCATTGACCGGATGAATACGATATTTGGATAGCGGGGATTTAAAGTTTGTGGTTTGAAAAATAATAAAAGACAAATCACAAGAAACAAATAAAATTCAAAGATTAAATTCAAAGCCGGGAATCCGAAATCCGAAGCGATATACAATCTCAACACTTAAGTAAAATAGCTTTAGTGCGAATACTTGAAAAATGAGAAAGCAGCAGCGAAATGAAGCTGAAGTTACAGTAGTACCAAAGCGATATCAGGGCTCTTTCCCGAAAACGGGCAGTAATCGTTTTCGGGCGGCTTTTTGTTACTTTTTTCCGCAAAAAAGTAAAAGAAAAACAATGGTATAAACACCATGTTTACATATAAATTAAGGCACATCAAACAAATTCACTAAGGAATTGAGCTACACTGCCATTTGCAGACAACAAGGGGTTTATTCCCCAATACCTTAAATTGATCCTTACCTAAACGACATTAGTTTTTTAATGGAAGAACAAATAACCTACAGCGATAGCGGTAACAACACCGGCAAGATCGGC
>CAYVEI010000393.1:0-2798 GCA_964450515.1 uncultured Terrimonas sp. | reverse complement strand
GTTGTTTTCAGTACAAATTGAGAAGGAAGGCTGTCAAAATCTATTTCATCGAATGAATTCCAGACCCCATAGTTTTTTACCACATATTCTTCGCCAATCATTTCTTTTACATAGTTTTTCACTTCATATTTATCTGACAGCCTGCTCAACAACGGAGTTCTGTAATAGAGTTTCAACCAGTTCAGTTTTTGATTGTAGGTTTGCGGATTTTTCAAGTTTAACCTGTATCCTGTACTCAACGGGAAAAGTAATTTCAGATACAACCTGTCACTCATCAATGGTGACAGAAACTGCAATGTGTTGGTTAATAGAGATTTCGGGTCTTTGATCACTGTGCGTGTCTTCCTAATAATGGTGTGTATCCTCATATGCAAAATATATCTCTTGTAAAGTATAACATACTCGCTTTTATAAAATATAATATACCCGGCAAGTTACTGAGCTAAAAGTATTTACTTAAAGTACATCTTAAACAATTATACTTTTTACGGCATCCCACCTTTGTGCTAACAATCTTATATCGTCTTTTTTTATTTCCGCATCCCATGCTAAAACGGCCTTTAAAACCAGCATAATCATTACTATGCTCTTTCTGTCCGAGCTGTTAATAGCAGATTTTTCGAGCGCTGCTTTTATTAATGCATCATATTCTCCTTCGTGATAATTTTCAAGTGGTATAGAATTATTACTCATTCCTTTAAATGTAAAAATGAGATTTATAATATCATATAATACCGGCATAACCTCACATTGCTCTGTATCTATTATATAGTATTGCTCCCCATCAAACATAATATTGTCGGGAGTGAGATCGCTATGATTCCATGTCCATTTAAGACTTCCGAGCAACTCTGTGATTTTATCCTTCTCAGATAGTATATAAGCGATCATTTCTCCGGGGTACTTTGTTTTGACAACCTGCTGAAAAAAAAAGTCTGTACTTATTCTGGCAACGAAATGTTCATATTTACCTTCACATAGGGTATCATAATAGCTGTTGATAATATCTGCGAAAATTTCAATCTGCCTTGAGCTTTCTACTTTACGTAAGACTTTCCCATTTATCAATTTTTCTTTTGTAACATAATCGTTTATAAACCGGACTTTATTGACACGGTAAAATTTTTCTATAGTAGGATGTCCTCTCTTAAGTTGATTGACTTGATTTACGTCGGTATATTTTCTATAAACCCAACTTGCTTTATCGTCTAAAATAAGCATCTGACCATCTCTTTTCCGATGTATAATTTGATTTCCTTTGGGAAGCTCATTATTCCTGTTTTCTTTAACTTTTATAATCTTAATAGGAAAGTTGAACTTGTGCCGCACAAGTTTCATAAAAGAAATGGTGAGATTGAAAAAGCTTAAGTGGATTACGAGTTTATTGTTAAGTGCTATATAGCTTCCTTTTTTCAGGTATTGCTTTACCTCGTCGATATTCATAGCTATTATAGAATTTTAATTAATGAGCCAAGCCTGAATTTTTTCAGTAATAGTGCTATATGTTCTTTTACCTCTTCCAGGAAGAAGGATTTGTATTTTAAAAGAACCAAGATTGTAGAGACCAGGGAAAATAGCAATGAACCTGTTAAAATCAAAATATCAATAGAAGTTACATACTCCAATGCTGTTTTCCAACCGTATAAAAATGCACCGAAAACTATGGACAAAGACAAACTTTTGTTATAAAGTTTTATATATCTCCACCAATTGATATTGATGATTTTAAAGGTAAGTGTGGCCATGAGCACAAAGTTTATAAGATTTGCAAATACAACTCCATAAGAAACGCCTATTAACCCCCATTTCTTTCCAATGATACAACTTACAATCGTTATAATGGCAAAGAGTAGCTTTCTCCAGGCGCGGGAATATACATCACCTACGGCTCTTACCAGTATATCACTCACGCGGGAATTTATCCGAAGAACGATTGTTAAACCTAAAATTTGCAATGGAGCAATCACTGCTACCCAGTTTTTTCCTAGTAAAAGCATCACAATTTGCTCTCCTAATACGAGAAAAACAAAGGATAAGGGAATACAAATCATGCCTAAAACCTGCGTAATTTTTTTAAAATTCGTGAGAAGTCTCTCTTTGTCATCCTGAACTGAAGCCATTGCGGGAAAAAGAGCCCTGTCTAAAGCATCTGTAATTAAGGAATAGGGTTTGACCATCAAAGTATAAGCCCGGCCATAGAACCCTAAAGCTTGGGCTCCCAGGTATTTTCCTACAACTAAGTTATCTCCCTGATTGGCAAAATAATTGGCAACCCTTGCTATAGTATGCCCTCCTCCGTAATGAATTAATTCTTTAAATTCCTGTCTATTCCATAGTGGCTTTAGAGAGTGCTTTTGCAAGATAAAATAGCATATAATCTTTATAATTACCTGGGCAAATATGGCAATAACTAATGCCCAATAGTCGTATCCCAGGTATCCAAAAACTATACCTGCCAAACCATATCCGAAAAAATAAGATATTATCTCAATAAGAGCGATTTCTTTAAAACGCATATCTCTTTGCATTAAAGACGATGAGATAACTACAAAGCTTTCAAAAATGAATAGCAGGGAAATGACTTTCAGGACTTTAGAGAGTGCCGTGATTTGAAAAAAGGATGCTAATGTATTTGAAAGAAGGAACAGTACGCCGCCCAGTAATAGCCCTAAGACTAAAGAGATAGTAAAGCCTACGCGAATATGATTGTCTGTTATATCTTTCCTTTGAACAAGGGCCGGCCCTACTCCCATTTGACTAACATAATTTGCAAACCCAACCAATATCATTGCTGCCTG
>CAYVEI010000392.1:0-2803 GCA_964450515.1 uncultured Terrimonas sp. | reverse complement strand
CCTTAAAACCGGCTAACCCAAAAACTTTTTGCATTTTTGCATTTAAGGAACCTATAGCATGACTGATCTTATTTATCAATCCATAACAGGCAAAAAGAAGGCGGGTAAAAAATCATTTGCCGTGCTTATTGATCCCGACAAGGTAGATGACCGGAAAGTAACTGAGCTGGTACAGCTTACCAGCGAAGCTAAAGTGGATTATTTACTGGTGGGGGGAAGCCTGGTGATCAGTAACCACTTAGATGAAGTAGTGAAACAGATCAAAAAGCAGTGCAGCACCCCGGTCATACTTTTTCCGGGCACTCCTTCGCAGGTGAGCCGTTATGCCGATGGTCTGCTGTATCTTTCCCTGATCTCGGGCAGAAACGCCGAGCTCCTGATCGGCCAACATGTAATTTCGGCGCCTTTTGTTAAACAAAGCGGGCTGGAAATTATTTCAACGGGTTATATGGTCATTGATGGCGGCGCACCCACAACGGTTTCCTATATCAGCAATGCCAGTCCTGTGCCCTCCAATAAAAATGAAATTGCCATGTGCACGGCCATGGCAGGTGAAATGCTGGGCATGAAGCTTATTTATATGGACGCGGGCAGCGGGGCAGAACGACCTATTACCGAGGCTATGATTGCCGCTGTAGCGGGCGTAATTGATATTCCCCTTGTTATTGGCGGCGGTATCAGCGACCCGGAGAAAGCCTACCTCAATTGCAAAGCCGGTGCAGACCTGATTGTAGTAGGTAATGCAATAGAAAAAGACCCTTCCCTGATAATGGAAATAAGCGCTGCGGTACATAGCGTACCCGTACATTTGTAAGTTTTATCCTTCATTTTCAAAATTTCACATAAAAAATACCCCTGCAAGTAAAAAAAGTATTTTCTTTGCATCGTCAAAAACAATATATCAAAGCATCGTTTACTACACTATTACAATGCAAAAAAATCTCACCACAGTAACCGCTGATGCGTCTGTTCATACAGACACTATATTGCGTGGGGTTTTTCCTGTTCTGCCAGGAGCAGTTTTTTTCTGTTCCCCAACCCCTTTTAGGGTACGACGTTGATACTTTTTACCATAGCACACCCACCGTTATGGAAAAGCACCGCATCAGCATGGCTGATAGCGGCAAGGTGGCAGTTATCTCCTTCTATTATTCGCTATTAAGGAACAAAAAATGAAAACGCAGGAACAATTTCAGATATGCATAGCCAATGAAACCCACCTCAGCTTTGCACAGATCATTTGCGATGAAATGGCCTCCTCAGCCCAGGCCCGGGGAACAGGCATTGCTAAAAGAAGTCCCGAATACATACAACAAAAAATGCGGGAAGGCAAAGCCGTGATCGCTTTTGATAAAGACGGCATTTGGGCAGGATTCTGTTATATAGAAACCTGGAGCCATGGAGAATACGTAGCCAACTCAGGGCTTATTGTAGCGCCCGCTTTCAGAAAAGGCGGACTGGCACGCGCTATTAAACGGAAAATATTTGAACTGAGCCGTAAGCTGTACCCCAATGCAAAGATATTTGGACTTACTACAGGGTTGGCTGTAATGAAAATCAATTCCGAACTGGGGTATGAGCCGGTTACCTATTCCGAATTAACACAGGATGAAGCCTTTTGGGCAGGTTGTAAAAGTTGTGTAAACTACGATATCCTGATGAGCAAGGGGCGCAAGAACTGCTTCTGCACCGCTATGCTCTACGATCCGAAAGATCATCCCGAGCCGGAAGCAACCCAACAGGCTTTCCAGCAACATTCAAAACTGTATGAGCGCTTTATGCGCATAAAAAAGTGGAAGCTATTGCAACCCTTTCTGAAAAAAGAAAAAGAAGAACCAAATACCGGTACGAGGATGAAATTCAGGAAATCTATTCTTCACTTCCTTTTCAATCTGTAGCTATTCCGGTTATATAAAAAGATCTGCAAATGAAAAAAATTGTTTTAGGCTTTAGCGGTGGATTAGACACTTCTTATTGTGTAAAGTACCTGAGTGAAGATAAGGGATATGAAGTGCATTCGGTGATCGTTAATACTGGCGGTTTTACGCATGAAGAGCTGCAGAAAATTGAAGACCATGCGTATACCCTCGGCGTAAAAACACACACTGCGGTTAACGCTGTACACTCCTATTACGACAGCATTATCAGATACCTGGTTTACGGAAATGTATTAAAGAACAACACCTATCCGTTAAGTGTAAGCGCGGAAAGGCTGAGCCAGGCCCTGCATATTGCGGAGCATGCAAAAAAACTGGATGCCGGTGCGGTAGCACATGGCAGCACGGGCGCCGGTAACGACCAGGTACGGTTTGATATGATCTTTCATATTATGATACCCGGCGTGGAGATCATTACACCCATACGCGACCTGAAGTTAAGCCGCGAAGCGGAAATTGCTTACCTTAAGGAAAAAGGCGTGCAGATGAACTTCGAAAAAGCAGTTTATTCTATCAATAAGGGGCTGTGGGGCACAAGCGTAGGTGGTAAGGAAACCTTATCGTCTAAAGGCGTATTGCCCGAAGCAGCCTGGCCTACGCAGGTTACCGCATCGGAAGCAAGAGAAGTTAAATTAAGCTTTGCCAAAGGGGAGTTAACCAGGGTGGACGACAAGACCTTTGCACATCCCGTTGAAGCCATTCAGCACCTGCAAAGCATTGCCGGGCCTTATGGAATAGGCCGCGATATTCATGTGGGCGATACCATTATTGGCATTAAAGGACGCGTAGGGTTTGAAGCGGCGGCACCGATGGTTATACTAAAAGCACACCATGCGCTGGAAAAGCATGTGCTTACCAAATGGCAG
>CAYVEI010000391.1:0-2819 GCA_964450515.1 uncultured Terrimonas sp. | reverse complement strand
TTATCATAAGGTTTGAAACAGGCATTAGCCATCAGTTCCTGCAAGGTTATTTTACCGTCAATATAGCGGCATAATGCCGTGAACGCAGGCTTGTTCTCCTTTTTTAATATCAGCAAACTGGCATTGGTTCCTGCTTTTGCAGCAATGGGCACGCCACCGCCCAGTTCGGCCCAATGGCCGCCCAGCAACAGGTTTTTTACCGGCGTTTGATAATGCGCTATTTTGCTTTGCATGTTCTTTCGTCCGGGTTTTGCTCCCATCATTGTTCCGTTCTTATTGCCTGTATAACGGTAATGGGTAACCGGCGTTGCCACCTCATAAAATAATATATGCGATCGCAGCCCCGGCGCTACCAGCGCTTCTACCCTTCCGATGATGATTTCAGCAATTTCTTTCTTTAATGTTTTATAGGCTTCTCCCCTGATATAATTGCCCTGCTCATCCCGCGTAGTACACCAGTTATTGCTGTAATCCATCAGCGCCGGCATAAATAAGGTAAGTGAGCCATGTCCTTCCGGTGTCATCGTCTTATCTCTCACAGATGGCGCCAGTATGCTGATTTCGGTGGTAGCCGGATCACCGGTATGATGGCTGTCGTACGACTGTCTTTCATCGGCAATATGGATCATTTCTTCGCCAAAACCCAATTCTTCCGCGGAGCAATCCAACCCTACGGAAATCGTTACAGAAGAAGTATACAATTCTGCCTGCTGTAGTTTACGCTTCAATTTTTCAGGAACAGCACCGGCCGGCAACATCTTTTCATACAGGGTTTCAATATCGCAGGCGGCAATAACATACTTACTGTTAACCTCCTGTAATTTGCCTTTATGCACAAATGCCACACCTGTAGCCGTATTTTCATGCACTGTAATTTCTTTAACGCTGCATTGTGTGCACACCACGTTATTGTAAAATTCAACGATATGCTGCAGCCATTGGGGTATTACCTGCCCCCCTCCTTTTGGCGGGCACTGGAAATCGTTGGCATACGACCAGCCTATGGGAACCATACAACCGATCAGTTCGGTTTCAGATGCAAAAATGCTGTGCAGCTTCTCATCCTTAAAAAACCGGTTTAATCCTTTTTTTAAACCTTTTTCCCCACTGTATGAAATAAAAGGAATGAAAGGCAGGATCACCTTAAGCACCTTTAACTTGCTTTGCAACTTTTCCGAAAAAGACATCGTTTCTTCCGAACGGAATATCTGGTTGAGGTTATTCAGTGAGTTCCCTATTTTTTGGGCTTTTAAGAAAAAGCGTTCAATTCCCTTCTTATCACCGGGAAATTCTTCAGCCAACTGGTCGCGCAGTTCATCGGGATTATTAGTGAGCAGGTAATTATAGCTGCTGCCTTTGTACCTGCGGGTACGCTGCAGCGTTATGGCCCGGGGATGATCGTTGCCCAGCACATCAAAAAGTTTAGTAACCATGCCTTCCGGCCCATATTGATTGAGCCAGTGAATAGCGGTATCAAAAATAAAATCCTTTCTCCTGAAACCGGCTAAGTACCCGCCCACATGCGGCTCCTTTTCCAGTACACAAACCGATAGCCCTGCCTTGCTTAATAAAGCCGCGGCAGTTAATCCGCCTATGCCGGCGCCTATGATCACCACATCATAATGCGTCTCCAGTTTTTTCATGGCAGGAAATTACTAAACAGATTCCAATTGTATGTTTTAATTATTTCTTTTTCAAAAAACAGGGCTTATTGCTCTACCACCACCATTGCCGTCGCCATGGTTTTAATATGTGATAACGAAACATGTATCTTCATAAGGCCAATTGTAACGGCAGTTTCTCCAAGCAATTTTAGCTCAGGCTTACCATTTTCATTGTTAACAATTTCCACTTCATTAAAAGCTGTTCCGTTTTTCCACCCGGTGCCGATCGCTTTAAAAAAAGCTTCCTTGGCTGCAAACCTTGCCGCGTAATGCTGGTATTTACTCGTCTTTGATTCGCAATACGCTATTTCATTTTTTGAAAATACCAATTCCCTGAACCCCTGTTCTTTCTCAATAGCCTTAGCTATCCTGCCGGTTTCAACAATATCTGTTCCAATACCCGCAATCATTTTATTGAAGTTTCTTTTTAATATCGGTTATCTGTCGCCGGATATAGGCTTCTTCCTGCCTTGTAGCGATCTCTTTTGTTAATGCCTGCTCATAATATTTTATGGCACGATCAAATTGTTCACGTTTAAAACAATAATCACCCGCAAGTACATAGGCATGATAAAACTGCGGGTTGCTGGCTACTAAGCTATCTGTATTTATATCTTCCCCTTCGGCTATCCGATGCCTGTATTCCCTGTATTTTTCAAAATTTTCATATTGCGGGCTCAGTAAAAAAGTATCGGCAGCAACTGTAAGCGCTGAATCGTATATTTCGCGGTTTTCCTGTAATCCGTGCAGGGCAAAAACCTTATTAAGGTCGTAGGCAACAAACTCACCCAACTGCCAGGGAGCCGTAGATACCCATACCAATAATTTTTTAGGCTCAAACACAATAGCGTGATGGGCTATCAACTGGTTCAGCGCTTTTTCATTGCCCATGCCGATATTGGCATCATGCAAACCCTTCCTGTCTCTTAATATACTAACCGTATTCTGTACTGTATTTTTTCCTTTCTCCTGTAAGAGTTCCTGCAGTCTTTTATACCGGTAAGCCGATGCGCTTTCATTCATCTGTTCAACATTGGGCTCGGATCCTGCCAGTGCTTTGCTTTGAAAGTGATTGGCGCAAAGAATATGATCCGACTTTGGATCATACACATCTAAGGTATCGGGTGTTTTTTCAATGATCACGGCCTTATTGTC
>CAYVEI010000390.1:0-2824 GCA_964450515.1 uncultured Terrimonas sp. | reverse complement strand
GGTTTATTGCACGATACAAAAGTTATAACGACCACCCCGAAATGCTCCCCGTTGATCAGCATATGTTGCTATCGCTTATTGCTCCCCGGCCTTTATATGTTGCCAGTGCCGAAGACGACAAATGGGCCGATCCCAAAGGCGAATTTCTTTCGGCGAAAAATGCAACACCTGTTTATGCGCTTTACAAACTACAGGGAGTAGCTGTAAATGAAATGCCCGCGGTAAATAATCCTGTGGGAGAAACGATAAGATACCATATCAGAACCGGTAAGCATGATGTTACTTTGTACGACTGGCAGCAATACATAGAGTTTGCGGAGCGCAACAAAAAAGGTGAGAAGTGAGAGGGTGAGACGTGAGTGAAGAAGAACCAAATCACAAATAACAAGAACCAAAATAATTCAGCTATTATATATGAAAAAAAAATACGGGCGCCGCAATTTCATTAATACGGCTATTGCCGGTGGCATAGGATTAGGCTTATCCAATAACTTCTCCGCTTTATATGCGCAGAGTGGAGCGCCACAAAAAAAAATTGGCATTATAGGGTTAGATACTTCTCACAGCATTGCTTTTACAAAGGCGCTTAATACCGCTGGTGCCGCGCCTGAATTTAAAGGCTATAAAGTGGTGGCCGCTTATCCCAAAGGAAGCAATGATATTGTATCCTCCGCAGAAAGAATACCGGGGTACACCGAAGAAGTGAAAAAACTGGGTGTAGAAATAGTAAGCTCCATAAAAGAGTTGCTGAAAAAAACTGATTATATATTGCTGGAAACGAATGATGGTCGCCTGCATTTGCAACAGGCCTTAGAAGTAATAAAAGCGGGTAAGCCTATGTTTATTGATAAACCTGTTGCGGCTTCTTTAAAAGATGCACTGGCAATCTTTAAAGCAGCAGAGCGAAACAAAGTACCTGTTTTCTCCTCTTCTTCACTGCGGTTTATGCAAAGTGCACAGGAAGTGGCCAGGGGCAAAGTGGGTAAAGTGCTGGGCGCCGATTGCTATAGTCCCGCACATTTGGAAAAAACACATCCAGATCTGTTCTGGTACGCCATTCACGGAGTAGAAACCCTGTATACGGTAATGGGTATGGGTTGTAAACAGGTAGTACGGCTGCATACAAATGACACTGATGTAGTAGCAGGCACCTGGGAAGATGGACGCATTGGCACATTCCGCGGCACCCGTTCAGGCAAAAGCGGCTATGGCGGAACCGTGTTCGGGGAAAATGCAACTACAGTATTGGGACCCTTTGACGGCTATGATGCTTTACTGGTGGAGATCATTAAATTTTTTGAAACAGGGATACCGCCGGTAACCAGCAGGGAAACACTGGAAATGTGCGCTTTTATGGAAGCAGCCGATGAAAGTAAAAACAAAGGAGGCGTTCCGGTAAGTCTGGAGGAGGTGATGAGGAGAGCGATGGCGATTTGAGATTTGAGATTTTAAATTTGAGATTCTTCATCGTTAATATCCAGATCAAAATAGGGCAGATCGTCAGCAAAGATTTTAAAGCTGCACTTCTCTATCATGTATAATAAAAATATGAACATGAAAAATTCAAGAAGAAGTTTTATAAAAAAGACAGTAGCCGGAACGGCCGCTTTTTCAATAGGAAGCATGATCCCGGGTTTCAGCGCTAAAAGTTATGCTGCCATCATGGGCGCCAATGAACGCATACGCGTGGGCGTTATGGGCGTTAACAGCCGCGGCCTGGCCGTGAGCAGCAATTTTGCCGTTCAGGAAGGCTGCGAAGTGGTATATGTTTCGGATGTGGATACCCGTGCAGCGGATAAATGCATTGCAGCAATTGAAAAACTACAGCACAAACGTCCTAAAGCTGCTCCCGATTTCAGGAAGGCTTTGGAAGATAAAGATATGGACGCTTTGATCGTTACCGCACCCGACCACTGGCATGCACCTGCTGCCCTGCTGGCGTGCAAGGCCGGCAAACATGTGTATCTCGAAAAACCCTGCAGTCACAATCCCAATGAGGGCGAATTATTAGTTGCTGCCCAAAAAAAATACGATAGGGTGTTGCAAATGGGCAACCAGCGCCGCTCCTGGCCCAAAGTAATGGAAGCCATCGCCGAACTGCACAAGGGTGTGATCGGCCGACCCTATTTTGCCAAAACCTGGTATTCCAATAACCGCGCTTCTATCGGAAAGGGAAAAGAGGTGCCTGTACCCTCATGGCTCAATTATGAACTGTGGCAGGGCCCGGCACCCCGGCAACCGTATAAAGACAACCTCATTCATTACAACTGGCACTGGTTCTGGAACTGGGGCACCGGTGAGGCGCTCAATAACGGAACACATATGGTTGACCTGGCAAGGTGGGGACTGAAAGTGGATTATCCCGTGAAGGTAAGTTCTGCCGGTGGCCGTTACCGTTATACCGATGACTGGCAGACACCCGACACCCAGGTCATTAACCTTGAATTTGAAAACAACAGCATGATCTCCTGGGAAGGACGCAGTTGCAATGGCTTGCCGGTAGAAGGCAGTTCTGTAGGCGTATTGTTTTACGGGGAAACAGGTTCCCTGCTGATCGAGGGAGGCAACGCCTATAAAATATTTGACCTGAAGGGTAAGATCATAAAAGAAGTAAAGCAGGATGGTCTGATTGATCCCCGCAATTTATCGAGCCCGGCACAGGCGCTGGATGCCCTCCACATCCGTAATTTCTTCGATGCTATCCGCAATGGCGCTCCCCTGCGTTCGGATATTATAGGGGGGCACCAGAGCACTTTGCTGGTACAGTTGGGCAATATTGCCCAGCGTACAGGGCGCACTTTACAAACCGATCCAAAGAACGGAC
>CAYVEI010000389.1:1362-2834 GCA_964450515.1 uncultured Terrimonas sp. | reverse complement strand
CGTTTCCCAATGCCCGTTGATCTTTAATACCTTTTCAATAACATCTCTCACGCAGCCTTTGCCGCCGCCCCGGGGAGAAATATAATGCGCTATGGTTTTAATTTCAGTAACGGCGTCGGCAGGGCAGCAGGCAATTCCCGCAGCCTGCATTACTTCGTAATCCGGAATATCATCTCCCATATATAACACTTCATTGGTGCTCAGCTTGTGCTGCGTTATATATGTATCCAGTTGCTCTTTTTTATGTTGCACCCGTTGAAAAAAATCAGTAACACCTAAAGTCGCAAGTCTTTCCTCCATAGGCAGGGAATGCGAACCGGTTATCACTGCTACCCTGTATCCTTTTTTTACCGCCAGTTGAAGCGCGTAGCCGTCTTTAATATCCATGCGGCGGATAAAATCATTACCCGGGAATACCCATACACTGCCATCGGTCAATACCCCATCCATGTCAAATGCAAATGTGGTTACGGATGCAAAACGTTCAAGTATGTTCATTTAAAAATGGTTAATTTTTTTGTAGATCAAAAGGTGAACACACGCTTAAAACTAAAGAATTTTAAATGATTTAAATTTGTTTCTGTAAATCATTTAAAGAAATATGCCGGCCGTTTGAATAATAAATTTATCCTTTCTCCGGATATTTCCCCTTTCACTTTTGCCCTGATTCGCGCCGGGGTCTTCATCTACAGCCGTTGTGGCTAGCTATGATCCTGGCGCTGGACGAAGTCGCTATTGATGATGTATCAACAGCACCAGAAGTGGTCAGTTCACTTTCCCCCATTCAGACCTAATCGTCCCGCTTGTCCCCCGGAAGGTAAGTAAGAAAGAATACGCTTTTGCCGAACCTTTCGCATTCTGCCTCTTAGCAAAAAACACTTATTTTTAACCAATCAACAATACTACTACCAGTGAAACAAAGCGTTTGGTTTGCCCTCTTCCTGTTTTTCAGCCTTATATTCATTAATGATACTGTTGCACAAAATATCTATATCGCTCCCAACGGGAACGACCAGCATAACGGAACCGCTGAACAGCCGCTGGCAACGCTTACTGCGGCCAGAGACCGCATCAGGCTGTTGCGGAAACAAAACCCTGATGCCCAACATGCCTGGCAGGTGATCATCAGTAAAGGTGAATACCTGATGCCGGAAACTTTAATGCTGTCGGTTGAAGATGGCGGTACGGAGTCAGCCCCTTTGGTTTTTAAAGGAGAAGAAGGCGCTGTTTTTTATGGCGGTTTTTACCTGAACAAATTTGAAAAAATATCCGATAGCCTGTGGAAAACCGATGTGCCGGAAGTGCGGCGGTATGGCTGGCGTTTTGAGCAATTGTATATAAACGGCGCTCGTGTTACCAGGGCGCAAACACCCAATAAAGGATTTTACTCCCCGGTATCGGTTAAAGAAACGGTTATTGTTAAAGGAGATGGCCGGGCGCCGGAGCTGGCGGTTCAGCAAATTAAAATTCCT
>CAYVEI010000389.1:0-1262 GCA_964450515.1 uncultured Terrimonas sp. | reverse complement strand
AGTGGTATATGGTTCAGAAGGGCCTGCGATAATGGATTGATAGAACATTGTTATTTGCACAACCTGGGCGCAGGCGCCGTTAAAATTGGCGAAACCATTTTGCGTGCCAATCCTGAAGAAGTAACGCACCATATAAAAGTGGTTAACAACATAGCCCGGTCCGGGGGACATGTGTTTCCCTGTGCGGTGGGTATGATCATATTTCATGGAAGTGATAATGAGCTCCTGCATAATGAGATCTCCGATTTTAAATACTCCGGCGTATCCGTGGGCTGGGTGTGGGGGTATACGCCAAGCCCTTCCAAACGCAACCGCGTGGAGTATAACCATATCCATCACCTGGGATGGGGCGTATTAAGCGATATGGGCGGCGTATATACCCTGGGCGCTTCACAGGGAACTACGGTGAGCAACAATGTTATCCATCATGTGTATTCGCTCGATTATGGCGGATGGGGATTGTATACAGACGAAGGTTCGGAGGGCATTACCATGGAAAATAACCTGGTGTACAACTGTAAAAGCTCAGGATTTCACCAGCATTACGGAAAAGAAAACATCATCCGCAACAATATATTCGTTAACAGCATTAAAGCGCAGTTACAGGCTACCCGTGTAGAAAAGCACCGTTCGTTTTCATTTACCAATAATATTGTTTATTTCAATAGCGGAACCCTGCTGAGCAGCAACTGGCCAACAGTTGATATAACAACCGATGAAAACTGCTATTGGGATACCCGCAGCAGCGATATTCTTTTTGGTAAAAAAACTTTTGCAGCATGGCAGCAGGAAGGAAAAGACAAACACTCGGTTATTGCCGACCCCGGTTTTAAGGATGTGAAGAACTTTGACTTCCGGATTGCAAATAAAAGGATCATCAACAAAATAAATTTTAAGCCGTTTGATTATTCCAAAGCAGGCGTGTATGGAACAGATGAATGGATACAAAAAGCAAAATTTGATGCTGCAAGGGCCGAAGCATTTGATCAGATGGTTGCAGAGCATGAAGCGAAGACGGGCAAATAATGAGCTGATGCTTTTGATTTTTCCTATAGCTGCCTGTTCACTTACTGGTATCTTTTTTCCTGGCCCCTGAGTGCTTCTTTATTATTTTCCGGACTTATACAGAAAAGAATAGCGCCGGGGAAAAAATATTTTAATAGTTTCGCTATCCTGTTTTTAAAATGGGAATGGCTACAACAATATTATTTCAACCTTAAACAAATAATACAATCAGAATGGTCAAAAGACGAATGTATCTC
>CAYVEI010000388.1:0-2839 GCA_964450515.1 uncultured Terrimonas sp. | reverse complement strand
CTGCCGCTGTAACAATTTTCCTGTTGCTCCGACTAATATATTTGCAGGTATAATAACAGCTTGGCTACAGATCAAATACAGGAACAGTTCCTGGAATTAATACAGGAAAATGCAGGCATCATACACAAAGTATGCCACCTGTATTGTCATTCGGCCCAGGACAGGCAGGATCTTTTCCAGGAAATTACAGTACAGCTCTGGAAGGCTTTCCCCAAATTCAGGAATGAGTCAAAGATCAGCACGTGGATGTACCGGATCGCACTAAATACCGCCATCTCCGATTTTCGCAAACAACAGCGAAGAATCATCACAACGAGTGAATTGCCGGCGGAATCTACGGAACTGCAGGAACACAACATACTGGAACAGAAAGAACGGCTGGCACTGCTGCAAGAAGCTGTGACCCATTTGTCCGATATTGAAAAAGCCATATTAATGCTATACCTCGAAGAAAAAAATTACCAGGAAATGGAAGAAGTACTGGGCATTGGCCAGGCAAACCTGCGGGTTAAGATGAACCGGATTAAAGAAAAGCTGCGCAGGCATACCGGGCAGATGCAATAGCTTTCTTTACTATAGTATTCAAATAATAGGAATAATGGAATTAGAATATTTAAAAGCGGTGTGGAAAAAAGCAGGTGAAGTTGATGCTATGCCTGTTCAGGAAAAGCAACAGTTGCTGCTTTTACCCGGTGCCCCGTCTCAAAGCCTTGTTTCAAAAATAAGACGCAATCTTTTTTATGAATTGCTTATTGTTCTTGTATGTGTTACCGCTATAGCTGTGTTTTATTTTGTGTCATTTGGCGGCCGGCTGCAGGAAGTAAGCTGGGCTTATATACTGCTGGCTATTCTTTTTATAAGCTATTTTTATAAGAAGAATAAATTGCTCAAAGCCATGCAATGTCCTGCATGTCAGGTAAAATACAATCTCAGTTTGCAACTGGCAACACTGGAAAAATATGTGCGGCTTTACCTTATTGCCGGCACCGCAATGGCCCCGGTTGTTATGCTTTTCTTTTATTTGCTTTTGCATTATAAGCATATTATTATTTTTGCTTCGGTATACGCCGGAAAAGAGCCTTCGGCATTTGCTTTGCTATATCTGCTGATTACCGTTATTTTTACCATTATCTTTTATTTTTTTAACCGGTGGTATGTAGGTCGTTTATACGGCAGGCATATTCAAAAGCTAAAAAACCTGTTACGTGAAATGGAAGAATGATGTGCATTATAGTTAAGAAGAAATATATTAGTGATGCGCAAACTCCCTGTTTTATTTACCGCTTTTTTTGTACAGCATTTTTGTGCTCCCGTTGTTACCGCTCAAACAGATAATGCGCTGCTATGGGAAATTTCAGGGAATGGTACCAGCAGCCCGTCTTATTTGTATGGCACGGTACACATGATCTGTACTGAAGATTTTGTAACAGGCAAACAGCTTCAGGAAAAATTCACATCTGCAGAAAAAATTTTCCTTGAAGTAGATATGGACGATCCGGCCATGAATATGAAAATGATGCAACTTTCCCTCCTGCAGGGCCGAAAGCTGAGCGATATGTTCAGCGACAGCGATTACAATAAGCTGAATATTTTTTTTCGCGATACCATTGGCATGCCGCTCACCCTGCTGAATACCATGAAGCCTTTTGTATTGTTCAGCATTCTTACCCTTAAAAGCCTTCCCTGCACCGAACCCCAATCGTACGAGATGACCTTTGTTAAAATGGCAAAAGAACAAAATAAAGAAGTGCTGGGGCTCGAAACCATTGAAGACCAGATGAAAATATTCGACGATATGCCCGACAGCGTGCAGGTGCAAATGGTAATGCGGTATATCAATGCGTTTGATGAGCAGAAAAAAGAGTTTGCGAAAATGGTAAGCGCCTATAAGCAGGAGAACCTCGATACCATATACCGGCACATTATGTCTTCGCCCGATATTGCCGGTTCGGAAGAAGTGCTTTTGTTTAACCGCAACCGCAACTGGATACCCGTTATGGAAAACGCTATGCAAAGCGGAAAAATATTTTTTGCCGTAGGCGCAGGACATCTCGGCGGTCCGAAGGGCGTAATTAACCTGCTGCGGAAAAAAGGATATACGGTTAAAGGAATAAGAGAGGAGGAATAGGAAGCACCAAAAACCAAATGACAAGAACCAAACCTGTCCGCCGGGGCGGATAAATTCCAAATCAGAAGTCTGAAACTCTAAATCCGAAGACAAATACAACTATAAACCACAAACGATAAACTACAAATTAAAAAAGCCGAAGTCGCAAATCCGAAGGAAGCTGTATGTAATCAGCTATGAGCCACGGGCAATACAAGAAGAAGGAGTATTCATCCTATCGTTAGTAGTAACTGAATCTGATACCTCATCTCCATAAACCCAATATTGAAACGGATTTTTCCCCTGCAACCTGCAACTTGCAACCTGTACCATCTCACAAATCTACTCCTGTTCCGCATTAGCCAATACCGCTGCAAGTTCTTTTTCCAGCGCGTCTCCTCTTAAATTCATGGCAATGATCTTTCCCTCCGGA
The DNA here is from genome assembly GCA_964450515.1 of uncultured Terrimonas sp. GTDB lineage: Bacteria > Bacteroidota > Bacteroidia > Chitinophagales > Chitinophagaceae > Agriterribacter. The sequence goes on along the minus strand of CAYVEI010000388.1, from coordinate 299 downwards.
TCTAACAGCACGTTATAAGGAATACCTTCAATACCATACAAGGGCACTACCGCACTTTCCCATTCCTTTAAATCACTTACCTGCTGCCAGTTTAACCCGTCTTTATGGATAGCGTTTAACCACGCTGCTTTATCCTTATCTAAAGACACACCAAGGATCGTAAAGTTTTTATCTTTATAGGTGTTAAAGGCTGCTACGATGGATGGATTTTCTTTCCGGCACGGCCCACACCAGCTTGCCCAAAAGTCTACCAACGTATATTTTCCCCTGAACGATTCCAGCGTAACCGTTTGTCCTGC
>CAYVEI010000387.1:0-2851 GCA_964450515.1 uncultured Terrimonas sp. | reverse complement strand
CATTAAGTCCCCCGTAGCCGTTCCTTGCCGGCGAAGGACTGAAATAAGCAGGCGATCCTCCGCCAAAGGCAACGGCATTTAATGCGGTCATGGAGCTGTAACGCCTATTGGTAATATTATCAAGGCCTGCATAAATATTGATCCCAAAGTGTTTAGACAGGTTTCTTTTAAAGCCCAGTTTGGCGTTCAAAACCTGGTAAGCAGGGTTGTAGTCCGTATTGGCATCGTTTAAAGGTAACCGGTCGTTAAAAAAATAACTTCCGTAAAAGTAGATACCTGCTTTGGTTTCCATATTGAAGCCGGCGCTAACTACCCAGGGCGCAATTCCGGTGAGCTCATTACCATCGTACGCAGCTTTTACCTGGCTCTGTGCGTCTAATATCTTGTAATCATCAAACCGGAAATGCGAATACGTTACCGCCGCATAGGGTCTTAACAAAGTAACCGCTTTTCCATCTTCTTCTTTTATGGCCAGGTACGACAGCGCCAACTCGATACCATTATGGCTGGTACGGCCGGAGTTGTTATAAATGGTGATTCCCTGTTGAACTGACTGACCGATCAGTTCCCCTTTCATATCCATTTTAAATAAAGCAAGATCGTAAGCTAAGCGTGACAGGAAGAAGTTACCTTTAGCATTTACCTCGTAATTGATCCCTTTTTCGGCCTGTAGCCTGGTATTGATGGAGCCATCCACATTTTTTATTTCGGAGCCCGAAGGCGGTGAGAAGCCGGAACTGATGCTTCCATGCAGGGAAAGCGCGTTCCCGAAATTATGGCTTAGCGCTATCCGCGGCGAAGCCTGTGGTTTAAATTGCTTAATACCGCTTTGCGCTGCCACCAAGTAATCACTAACATCATAGGTAAGCCCGTTATAGCTAAGACCGATTGCCAGCGTTGTTTTTGCACTGATAAAAGTTTCCGACTGGTAAAACAGCGAATACAGGGTGTTTTTATAATCGGTGTTTCCATTAATGGGGCCTTCGCTGCCGTGTTCATTCACGTATTGCGTGCCCTTGGTATTGGCCTGGTTAACCTCTGCTCCCAGGGTAAATTGAGTAGGGAATACGGCAAAGCCGGCATCATAGCTAAACCGTGTGCGGCCGCCATAGCTTTCGTAGTAATTGCGGATATAGGCGTAAGGAAGGGGATGGTTCAGGTCATAGAAATAAGTAAAAATGCTGGTAGCGTTTGAAAACCGGCTGTTGAAAAGATACTGCTGGCCTATTCCTATTCTTGTCCAGTTCTGGTAACGTCCTGCCTGCTTATCCAGGTTGGAAGGATTGGCCAGTTTGGGATTATCTTCCACCTGCTGCCGGGTAAGCGATCCCGGAATTTGGGAATGCTGGGTAGTTCTGTTTAACAGCACGGTGATGGTTCGTTTTTCGGACGGGAAGAACTGGAAATTGCCCGCGAGAAAACGGCGCATATCGCTGCTGTGCTCCCGGTATCCGTTATATTGCTGCCAGCCAAAAGAAACGTAACTGTTCATTTTATCGCCGCCGTAGCGATAGGTGGTGGCCAGGCGCCTCAGTCCGTAAGAACCGGCCAGGCTTGAAACTTCTGCACTTTGCTCCTGGTAAGGCGAACGCTGCAGTTGAAAATTGATCACACCCCCCGTTCCCCCGCCGTAGATGCTGGATGCCGGGCCTTTTATGATTTCTGCCTTCCCGATATCGTTTACGTCTAATGCCTCTATACGGGAAGTGCCGTCGGCTTCTGTTACAGGAATATCGTTTACATAAATTTTTATATTTCGGATCCCCCAGGGAGACCTTACGCCATTTCCTCTTATAGCAATGCGTGATTCCGACAGTGTGCTCTGATCCATCCGAACGCCGGGAACGCTGTTGAGGGCAGCTTGTAACGACAGTCCATTTCCCTGCCTTAACTGGCTGCCGCTGATACTGGCAACAGCGCCGGCAGTTTCCTTATTGGTTTTGTTACCGCTGTATGCAGTTACCCGAACTTCATTTAAAGAAACCGCATCCGCTTCTAATTGAATATTGAGATACTTATCCTGGTGGTTATAACGTACCATTTGTTTCCTGTAGCCTGCCATAGATACCTGCAATGTGCCTTCTGCCCGGGCTACCCCGATCTCAAAATATCCCGCATCATCAGATAGCGCGTGAGCAAGCTTATCGGGTGTTTCTATTGTTGCAGCGCTCAATGCCTGGCGCCCCTGTACATCGTAAATATAACCCTTAACAATATATTGTGCGTTTGCCTGTACGCCGTAAAACAGAATAAGGAGTACCAGCAAATATTTTACTAATTTCATTGAATACAATTTTTAGGAAAGGTTGAATTTTTCTCCTTTCATTGAAAATGGAGCATGTGTTCGCGCACATGCTTTTTTATGTAATAATAAAAATTGCAGCTACGGGAGTATATACCCTGTCCGTTTCCGGGAGCGGTGATCCTGTAGCGCAGGAATGAAATATTATGCGGCAGGCGGCTTGAAAATGGAGTGCGGACGATCTATTGTATGAGGATCCGGCAACAATGGGAAATTTTGCTTATCGCTATAAAAAGCTACAAACGAAACACCGGGAGAGCGGTAATCAAAGAGGAAAAATTCGTTGTGGTTTTCAATTTTTCTCTGGGGATTTTTTTTGTCTTTTTCGTCCTCTTGTTTAAGCTTTTTGGTCATTTGGCATTTACCGTTACAATGCAGCTCCACTATTGCCTTGTTCTCGCAATTAACGGCATAGCTGGTAGTGTTAATATAATAATCGCCTATAACCAGCATCCTGTTGAAAGATTGAACAAGCAGGGCGGTAAGAAGAAGGAAAACACTAAACTGTTTATATGTAGTTAAAGATGCCAGGATGCCGCAAAAGTAGTA
>CAYVEI010000386.1:0-2863 GCA_964450515.1 uncultured Terrimonas sp. | reverse complement strand
ATAGGTTCCTTAAATGCAAAAATGCAAAAAGTTTTTGGGTTAGCCGGTTTTAAGGCATAAAATTGCCAGGAGCGTAAATTTCGGGTGTTATAGAGTGAAAGTACGCATAATACTATTATCAGCCGGGCTGGCGGCTCAAAAGTTTAATATGCCTGTGCGTTAATAAAAAGGGAAGCTTTTTTATGATGTATCCTTTTCCTGCCTGTTATATACCCCGCAAAAAATAACGGATAAATAAATGCTCCGCTCCTTGCCCTGCGCGCTTCACAGCACAGGCGGCCATTAGCTGCTCTATAGTTAAAAAACTTTGGGCAAACAACCAAATTTTCTTTTCAATAATATGTGAAGAAAACACGAAAGCAAATCCTGTTGTACATATAAAATACTTATCCACACGCTGTTAATATTTAACAGTTTGACAAAAGGATTTAGGCTGATATTTTCGTCTTCTTATCATTTGATAATAGTAACTTAACTGATCCGAAAAACTTACCAAACCCAAACATAATTATGACAAATGAAAAACAAAGCGGAGGCTTGAGGTATCACCGTCTCTTTACCAGGGATGGAGCAGATGTTTTTGACCAGTTTGAATACGATTACCGTACTTCTGTAATACGCAATCCCAATGGAGAGATCGTATTTGAAATGAAAAATGTGGAAGTTCCCAGACAATGGAGCCAAATCGCTACTGATATATTAGCACAAAAATATTTTCGTAAAGCCGGGGTACCACAGCCGGATGGGTCATTGGGTCGTGAAACTTCAGCAAAACAGGTGGCGCACCGTATGGCCAACTGCTGGAAAGTATGGGGAGAGCGGTATGGTTATTTTGCTTCCGCACAGGATGCACAGGTATTTTATGAAGAGCTGGTGTATTGTATTTTAAACCAGGCCTGCGTGCCCAACAGCCCGCAATGGTTTAACACCGGGTTGTATGAAAGCTATGGCATTAAAGGAAAGCCTCAGGGACATTATTATGTAGACCCCAAAGATGCCAAATTAAAAAGATCAACTTCGGCATATGAAAGACCCCAGCCTCATGCCTGCTTTATATTAAGTGTGGAAGATGACCTGGTAAACGATGGGGGTATTATGGATCTGTGGGTAAGGGAAGCCCGGATATTTAAGTATGGAAGCGGTGTAGGTACCAACTATTCTAATATACGCGGAGAAGGTGAAAAATTAAGCGGTGGAGGCACTTCTTCGGGATTAATGAGCTTTTTAAAGATTGGCGACAGGGCTGCCGGCGCCATTAAAAGCGGGGGTACCACCCGCCGGGCCGCTAAAATGGTATGTCTTGACCTTGATCACCCGGAAATAATGGAGTTTATTAACTGGAAAGTAGAGGAAGAGAATAAGGTAGCTGCTTTGATTGCTGCTGGCTATGCATCGGACTATGAAGGGGAAGCTTACAAAACCGTAAGCGGGCAAAACTCCAATAATTCCATCCGCATATCAAATGACTTCTTTGAAAAACTAAAAAATAACGAGGATTGGGAGCTGAAAGCGCGTTCTGACGGAAGAGTAATGAAAAAAATACCTTCCAAAGAAGTATGGAACCAGATTGCGTATGCAGCCTGGCGTTGTGCAGACCCGGGTACCCAATACGATACCACCATTAATGAATGGCATACCAGCCCCAAAGGTGGACGTATCCGGGCCTCCAACCCTTGTAGCGAGTATATGTTCTTAGACAATACCGCCTGTAACCTGGCCTCTGTGAATTTGCGTAAATTTTTTAACGAAGACAATAACATTTTCGATGTAAAAGGCTTCGAATACACGGTGCGCCTCTGGACAACGGTTCTGGAAATATCCGTGCTCATGGCGCAGTTCCCGTCTAAAGAAGTAGCGCAGCTTTCCTATGACTACAGAACATTAGGATTGGGATATGCCAACCTGGGTTCTATGCTGATGGTGAGCGGCATTCCGTACAACAGTCATGAAGCCCGTGCTGTTGCCGGCGCTATTACGGCAATTATGACGGGGGTTGCTTATAAAACCTCTGCTGAAATTGCACAGCACCTGGGTGCTTTTGCCCGGTATGAAGAAAACAGGGAAGATATGCTGCGGGTAATGCGTAACCACCGCCTGGCAGCATATGATGCGGATGAGTATGAGCAACTAAGCATTAAGCCCCGGGGGATACATGCTAAATACTGCCCCGATTATTTATTGAAAGCGGCCTGTAATGCATGGGATGAAGCCGTGGAAATGGGCGAAAAGTACGGGTACCGCAATGCGCAAACCACTGTTATTGCTCCTACCGGAACGATAGGGCTGGTGATGGATTGCGATACTACGGGTGTGGAACCCGATTTTGCCCTGGTGAAGTTTAAAAAGCTGAGTGGCGGCGGTTACTTCAAGATCATCAACCAATCTGTGCCACAGGCATTGAAGAACCTGAAGTATAATCAAAAAGAAATTGATGCTATTATTAAATATGCTGTAGGTTCTGCCGCGTTTGCAGGCGCTCCTTTCATTAACCCTCAAACCTTGAGCGAAAAAGGATTTATAGCCGAAGAGATCAGGAAGCTGGATGCAGCCCTCGCCTCTGCGTTTGAGATCGGCTTTGTATTCAACAGGTTTACGCTGGGGGAAGCCAGCTTAGAACGGCTTGGTTTTAAGCCTGAACAGTATAATGACTGGAATTTTAACCTGCTTGAGGCGCTGGGATTTACCGCCCAGCAAATTGAAGCGGCTAATGATTATATATGCGGCACAATGACCATTGAAGGTGCGCCACATCTGAAAAAAGAGCATTACGCTGTATTTGACTGTGCCAATAAGTGCGGCAAAAAAGGAGAACGCTTTATTCATGCCCACGGACATATCCGTATGATGGCTGCAGCACAGCCTT
>CAYVEI010000385.1:0-2863 GCA_964450515.1 uncultured Terrimonas sp. | reverse complement strand
ATGCCGACTGGAGCAAATGGGTAAAAGCCGAACAGGTTGCAGATGTGCTTGAATTTATATGCAGCGATAAAGGACTTTCTTTGCGCGAACCTGTATACAAGGTTTATAATGATGCCTAAGACCAAATCCGGAGCCGGGAATCCGAAGTCCGGGGAAAACACAAAGCATCAGGACTGGCTGTCAGCAGTCGGCGATCAGCTTTGAGCGAAAAAAAGAAAGGATATCATTTGCGTCTTTTGCATACGTTGCGCTCTTTGGGTGAAAATTCCGAAGACGGAAATCCTAAATCCGAAGACAAATGCAACTATAAACTATAAACCACAAATGCTAAGCTTAGCACACCCTGTAACCTGCGCCCTGAAACCTGCAACCCCGCTCCTAACTCACCCCCGCTCCCGGCTCTATCTCTTCTTCAGTATTTACAAAATGCAGTTTACCGTTTTTATCCTCCGCCATTAAGATCATTCCATTGCTTTCTATGCCACGCATTTTACGGGGTGCCAGGTTAGCCACTACCACTACCTGCCTGCCAACAATCTCTTCGGGTTTGAAATGTAAAGCTATGCCCGACACAATGGTACGTTTCTCGAAACCGAGGTCTATTTCCAGCTTTAACAGCTTGTCTGCTTTTTCTACTTTTTCGGCAGATAATACCTTACCTGTCTTCAGGTCTAATTTCGCAAAATCATCATAAATGATTTCGGGTTTAAGTTGTGGCCCCGGCTGCTGAGAGGCATCATTTTCTTTCAACGCTTTTTTCTCTGTACCCTGCGGGGCAGAACCTGCAACCGCATTAGTCCTCAGCTTTTCTACCTGCGCCGCTATTTCGCTATCCTCAATTTTTCTGAACAGCAGCTCAGGCGCACGTAAAGTATAGCCAACGCTTAACAGCTTAAAGCTGCCTGCGTTTTTCCAGTCTAACATTTTTTCTACCACCTTCAGCATGTGTAACATTTTTGCAGCCGTGTTGGGCAAAAACGGGTTGATGAGAATAGCAAGATTGGCGGTGAGCTGCAGGCTCAGGTGAATGCAGTTATCTATTTGCTGCTGCCCGTTTTCCACGCCCGCTTTCTTCCAGGGCTCTTTTTTCTGAAGATACTGGTTACCCTTTCTGCTCAGGTCAATGATCTCGTACAAAGCTTCCCTGAACCGGTATTCTTCAATAGATTGGGTAACCTTTGCTTTGGCAGATTGAATATCTTCCATCAACTGCTTATCATCCGCATCAATAATGGCATTATGAAAAACAGGTACTTTGCCACCGCACAATTTATGCATCAGCACCAGCGACCGGTTTACAAAGTTGCCAAAAATAGCTACCAGCTCGCTGTTGTTCCTGTCCTGGAAATCTTTCCAGGTAAAATCATTGTCTTTGGTTTCGGGAGCATTAGCGCATAGCACATACCGTAATACATCCTCACATCCCGGGAAATCCTCAAGATATTCATTCACCCATACCGCCCAGTTGCGGCTGGTAGAAACCTTTTCGCCTTCAATATTTAAAAATTCATTGGCGGGTACATTATCCGGCAACACAAAATCGCCATGCGCCTTAAGCATAGCAGGAAAAATGATACAGTGAAACACGATATTGTCCTTACCAATAAAATGCACCAGCTTGGTACCTCCCTGTCCGGCAGGCAGGTCTTCCTTACACCAGTAGTCCGCCCATTTATCCGTTAGCTCCTTGGTAGCACTTATATAGCCAATAGGAGCATCAAACCATACATACAGCACTTTACCTTCCGCACCGGGCAATGGAACTTTAATGCCCCAGTTGCTGTCGCGCGTCATGGCACGGCTCTGTAATCCATTATCTAACCAGCTTTTGCACTGGCCATATACGTTATTCTTCCATTCTTTATGATCCTCCAGCACCCACTGCTTCAGCCATGTTTCATAATTTTGGAGGGGAAAATACCAGTGTTTGGTTAATTTTTTAACCGGCACAGCATCGCTCAAAGTACTCCGCGGATTGATGAGCTGCTCCGGGCTGAGCGATGACCCGCATTTCTCGCACTGATCGCCGTATGCATTAGGATTACCGCACACGGGGCAGGTACCGGTAATATAACGGTCGGCTAAAAAAACCTTAGCCTTTTCATCATAATACTGTTCTGTTTCTTTTTCTTCAAACAAGCCCTTATCATATAATTTCTTAAAAAAATCCGATGCTGTTTTATGATGAACCGGATTGGATGTGCGGGAATAGATATCGAAGGAAATACCCATTTTCTGCAAACTATCCTTAATGATAGCATGGTATTTATCAACAATTTGCTGCGGGCTTACCCCTTCCTTCATGGCCCTGATGGTAATAGGAACGCCATGCTCATCACTTCCACCCACAAATTTAACATCCCGCTGCTGCGCCCGCTGGTAACGTACATAAATATCCGAGGGTATATAACAACCCGCCAGATGCCCGATATGCAAAGGACCATTGGCATAGGGCAATGCCGCCGTAACCAGTATTCTTTTATAATCTCTCATAGTATGTAAAAAGGAATGCAAAAGTAATTCAATATAGCCACATCATTTGAAGGTTATGCTGCATAATCTTTTATATTTTTACGCTTTTAACAAGCATACGCGCATTGCTATTTAACAAATAAACGATCATGAAACGATTCTGCCTGAAACATTCGCTCTCTTTCATCGTCATCTTTTTTGCCTTTTATACCGGATACGGTCAAACCATAGCATATACGGCAGCTAATGGCCACGCCCATAACGACTATGAGCATAATATTCCTTTTACACAGGCCTATTATCTTGGTTTTGGCTCCATTGAAGCAGACGTGATATTAGAAAATGACAGCCTGTATGTAGGGCATAACCACAGTGATATTTTTACAAAACC
>CAYVEI010000384.1:0-2889 GCA_964450515.1 uncultured Terrimonas sp. | reverse complement strand
GTAGCACTTACCAACCCGGTGAAAAGTTTGAGAACAGAATAACACAAATGTGAGAATTTGAAAATGAAGCGGTTGGTATACGAGGATAAAGCAATCCGGGAGAAATATTTAAACCGGAACACCTGCTGAAGGTTTCACCTTGTGCACAAGAACAACCTTATTTTTCATCCGGTGCTTTTTCACCATCAGCCACCAGCAAATGAAAACGCCCGATGACACCAGCAGCCAAAATACATCAACCAGCAAAATATCGTGATACCCGCCGGCATAACTCACCCATATCCAGTTGCCGGTAACGATGCCATTCATAACGGGAATGCATATGCCGATAAGAGCGCCTGCCAGTAAATTATCGCGGCATATTTTATAGATATCCTTTTGGAACAGGAATGCTATACCAACTGCCAGCCATAGCCAGAAATAAAACGCATAAATAAAAGCCATGCCGCCGTAAGGATTAAGCTTTACCGCTATAAAAGATGCAGCAGTTACAGGAAACATGCTGAGGCATACGGAAAGATATACCCTCGTGAGCCAGAGATTGAATTTTCGTTTTTTCTCCGGGATATTGTTTTTATCCCTCGCAACCAGCCATATCAGCACACCCGAAATGATAACAATGCAACTGCATATCCCCAGCAGGAAATAAAAGATCTTAGTAGCATATCCTCCGTAATCGCCAAAATGCAATACATACACCGCATTTTCTACAACATCCGAATAGGAAGAAGGCGTCATGGGGTCGCGGTGTTTCAGCACTGTACCGTCCACTGCGTCAAAAACAAGTTCTCCCGAGCTGGTGAATTTTTGCGAAGTGGGCATTACGCCACCAACATGCACCTGCATGCTGGCGTCTCCATAATTCAATACCTCCACATGATTGACATTCGCTCCCTTCCATTGCTTATAGGCCCTGTCAACAAAATGATTGATATCCGGTTTGGCGGCAGACTGTTGTTTCAGTGCCAGCTCATGGCTGCCATAGCCCAGCGCTGCAAACAGCGAATCTTCATTGCCATTGTACTGCAAAGCAACGGTGGGCTTTGTAAACAACGGGTAGCTGATCAAAAAATAGGCACCTGTTACAGCAAATACAAAAAGAAAAGGGAATGTGATCACGCCAAGCGCAGTATGCAGATCAGTCCATACGGTTTTCAGCTTTTCCCAGGGGCGGAACAAATAAAAATTAGAAACGATTTTTTTCCAGTGTACCAGCAAACCCGTAATCAAAGCAAACAGGAAAATAAACGCAACAGCGCCTGCAATATAATATCCAAGCGGGAAACCCAGGTTTCCTATACCGTTTACCTGCGCCAGGAAATGCAGCCGGTATAAAAATTCACCCAGGTCGTAAGATGCCTCATAATTGGTTGTGGCAAAGGTTTGGGGATCAAGATAAAAAAATCCGCCTTTCCCCTTGTTGTTTACAGTGTCTTTTGATCCGGAAACATATACATTGATCTTACTGGAATGCGGATTCACATACAGTGATACTTCACGCCCGTAAAGGTCATATCTTTTTTCAACTGTGTCAACGATGCGGTTATAGTTGAGCGACCTTTTGGCGGCAACGTTATTGGGGCTATTCGTTTGCCAGGCAGCTATTTCATTCTTAAAAAATGAGAAAGATCCCGCAAAAAATATAACGAATAAAACTGCCGTAATGATAATGCCACTAACGGTGTGCGTATTAAAATAGATGTTGTAGTTCCTTAAATTCATTGCCATTGCTTTACGGCTTAACAAGCATCCGGTATATATACGGAGCAAATAATACCATACCCGCCAGCAGGTACCAACCCCATATCTTCCAGCCGTTACGGGCAAGGAAGGCCACTATCATCAAAAATGCCCACATCATATAAGCCGTAAAATGCATGGTTACGTACACCTCCGTTTTAGGCAGGAAAAGCATCACAAACTGGTGGAAGGCTGTAGTAAGCATAAAACCTCCTATAATTCCGGCAGTGATCTTGAGTGTACGTTGTACCGGCGAAGGGGTAAGGTATTTTTTGTTTGCAGGCATAATTAAAAAAATAAGAATTCCAGTAAAAAAACACCCGCAGTCAATGCAACGATATGCTTTAACCGGAGATAATGCAATGGAGCTATGGACACAGTTAAGCACCCGGCTGTCATCAGCAGCAGCAGTGCGGTAAGTATCCCGGTTCCTGTTCCATCCTTTACGGCCAATATCACAAAGCTTGCAATGATCAGTAAAATACCCACACCTTTGGCAGCGGCAGGATGCTGTTGAAGCCATTTTTCAAATGCGCCCTTAGTTGACAGCTTTGCTTTGCGCGAAGTATTGTACAGCATAAAAAATCCTAAAAAGCAGCACAGGATGGAAATGGTATACATCATTGCAGATGGATGATTCAGTATGCAAAAGAAGATATAGTTGCCATTAATTTTGTCACCTCACTGTCAGTTTCCTTTTTTCGTAAACATGTTTTCTTATAGCGTAAGCACGGCGACGATCAAACAGCATCATACCGGTGATGAATAATCGAAGTATAGCAATAAACCGTGTTGTTCAACAATACCCATTTTAAGCGGGCATATATGCAACAGCCCGTTGCTGCCGCAATTTTTTCTTTACATTTTTCTTCTTCTTGCCCCACCATACCATAAAACCGGTAACCGGCAGGCTGGCGCAGATGAGGCTACCCAGGAAATACAAAATTTTTGTAGTAAGATCACCCACTTCACCCACATGCAGGCCGTAATTCATTCTTCTGAGCCATGCGCCGCCCTTTGTGTCTTCAAGCCTGGGCGCCGATGCAGGAAGTTCGGCGAGCGAATACTGGTCAAGATATACATCTCTCCAGCTTCCCCTGTACATATCCACACACACATAAATGGCTTCGGATGGCTCATCCGGAAAAT
>CAYVEI010000383.1:0-2898 GCA_964450515.1 uncultured Terrimonas sp. | reverse complement strand
TCTGTTTTACAGTTTCTCGAAGGATTCATGAAACAGAAATTTAACAGGGATGTAAAAGAAACCAACATCAGCGACTGGCGCAGAACAGTAACAGGAGATTTAACATCGGCGTTTAAGCCGTACAATGGTGAAAAGCCGGAGAAGATTAACTTCCTGAAAAAAGATCCTTTTATCAAAGAAATATACAATGCTAAGTTTAAGAAAGACCCGTCTGATTTTAAACCATTGTCTAAAGAACAGATTGACCAGATCAACAAAGATCCATTCTCATCATCTGCCCTGAAGCCTCACCAGGAGCCAGGCACAAGAACATTATGTCCGCTGCACTACCAGCTCTATGCCGATGTAAAATTAAGCAACGATAAAAAGAACCTGGAACTGACCTTAAAAGCAAAGGATGAGATATTTGGTAAGCAATCAAAAGGATCTCCCTTCAATGTATATTTTCCCGGCAAATATGCAGGAAGGGAAGGAGCTTTTGAAAATACGGGAAGCCGTTCTTATGCTGTAGTGGCCGCGGGCGACCTCTCAGATGCTTGGCCCGTTCAATCATTTGAAAACGGAATTTATCATGTGCGGGTATATGGCCCTAATGGATTTTTCCGGGAATGTGCAGGCAAAGCCAATGATCCCGAAATAGCGATTGTTTGTGATTATGAACGCCCTGGTAAATCAATTAAAAAACTTACCGGTAATCTTACTTTAAACATAACCAGTTTAAGCCCGGGGCAGTCGTACACCATAGAGATCAAAGACAATGCGTATAAAAATAAACCCGTAAAGAAAACGATAACAAATGAAGCGGCTATTGTTCTTAATCTTGGTAAAAGCTTTGGGTGGTACGATTTTACGGTTCGTGTACAGGGGTATGATGATTTTGAAAGACGCTATGCAGGCCATGTGGAGACAGGAAAAGCAAGCTATACAGACCCGTTCATGGGGCAGGCTTAATCTAAACATCATCTTCGTTCAACTAATTTTAAGCCGGCAGCAGGCTCACTTCAATTGCAATTGAATATTTAAGATATAGAACATGAAACAGCTATTTCAACTTACCTTTTTATTGCTGTTGTGCAATACAATGGTTGCCCAAAAAATTACTTTGATAAAAAAAGGGAAGTCGCCCTACAGCATTGTAATGCCCGCGAAAGCTACTTTGGCAGAGATCCGGGCAGCTAAAGTGCTGCAGGATTATTTGTTCAGGATCACGGGAGTAAGTTTGCCGGTAGTTGCCGATAACGAAAAAAGCACTGCTTCCGAAATTTTGATCGGCAGGGTAAACAGACCCGGGCAGGATCAGATAGATTACCGCGAGTTGAAGCAGGACGGACTTTTAATTAAAACCGATAACACTAAATTAATTTTAACAGGAGGCGATAAAAAAGGGGTGATATACAGTGTGTATACCTTCCTGGACAAATATTTGGGCTGTAGAAAATATACATCAGATTTTACGTATGTGCCTACCCGGAAAACCATAAAGCTTCAGCCTATAAATGATATCCAGTTGCCGGCCTTCAGTTTCAGGGAAACCTATTATAATGATGTGTACGATCCGGAGTTCATGAACTGGCATAAACTGCATTCCTTTGAAGGCAGGGGTGGCGATAAAACACAATGGGGCTATTGGGTACACACGTTTCACAGCCTGCTCAATCCTAAAGAATATGGCGAAGCGCACCCCGAATATTTCAGCTTCTACGATGGCAAAAGACATGCGGGTGTAATTCCTTCATGGGACGGTTCCGGCTACCAGCCCGAAGCGCAGTTGTGCTTAACCAATCCTGATGTGCTGGAGATCGTATGTGAAAACCTGCAAAAAGCAATGGATAAAAAGCCGGAAGCATTATACTGGTCGGTTAGCCAAAACGACAATGTGAATTATTGCCGGTGCGATAACTGTGCAGCGCTGGATAAACAATATGCCGCCTTTGCACCGGAGGAGAAATTGCTTTCTACTCATGGCGGAGAAAAATATCCAGCATTAGGTTCAGGTTCAATTATCGCTTTTGTGAACAAGGTGGCAGAGCGCTTCCCCGATAAGATCATTTCAACTTTGGCCTACCAGTATTCACGTGTACCGCCTAAAGGCATTGTACCCCGCAAGAATGTAAACATCATGCTGTGCAGCATTGAGAGTTCCCGCAACGATCCTATGGAAACAGGCGATAGGGCTTTTAGCGAAGACCTGGCAGGCTGGGGTAAACTCACCGATAATATCCTGGTGTGGGATTATGTTATTCGTTTTTCACACCTGTTCGCTCCGTTTCCCAACCTGCGCGTACTGCAGCCCAATATTCAGTTTCTCAGGAAGAATAATGTATCTGCATTATTTGAACAGGGTAATATCCAGTCGGGCGGAGACTTTGCGCCGTTAAGGGCTTATATGATCGCTAAAATGTTGTGGAACCCTGACGTTGATATTGAAAAAGAAAAAAATGAATTTATTGATGCATATTATGGTCCCGCTGCTCCGGATATAAAAGAATACATCAGGCTGCTGCATGATAATAACCAATCCGGCAAAGGTGTCAAAATGTCTATATTCGGTTCTCCTGTGCAGGAAAAAGAAAGTTTTTTATCGGAAAATTTAATTGCAGCATACAACCGGATCTTTGACAGGGCCGAAAAGAAAGTACAAAAGCAACCCGACTATTTGGTAAGAGTAAAATCAGCACGTCTTCCCGTATACTATGCAATGCTTGAGATAGCAAAAGAAGTTAAAACCGGGAGCAGGGGCGCATTTGTTAGGAGAGAAGATGGCACTCTGATCCCCAATCCCAAAATAGTAAACATATTATACGAGTTCGCTTATCACTGTGCACGCACCAAAGTAAGCAGAACTGCGGAATGGCACACGCCACCTAAAGAGTATTTGGAAAAATATATTGCGTTTTT
>CAYVEI010000382.1:1872-2943 GCA_964450515.1 uncultured Terrimonas sp. | reverse complement strand
TTCCTTTCTCCCTTTTTTAGCATTATCTTTAAGATACCATTATGAAAGCAGGCGCCGGTTATATTGCATGTGTGTTTTTATTCCTGCTGTGCAGTTGCCAGAAAGAATTAAAAAATGATGACAGTACAGGAAGATCCTATACCGTAAACATCGTATTCCAGCCTGTTGTACAGGGTCAGCCTTTGGTCTTCAATCAACCCTATACCAACGCTTTAGGCGAAGATTATACGGTTACTGCTTTTAGGTTTTATGTAAGCGCTTTATCGCTGAAAAACAACAATACCGGCTTACCGGTAGCCGGTGAAGTTAAATACCGGCTGGCAGATGCAGCCATTGGCAATACCCTTTCCTTCACCGTTTCCATTGATCAAAATACCTTTAATGGTCTTTCTTTCCAAATAGGAGTAGATAGTATTGATAACGTAAGCGGCGCCCAGAGCGGCGATCTTGATCCGGCCAAAGGCATGTTCTGGACCTGGAACAGCGGCTATATTATGGCCAAGCTCGAAGGGGCTTCTTCTTTTTCTACCGTTCCGGACGGCAATTTTACTTATCATATTGGCGGCTTCAGCGGGGAAAACAAAGCCATACGTTCTATTGCGCTGCCCGTACCGGAAGGAGGGCAGGTAGCGTTAAGGGATAACCGCACAACCACTGTTGTTATTAACGCCGATATAAGCAAATGGTTCAATGCCGTGCATGCTTTATCCATAGCGGATAACGCGTTCGTGCACAGCCCCGGTTCATTAGCCGGCTTATATGCAGACAATTATGCCACCATGTTCAGCATTGCATCAATCACGGAAGAATGATGTATCGCGCCGTCATATCGCTTATGAGCTTGCTGCTTGGCTGCTTATTATTCCTGGAAGCCTGTAAAAAACAGGGTACTGTTGCGGCTCCGTTAGTACCGTTGCAATTCATAATACCACCGGGATTCCCCGAACCGGTATATAAGTTTGAAAACAATACGCTCACACAACAGGGCTTTGAATTGGGAAAGAAGCTGTTTTACGATGGCCGCCTTTCGCAGGATGGCAATTTCCCCTGCGCTTCCTGCCACCAGCAGTT
>CAYVEI010000382.1:0-1772 GCA_964450515.1 uncultured Terrimonas sp. | reverse complement strand
ACCGATAATTCGTTCCGAAATACCGGACTGCCGGTAAACGATATATTAAAAGATATAGGTCGTATGCGGATCACCGGCAATGCTGCCGATTCGCTGAAGTTTAAAGTGCCAAGCCTCAGGAATGTATATGCCACTTTTCCTTACGGGCACGATGGACGATTTTATTCCATTGGCGCCGTGATAGATCATTACCGCTTTGGCGTGGTGAGCAGCCCTACCACCGACTCGATAGTAAAAAATAAAATAGCCATCAGCGATTATGAAAAGCTGGATCTGCTGGCATTTTTACAAACGCTTACCGACTCCACGTTCATTAATAATAAAAATTTTGCGGCAGCCGAATAAATACAGGATATCCCGCGTATTCCCTCTCCTTTGCTCTTCCCTCCCCCTTCATACAAAAAACAGCGTACCGGGTATTTGGTGAACCTGGCGGTTTGCTTTAAAAAAAGATACTTTTTCCTGATCACTTTTTGAACTGTACTGCGATATAAGCTAAAGCGCCTGTATTCCGGCAGCATGAAAAGGCGCATCTTATGAATCTCCACCCGGTCTGACAGCAAAAACGCCCTGAATCATTTCTTACACCCGTCAAAAAAAAATGTATGAGCACTCAAAATCCCACAACTGTTCTCATCCGCTATATGGATGGGGAAAAAAAAGGACAAACTGAAAAGTATACAGTAACTCCCACCCTGAACATTACTATCGGCAGGGGCGATGCCAATCATATCGCCTTCGATCCGGCAAATGATATCATCAGCCGGCAGCATTGTCATATCCGTGTAAACCCGCAGGTTCCGGATACCTATGAAATAACCGACCTGCAAAGTAAGAACGGCACTTATGTAAATGGGCATATCATTACAGCAACAACTGCGCTCATGGCCGGAGATACGATCCGGCTGGGTAAAGAAGGTCCCCTTTTAGAATTCAATTTGGATCCTAAACCCGGTTCCCATATCAAAAAAACCCGTGTGGTGGACGCGGTGGATGCTTCATCTAAGGAAACGAAGCTGCATCAGGCTTCTCCTACTGCTGCTAAGACCACATTGCCTAAGGAAACCATTGGCAAGCAAACGATGCTGCACATGATAGCGCAATCCGAGAAGAAGAGTCGCAAGGGGGTCCTTGTTGCCATTACAGCGTTGCTGATCCTTATGGGAACGGCTGGCTGGCTGGTATATTCCAATCGTTCCGCATCCCGGGTAATCCATATCGTTGATGCAAACACGGACTCTTCAGGAAGTGCACGATCGCTTTCTCCTGCCCGGATCAATAAAGCCAATGAAACTAAAGTGGTATCTATAGAACTGGGCTGGAAACTGGAATTAACCAATACCGGGGAGCAGCTCTACCATGTGTACCTGCCCCAGAAAACGCAGCAAGGCACCATATACATGGCAGCTTATGTTACCAATAATACGGGTGCCACAGAGCCCTGGCTCTCTACACAAAGTGCAGCACCACAGGGCGCAGACCTGCGGCCCATAGGAGGTTTTGGCACAGGAACAGGCTTTGTAGTAGATGATCGCGGCTTTATTATGACCAACCGCCATGTAGCCACACCCTGGCTCACTTCCTACCACTTTCCTCCCGATGCTTTTCCCGGACTGCTCGTTGGAATGAATGAGAAGGGAGAACTTGCCGTTAATGAAAATGCAAGCATTAGCCAGGAGCAGGTAAGTAATTGGGTACCTGCGGAAGCCATGAACTATAACCGGCAACTGATCCAGGCAGGCGTTAAAATGATTGACGGCCGCTCTGCCTAC
>CAYVEI010000381.1:0-2992 GCA_964450515.1 uncultured Terrimonas sp. | reverse complement strand
ATATTCCCAAAGGCGTTCGCTGCCCGATGGAATTGTCTACTTATTTCAGGATCAACTCAGAAAATACCGGTCAATTTGAACGCACCCTTATTATTGCCGATGAAGGCAGCTATGTAAGTTACTTAGAAGGCTGCACGGCACCCAAGCGCGATGAAAACCAGATGCACGCGGCAGTAGTTGAACTGATAGCCCTTGAGAATGCGGAAATTAAATACAGCACAGTGCAAAACTGGTATCCGGGTGATAAAGAAGGTAAAGGGGGCATTTACAATTTTGTAACCAAACGCGGTGTTTGCCGGGGCGCCAACGCCAAAATTTCATGGACCCAGGTTGAAACCGGTTCGGCTATTACATGGAAATACCCCAGCGTAATTTTGCAGGGCGATTATTCGAGCGGGGAGTTTTATTCGGTGGCGGTAACCAAAAACAAGCAAATTGCCGATACCGGCACTAAAATGTTCCATATTGGCAAGGGCACCAAAAGCCGCATCATATCAAAAGGTATTTCAGCCGGCGAAGGACAAAACAGCTATCGCGGACTGGTGCAGGTGGGCAGCAGGGCGGAAAACGCAAGAAACTTCACCCAATGCGACTCCCTGCTGATTGGAGACCGTTGCGGCGCTCATACTTTCCCTTATATAGAATCTAAAAACAAAACCGCTACTATTGAGCATGAAGCTACTACTTCAAAAATAGGTGAAGACCAGATCTTTTACCTCAACCAGCGGGGAATAGATACGGAAAAGGCAGTAGCGCTAATAGTGAACGGCTATGCAAAAGAAGTGCTGAACCAGTTGCCCATGGAGTTTGCAGTGGAAGCGCAGAAGCTTTTATCTATTACGCTGGAAGGAAGTGTGGGATAGATAGAGTGGTAAGTAGTAAGTGGTAAGGGAGTAAAAAGTATTTATTGTTCCGGTTTATATAAACAGTTAACGAATTCAGTTCCGAAAGGAGTTATTAAACAAAATAAGAAACACAGCAATATATCATGTTAAGCATAAAAAATTTACAGGCGAAGGTTGAGGATAAGCAGATATTAAAAGGCATTAACCTGCAGGTAAACGCGGGCGAAATACACGCGATCATGGGACCGAACGGTTCAGGGAAAAGCTCTCTTGCCTCCGTGCTAACGGGCAGGGAAAACTTTGAAGTTACCGGTGGAGAAGTGATATTTGATGGCAAAGACCTGCTGGAACTTTCACCTGAAAACAGGGCCCGTGAGGGTTTGTTCCTTGCTTTTCAATACCCTATTGAAATACCGGGGGTTTCCAATATTAACTTTTTGCGCACTGCTTTAAACGAAATAAGGGCTTATCATAATGAACCGCCCTTAGAAGCGAAAGAATTTCTTCGGTTAACCAGGGAAAAGCAAAAATTAGTGGAGTTTGATGCCAAGCTCACCAACCGTTCCCTGAACGAAGGCTTTTCGGGAGGTGAGAAAAAAAGGAATGAAATATTTCAGTTAGCCATGCTTAATCCCAAACTCTCCATCTTAGATGAAACAGATTCGGGACTGGATATTGACGCTTTGCGCATTGTATCTAACGGCGTAAATAAACTGCGCTCCGAAAAGAATGCTTTTATTGTAATTACCCACTATCAGCGTTTGCTGGAATACATTGTTCCCGATTTTGTGCATGTATTATACGATGGCAGAATTGTAAAATCGGGCACTAAGGAATTAGCGCTTGAGCTGGAAGAAAAAGGCTACGACTGGATAAAGGAACCGGCTACAACGGCATCGGTTTGATGATTAACGCAATTTTGAAATGATTACAACTACATCACTATACGACCAGTTTATTACGCTATACAGGGAAAAGGAAACGGCGCAGGATAATAACTGGCTAAAACCTTTACGGGATACCGCATTTGAAGCTTTTTCCGGCAAAGGATTTCCTACAACTAAGCTGGAAGAATGGCGGTTTACCAATGTATCTCCTTTTTTAAAGGAAGATTTTCGCCTTCAGCCCGGTGCCGCTTCTTTGCACAAACTGCACAGCGCGGTACAGATACCCCTGCTGGATGCTTACGAAGTGGTTTTAAAGAATGGTATGCTCAATGAAGATGTGAACATACCGGGTGTAAAAGTTCTGCCACTCCGTACCGCACTAAAGAACGATGACCTGAAAACCTACCTCGGCCAACGCATTAACCTCCCAAAGCATCCTTTTGCTGCTTTGAACACGGCACTGTTTGAAAACGGCATCGTAATAGAAGCTGAGAAAAACAGTGTTTGCGATAAGCCCATACACATTACGCATGTATACAATGCGGAAGAAGCTGTTTTTATTCAGCCAAGGATATTGATCATTGCTCACAGGAGCAGTAAGATACAAATTGTTGAATCGGTTGTGGTAATTGGCGATAAGCCTCTATTTGTAAACAGTGTTACGGAATGCTATGTGGCAGAAAACGCACAGGCAGACCAGTACAACCTGCAGATCGCCCCATCCAATGCGCACTTAGTTAACTTTAACCAAACCGTGCAGCAAAGCAACAGCCTGTATAATAACCACACGTATATATTGCCTGACGCTTCATTTGTGCGTAATAATCTTCATCTTGACCTGAACGGCACCAATACCGAAAGCCACCTGTACGGCCTGTATCTTGCCGGTGCCAGGCAATTAGCGGATAACCACACTACGGTAAACCACCTCTTTCCCAACTGTCTCAGCAATGAGCTGTATAAAGGCGTACTGTTAGACAGTGCCCGGTGTGTTTTCAGCGGCAGGATATTTGTTGACCAGGATGCACAGAAAACGAACGCTTTTCAGCAAAACAATAACATGCTGCTGAGCGATAAAGCAGTGGTAGATTCAAAGCCGCAGTTAGAAATTTTTGCAGATGATGTAAAATGCAGTCATGGTTCCACCGTGGGCAGTCTCAATAAAGAAGCGCTGTTTTATTTACAGTCAAGAGGCATTGGCGAAACGGCCGCGAGAAACCTGATGGTGAAGGCATTTGCCTTTGATGTTACCAATAAAAT
>CAYVEI010000380.1:0-2999 GCA_964450515.1 uncultured Terrimonas sp. | reverse complement strand
TGTCGTTTGTAATTGATCCTTTTAAAAATGACCTGAAAGCATTTAAAGAAAAAGTAGAAGCCACCAGGAAAGAGGATATTCACGACCTCACCTCGTTAAAGAAAGAGCTGGAACTATTACAGCAGTTAAACACCCAACTGAGCGATGACGCTAAAAATTTAACTTCCGCGTTAAAATCGGAGGTAAAAATGCAGGGTAACTGGGGAGAAGACCGCCTGAACATGATACTGGAAGCGGAAGGATTACAAAAATATGTTGACTTTACCAGGGAAGAAATGTACAGGGACACTGATGCGGAAGTAAACCGCAGGCCCGATTTTATTTTACACCTTCCCAACGGCAGGCATTTGGTTATTGACAGCAAGGTTTCCCTAACTGCATACGTTAATTACTTTAACGCGTCGGACCCCGAAGAGAAAAAAATCTACTTAAAGCAACACTTACGCAGCGTAAATGACCATATTGAAAAGCTGGCGGATAAAGCCTACCAGTTGCTTGCCGGGCTTACCACACCCGACTATGTGTTTATGTTCATGCCCGTGGAGCCAGCCCTAACGCTGGCAATAAACCAAAGCCCGGAAGTGATCAATAATGCCTTAAAACGAAAGATCGTTTTAATTACACCCACTACGCTGATCGCTACCCTTAAAGTGGTAAAGATCATCTGGCAAAAAGAAAACCAGGTTAAAAATGTAGAAGGGATATTTAAGCAATGCGGCGCCTTATACGATAAATTCGTTGGCTTTGCAGAAGACATGTTGAAAATTAAAGCGAAGCTGAAAGACACTTCCGATACGTATGACGATGCCATGAACAAGCTGAAAGAAGGCAAAAAAAGGGGCGATACCATCATTGGCAGGCTGGAAAGAATTAAACACCTGGAAGCTACTACCAATAAAACCATGCCGCAGGCGCTGTTAACGGAAATTGAAGTATTAGAGGAAGATGATGAAGAAACATTAAGCTTACCGGGTTAAACAAATGGTATGGTTTGCCGGCGCTGCAGTGAACACCGGCAAACCAAAAATGAAGCAGGAGAAACCCGTTTCGGAAAAAAATACCGGTTATTTCAAAAAAGAATAGCCTACGGAAATGGAAAACACCCTGTTTTTGAGGGACCAGTAAGTTTTTTCATCATTGTTTGAATATTCTCTTTTCGTGCTTTTTTCAAATCCGGATAATTGAATGCTCGGGTCAGATTTTTAGCTTTGAGCATTTCATCCATTTCATCAAGGCTCATTATAAACCTTTCGTATGCTTCGTCTTCTTTGTTTAGCTTGGGACGGTCAACACAAAAGGTCATACAAATAGCGGTTAGCCCGGAGGTTTTCATTTCATTGGCCAGGTCATATTTCTGACCTTTAAATTCTTCTGTACTGAACGGCACGTCCATATGATTATGCATGTCAAGTCATTGTTTTTCCTGTAACGCTGTCCTTAAATGCGAATGTTTGAAATTTTGGCGCAATTTCATCCCGAAGTTTTAAGAGTTCGGTGTCATAGGCTTTGTTAACACCACCAAAAGATTTGTTATGCTTTTAAGATGGTCGCTTTAAAGTAAGCTATATAGCATTTATATTAGCTATATTTAAGGAATAAAACGAACAAGTTAGTCACCTTTTTTCAACTGGCAGCCAGCGCAGTTTCCGTACAGAAACCTGGCATAAGGCGTAAAAGGGAATTAAATGTTTACAGCTAACCACCCAATTAATGGCTTACAATAAATATGAACTTAAAATCAAATGAACCATTCTGGCTGGTAAAAAACGGGATACTCAACAGTTACCCCTCTCTTCGGGAAGATGCTGCATGTGATGTTTTAATCGTAGGTGGAGGCATTACCGGCAGCCTGATCGCTCATCAATGTGTAGGCGACGGGTTTGATACGATTTTAATTGACAAACGCGAAATTGCCAACGGAAGCTCTTCTGCTACCACTTCCATGCTGCAATATGAGATAGACACGCCCTTATATGAACTAACAGAAAGGATTGGTATAAAAGGAGCCGTGGCGAGTTATAAAGCTTGTGCTGAAGCTATCAGCCATTTGGGTGATATGGCGAAAAAGATCAGATCAAAAGCAGGATTTAAACAAAAGGATTCTCTCTATTTTGCAGCTTTGAAAAAAGATGTGAAATGGCTCAGGAAAGAATTTGAAGCCCGCAAGAGGGCCGGTTTTGATGTACAATGGATAGAAGCAGAAGCCATACAAAAAAATTACAAGCTGGATAAAGCCTTTGGGGGCATTCTTTCTAAGCAGGGGGCAAGTGTAGATGCGTTTATGCTGGTACACGAAATCCTGGAATACAATCAAAAAAGAGGGTTGCGTATTTATGATAAAACCGAGCTGATCAATGTTAAATACGGTACCCGTTCCAATGAGATCAATCTAAACACTGGTGCAACCATTAAAGCAAAGAAGATCGTGTATTGCATAGGTTATGAAAGTGCCGGAATGATTAAGGAAAAGTTTGTAGACCTTATCAGCACTTTTGCGATCGTGTCTGAAGTTGAACCCGAATTATGCAGGCAATACAAAGAGGTTCTGATTTGGAATACTTCAGATCCGTATGTTTATTTACGTACTACGGATGATGACAGAATGCTGATAGGAGGTGAGGATGAGGAATTCCGTAATCCGCAAAAACGGGATACATTGATAGCTAAGAAAGAACGAAAACTGGTTAAATCTTTTGAAAAATATTTACCGCAGGCAACTTTTCATACTGATTTTGCCTGGGCAGGAACATTTGGAGAAACCGAAGATGGTTTGCCCTACATAGGCGAGCATAAAGATTTTAAAAACAGCTACTTTGTTTTAGGTTTTGGTGGTAATGGCATCACCTTTTCGGTTACGGGAATGGAAATGGTTTCCCATTGGCTGAAAGGCAAAAAGCACTTGCTCTCGGAATGGTTTCAATTTGGGAGATAACCGTTTTTCAATAAAAAAGCCCGCCAACGCTCTTCGAGCTTTAGCGGGCAGAGTCGGGAGGACAGGA
>CAYVEI010000379.1:0-3020 GCA_964450515.1 uncultured Terrimonas sp. | reverse complement strand
GGGCTGCTGGTAAATAGATTCCAAATCAAGCCTGTTCTGTAATTTTCGATCATAATTATCTGCGGCCCTTGATCTATGGCAAGGAATGAGTTGGCAAACCAGCGGGTATTTAACGAGAATGCGTCTATAAAACCATACTCTTTCCAAAGCTTATCGCCCAAAACATAATAAAAGAATTTTAGTGCTGCCATAGATTCATTAGGCGTAAATGGCAATGATGTAATGGCTGCTGTCGGTGCAATTACACTTACATCATTTGATGGTGAGCTGGCTGTATACCCATTCTGAATATCGCTTGCAGTAAGCCCCCAAATGGAATCACTGTAGCCATAATAGTTTTTAGGATTGCTCTTACTGTAATTGTAATTGATCAATGCATGGTTCTTTGCCTGGGTGGCAAAATTAATTCCACCTTCAACCAAGTTATTCGGGTCAATACCCAAAAATGAATATTGAGATAAGAATAAAGGACCGCCTAAATTAGGTCCAAGGGGCAATGTGTAACCATAATATGAGTTGCCGTTTATGTAGCCTCCTCCACCTTTCCAGCCAGCCGTATACACTTCGGCAGGTATGCCGTGTGTTGGGGCAGCGGCAGCAAGTACATAAGTAATCATACATTCATTCCAGCCTCTGATGGGAAGATTCATTGCCCATTGTTTGTCTTCACTATAATGCCAGTAAAGTACATTCTGATTATTCCTCCTGAACCAATTCCACTCCACGTTATTGTATAATGTTGTTATATCATTGCGCAATGTTGTTTCATCTGCGCCAGTACCATTAAAATATTGTCTTGCTGTAAGCAGTCCCATCATCAGGTAAGAAGTTTCTACGAGATCTGCTCCATTATCATTGGCACTGAAAGGAACAATAGCTCCAGTAGTACCGTTGATCCAATGTGAAAAAGCGCCTTTTACCTTTACTGTTGTATTCTTTAAGAAGGAAACAATAGTTTGTACACGCTGCAAACCCTGTGCCCTGCTGATAAAACCTCTTTCAATGCCAATAGGGATCGTCATAATGCCAAAACCCGAGCCTCCACTTGTAACTATATCACCCGATGTATTTCTTTCTCTTGCCAAACCAGAAACAGGGTGTCCAAAATCCCAAAAATATTTGAAAGTTTGTTGCTGCACTTTTGTCAAGAGATCGGCATCGCTGATGGCAGGGAACTTACGTGATGAATCAATTCCTGTAGTAAAATTGATATTTTGCTCTTGCCGCAACGTGGACTGTGCTATTGCTTTCAGCGCAATTGTAGCAGTAAGCGTATATTCATCCAAGGCCGTCAATGCAGTTCTTGGTTTCAGCAATATTGTTTTGTTGTCATTCTCTAGTGAAAAATTATATGCAACGGAAGTGGCTCCTTTTTTTATTGATACAGCACTATTTATTGTTGAAGATTCTACCGCCTCAGAAAAGGTTATGCTGATAGATGAGTTAAGGGAAATGTTTTGCAAAGAAGGTTGCCCATTGATGCTGGCACTTACGTAATCGAATTTCTTCTGCTGTGGTGATGGTGGTGAAGAGTCCTTCTTTCCACAAGTCGTAACCAGGAACGATAGCAATAAAAAGTATAAGAATGGCCTTTGCATGTATTTCAACTTAAAAAAAAGTTTTTATAAATAATGTATAAGCTATGCTTTCAGGTTCTTCATCTTTTAGTAAAAACGCTTTACGGGTTGGCCGTAAAGCGTTCGTTTTAATAAATATACTTAGCGTAAACCTATTTTATTATTGCATTACAACTTCAATTTCTGCTGGTGTTAATGCTTTATTGAATACCCTGAATTCATCATATAAACTTAAATCAGATAAATGACTCCAATAGGTAAACGAAGGTGCTCCTGAACCAAGAACTAGACTTGTGCTTGCTGAAAAATTAAACGTGGTAAACGTTGACGTTCTTTGAAGAACCCCGTCAAAATAAATTTTGGATTCCGTCGGGGAGATGGTAACTGCAACATGTACCCAATTTCCGCTTGCGGTAGCAATTGAACCACCATCATTCCATGATTCTCCGGATCCTGTTCCCACATTGGCTTTGATTGTTTGGCTACTTGCGCTTCCTTCCCGGAATAATCTTAATCCCCCATTTCTGTTTTCATCTGCATTATTAGTATTATCATTAATTGTAATGATGCCTGAACGATCGGGAGAAGCATTTACTTTGTACCAAAAAGAAAAGCTAATACCGTTTGAGCTGTACAATCCTGAAAGAGGAAACGTGAGATATGAGTCTGCCGCCCCTTGATAAGCTGCTCCACTATGCCCTCCTAAAACAGTTGTAGGGCTGCCAGTAACTGTCGGGGAAAGTGGGTTTATCAAATCATTAAAATCTGCATCAAAAGGAACATATAAAACTTCACTTTCTAAAAGAGGAATATATTCATTGTTGATTTTAAATGTAAATGATTTTGTAGTGCTTTTTCCCGACAGGTCAGTTGCAACAACTGTAAACACGTGCGTACCTACACCCAGATCAGGATAATGATACGTATCTGATATCCCTCTGTAATCTACAAAATTTGTATATGATTTTAGTAAAGCCCCATTTAAGGAGATATCAACTTTACTAATCTCAATATCATCGGCCACCTTAAATCTAAAATCAAAATTTGTAGCATCTGTGGTGGGCGGGATTTGAATGTCGCCTGAAGGGGTGATTATTTCTACTGTTGGCGCCAGTTCATCATTTCCAGGGTCTACTTTTGAGATTGGGTCTATGTAACCTTTCTTACATGCTGTAGAGAAAAAAGATAACAGTATACCTACAGCAATAAATTTCAAAATATTTTTCATAATACTATAGTTGATAAATTAATGATCAGGGTTTGCTGAAAAATATTCTTTTAGAAGAATACTTTTATCCAACTGGGGTAGAGGATAAGGCAGATATTTTTTGGCCATGGTAAAGGTCCTACCATCATAACTTAATGCGGCAGTGTTTTCCAAGCGAATCATATCATAATATCTATTGCCCCATTCCATAGCCAATTCTGCATATTTCTCATCTA
>CAYVEI010000378.1:0-3056 GCA_964450515.1 uncultured Terrimonas sp. | reverse complement strand
AGCCACGCAATACTACATTAGGACTGAACCTTTCGGGATGCGCATGCAATTCATCCAATATGGCTGTGGAAGAAAAATGGATATCCGTATTATTAACGGTAAAACCATCGCCGGTTTTAATGATCCTTTCCCTGGTACTGTTTTTCATATAAAACAGGTTAATATCCCTGGGGTTAACCTGGGCATGATAGGTAGCGGCGAGCCGTTGCGCCGCTTGTGTAACAATTGTTGCGGGGGTATGCCTGAAAAGATCGTCTTCAAACACACCCGTCATCGCTTTTTTTAAGGCTGCATCATCAGCGATCAGCACTACCAGTCCATACGATTCAAACAAGCTGTTCACGAACTTTAATGTAGCCTCCTGCACGGTGGAAGACTGGCAGTAACAGCTTTTTAGCAGTGCAACCAGTTGCTGTCCATGCTCCAGTACGCCCAGCTCCCCGCTGATGCGATGGATCAAAGCATTGAGCCCCTTTGTTTGCATTCTGCCCACTGCGCCTGTTTGGCTGGTTTCCCATACCAGCTTATCGTTGTTTAAAAAAATATGGTTAAGCTCTTCCAGGTCATTGTCTTCACTGCCCATATAATATACCGGCACAAAATGATTTTTCGGGAACGCGGTATTCAACTCATCGGCCAGCTTAATAGCATGCACAATTTTGTATATAAAATAAAGGTAGCCGGTAAACAGGTTGGGCTGATGTGCTGTGCATACGGTGAATGTACCGGAGGAGGCTAACTTTTCTATATTGGCTTTTACCTTTTCGGCAACGGCTATTCCTTCATACTGCGTTTTTAGCGTGGCTACTAAAGTGGCGCGATCGGTATGGAATACCTTTCTTGCATCAATAGCTTCTTTGATGCCCTGCAGGTTGGGCGTATACTTATAAAAGGGTTGTAACGATGTATGCTGGTGCAGGTAGTCAATAGCCAAAGCAGAAAAGGCGTTGGTGCTGTCGTAACTGATCCATTCGGCGGTAAAATTCATATCATTCACGGTAAAATATGGGGCAAATTAGCCAATTCATATAAAAGGACAGGGAATTTACATTTTTATTAAGAGAAAGTGCGTATGCAATAGCTGTAAAAAGCTACAACCTCCTGTGTAAGGAGGTTGCACTTGAAGTTGATTGACACTAACCCACCATATATGTTGAATAGCTTACCTCAGGAGAGGTTAACTGAATGGGTTCAATTTTAAAATCCTTTTGCCGCAGGGGAAACCTGTTTTGGGTTTTACAAATCTCCGCCTGTTTTATTGCCATTTCTGACACAATAAAGATACGGCCCTTTTTAGCCTGCATCAATACCGTAAAGCGGGTATTAAATGTTAATTTTTTTTACGAAGAAGAGCCCTTCTGTTCCTGCAAAAACTTTAAAATAAAATAATTGCGATATTTTTATATATGTTTTTTTCTAATTAAAATGCACGCCTTTTATGATACCCAGCTCCAGTCCGCGTAATTCTGCCAGTCCGCGCAACCGTCCGATAGCCGAATAACCGGGGTTGGTGGTTTTATCCATATCATCAAGCATTTGATGCCCATGATCGGGCCGGAAGGGTATAGCATAAGCGGCCTGTTGCTGAATAGTGAGCAGGGCTTTCATTACGGCATACATATCCGTATCACCATCCAGGTGATCTGCTTCATAAAAATTTCCCTCCCCGTCTCTTTTTGTATTGCGCAAATGCGCAAAGTGGATGCGGGTGCCCAGCGCTTTGATCATTGCCGGCAGGTCATTGGCGGGGTTGGCGCCCAGCGACCCTGTACAAAAGCAGATGCCGTTTGAGGGTGCTTCAGAATACGAAACAATATCCTCCAGGTCTTTTTGAGAACAAACAATTCGTGGAAGGCCCAGTATATCAAAAGGAGGATCGTCCGGATGAATAGCCAACTGAATGCCAAGTTCGGCCGCTGCGGGAGCTACCTGTTGCAAAAAATAAGCAAGGTTGCTTTTTAGTGCAGCACGGTCTATATCCTTATACTTTTCCAGTTCCTTTTTCATTCCTTCGGTGGTACGTCTTTCCTCTCCGGGAATGCCGAACAAAATGGTATTGACCAGGTTTTCTTTTTCGGCTGAAGTGCAGGTATTGTTTTTTTGGGCTGCTTTTTCAATGATAGCGGATGGGTAGGTTTTTCCGGCGTCTTTTCTTTGCAGGATATGCACATCAAAAAGCGCCAGGTCGCTCCAGTTAAAATAAAGCGCTTTTGAGCCATCGGGCATGGTATAATTGATATCCGTTCTTGTCCAGTCGTTTACCGGCATAAAATTATAGGTAACGG
Organism: uncultured Terrimonas sp.; assembly: GCA_964450515.1. GTDB lineage: Bacteria > Bacteroidota > Bacteroidia > Chitinophagales > Chitinophagaceae > Agriterribacter. The sequence goes on along the minus strand of CAYVEI010000378.1, from coordinate 771 downwards.
TTTTTACACCGCAGGCAGCGAGGTTGGCAAGCGATTGTTTATATTTTTCAATCAGCTCCATATAATTGCCGCTGCGTGTTTTGATGTTTTCGTGCACCGTAAGACTTTCCACTACACTCCATTCAAAGCTCCCAGCTTTCAATTCATCAATTCTTTTATTGATCTCTTCTTTCGTCCATACTTCCCCGTGAGGAATATGGTGCAACGCAGTAACGATGCCCTGAACGCCCGCCTGTTTAATATCCCTGAGACTTACCGGATCATTTGGCCCGAACCAGCGCCATGTTTGTAGTAGTTGTTTTGTATCCATATCATGTATTGTTTATAGCTTATATTAAATTTTTAAATCAACACCCCGGTTTGTATAACCACCACACGGAAGATGAAATCTGGTTCGTGCGGACACGAACCAGGGCATTGGCATATCTTCTATACCGGCTCTTTCGAGACAGCCTCTTCAACACATTGTGCGGAAATATACGTTAAAAAGCGAAAAGCGAAAGATTTGATCTTCCGCTTTTCAACAGTTACCTGCGAAGGACTTTTATGAAGTTCAGGTGCAATCCTGTGGACTAAGTAATATAAAATACTCCTGAGGGAAATTTATTTATGCTGTTTTTTTACGTTACGTACGAAATATTCGCTAACACCAGCAAAATTGGCTATTTCCGCGATGGTGAATCTACCCGCTAACAACAGCTTCCTTACAACTTCATGGCTTTTCTGTGCAGCACCTTTTTCAATCCCCTTCTCAATCCCTTTCTCAATCCC
>CAYVEI010000377.1:0-3096 GCA_964450515.1 uncultured Terrimonas sp. | reverse complement strand
GGGAAAGCAAACATTGTTAAAAGAAAGGCATATTTTTGGAATAAATAATTAAATAAAAGCTTATCATCCATAGCAGTAATGCTATTTGAATAAACCGGTCTTTATACAATATTTTTGTAGGAGAACCTGAATCAACATTTACATAAATAATTTGTAAATAACGCATAATGCCTGCCATTACAAAAAGACTTGTTAAGTACAGCCTGCTTGTGTTGTGCTTCTCTATTATACTGCCGGATACTGTATACATAAAATAGGCAACGATCATTACCGATGAGATTAAAGCAAGCAATGCATTTAAAAAATCGAGGGTATAGCCTTTAACTGCCTTACGCATATCGTTTCCTGAAGATATTTTTAGCAGCACATCATCTCTTCTTTTACCTGCAGCCATAAACAATGCCAGCAGGAATATCATGATGTTCAGCCAAATGGTAACATCTACCTTTGCTATACTTCCGCCCGAGCGTACCCTGAGTGCAAACCCTATGGCTATAATAAAAATGTCGAGTATGGGTATGTTTTTTAATCCAAATGAATAGCCAATATTTAAAAAAAAATAAACTGACAGGAGGACGAGGAACCTGGTATTTATGAAATAGGCGATAGTAAAGCCCACGACAACTAATATGGCAAAGATCATTAAAGCTGTTCCGGAGGAAACCGCTCCGGAAGCAATAGGCCGGTTTCTCTTTTCGGGATGCTTTCTGTCATCTTCCTGATCTGCATAATCATTAATGATATATATGCTGCTTGCAATGCAGCAAAAAGCAATAAATCCTTCAAATACTTGAAATACCCTGATCCAGTTGAATATTTCACCTGCAAAAAACAGTGGTATATACAAAAAAAGATTTTTAACCCAGTCTTTGGGGCGCAGTAACTTTAGATATATCACAATCCCTATTTAGCTGTATGTTATAATAAAATACAAGTTAATGTATAAAAGTAATTATTTCAATAACGAAAGCCATAATTGATTATTTTGCTATAGCCTTTGTGTTTCATTTGATAAATTCCCGGATCAGTTTTTGGGAATTGACCGGTGTACTATATTTTCACCAAATAATTATTTAGAATGACTCAGAAGAAAATATTGAATATTTGTGAAGTATTAATTGTTGTTGCTTTTGCGGCTTTCCCTCTTCTTTTGAGCTTCCCTTTCAGGGTAAATATATTCTTATCGTGGGAAGGTGCATACCGGTTAAGCAATGGGCAACTGCCTTTCCGTGATTTTGGTATCCCTTTAGGAGGAATGTACTGGGTAGTTCCTGCTATCTTTTTTAAGATCTTCGGCGCGCAGCTTATTACGCTTGTTAAAGCCCAGGTATTCATCAATATTGTTTCCGGCCTCGTGTTCCGGCACATACTGGTAACGCTCTCTGTTATACCTGTTGTAAGGGCCGCGTCTGTATTATTGTATACGATAACCTTTTCTTTTTTCAATTTTTGGCCCTGGTATAATCACACGGCTGTTGTATATGGGCTGATTGCCCTATCATTGGTATTGCAGTTTGTTTTTAGCGGAAGCCACAGAACAAAGTGGATATGGCTTTCGCTGGCTTCTTTGTTTACCTTTTTTTCTTTTTTTTCTAAACAGGATGCGGGCGGGCTTATTTTTTTAATTTGTAGTGTCCTGTTATTGTATAATAGCTGGGTTGAAAAACAGTGGCTGGGGTTGGTGGCGTATATTGGGGGAACCATTTTAGTTATAGCTGTTACTGTTCTTTTTTTCCTGCAGTATGATTTTTCTTACTGGTTCAATTATGGACAACCTCCGCATAACGCCCGTGTTTCAGGTGCTGATATCGTAAATGAATTTTTCAGTGAATCGCAATGGTTGAAATTTTATTTTTTCCTTATTATACTGTTTGCTATTGCAGGATTTAAGGATGTCAGGTCTTTTTTTACCGGCAAAAGGGCGATGGTTTTTTTATTGCTTACATCAGGCATTTTATGTATGGCTGCCATTTTTCAAATTACCAGCTACACTCCGGTTAACAGTAACATTTTTTTCCACAGTTTTGCATTTGCCTTTATTATGCACTACCTGCTCAAGTATCTCAATGTAAAGGTAAATAGCCCCGGGATCGTTGTTTTATTATTTGCGGGTGTAATGTTATGGTGGAGCCAGTTGTATTGGAATTATATGCAACGCATATTTATTAAAGCTAACAGGGAGGAAGGGATTGTATATTCGGCAACCGGGGAGAATGTGGTGGGTTTGCATAACGCGAGACTTAAATCCGGAGAAGAATCTGTTGTTGTTCCACAGGGCGAATGGATATATGCTGATATACCTGCGTTAAAAAAGATAAAGCTTCCTGAGCCTACAGTTAAAGGGATACAACGGCTCCTGGAGCTTGATGTGGTAAAAAGCAGGAAAGACCTTAGGGTGCTGAATATGTCTGAGCTCACTTTCCTTGCTGCGGAAATGCCCTATACGCCTGAGCGGGATCCAAAGTTTCCGCTGTGGTATCATTTAGGAGTGGGTATGTTTAACAGGGAAGCGAAAATGTTTGAAGACAGGGTGCACAATAATTATTATGACATTGTTTTATTTGAATACATGCCGGGCTTAAATAATTTTTATCCGTTCAGGGTAAGAGATTCGTTGAGGCTGCATTATCAGCAAATTGATTCATTTCCCGCACCAAGAAGTTCGGAGCCGGGAACCATCGAAGTATATATAAAGAAGCAATAGCTGCTCAACTGCAGGTTCAACGGTAAGTCTGTTATTTACTTCAGCGTACATACCTGTGTAAAATATACGCTTTGTATACCGCACCCATATTTTTTTTGCTCATCTTATTTAATTACCGTTACTACCCGGTTTACAACCGGTGTTCCAATTATTGTAACAAATAATCCTTCAAATTGTTTCACAAAGAAGAAAAGAATGAAATAGATAAGGTAGCATACAGGGTTTCTTTATAAAAAAAGTAATGTGCGTAACAAACGCCTTTGGGATAATGGTAAATTAATCTAGTATACAGCGTTCACCCCCCACTTTTTCCCGCTGGTGTATTTTATGTTTTCCCTGCCGCCTTTTCTAATGATTTTTAAATCCGAAGCCATTCGTATTAACTGTTTAGC
>CAYVEI010000376.1:0-3101 GCA_964450515.1 uncultured Terrimonas sp. | reverse complement strand
GGAACAACGTGTCTTCTTCTCCTTTTTTAACAGCAAGATGCACCCGTATATTTTCGCGGTATATATTAATATGTTTAACCGCTTCCCTGCCTATGGGCACCAACCTTTCCTTATCTCCCTTACCGGTTACCTTTATAAAGCCAACATCCGGATACAGGTTCGATAGTTTAAGCTGTACGGCTTCGCTTACCCGGAGTCCGCAGCTATACATGATCTCTATCAACGCTTTATTTCTAACCCCTTCGGGTTTACTCAGGTCAATTTGCGCGATAAGGGTTTCGATCTCCTCAAAGCTCAGTACATCGGGTAATGCCCGTTTTAATTTTGGCGATGCTAACAATAGGGTAGGGTCTTTTTCAGCGATCTTTTCCAAAAGGCAGTATTTATAAAAAGCCTTAAGTCCGGAAATGATCCTTGCCTGCGAAGCGGCGGTTATATTCAGTCCGGCAATCCATTGTACAAATTGCTGCAGGTCTTTTAATTCAATGTCTGCCGGCGCTTTAAGATTATGGCGCAACTGCAGGAACTCCGTTAGCTTTTCAATATCGTGCAAATAGGCTGCTATGGAGTTAGCGCTAAGCGATTTCTCTAACAGCAGGTAATCCCTGAAACCCTTTTTTTGATCATCCCACATACAGCATGCATTTCAAATAAGCCCTGTAAAAGTAAGGCTGCAAAAAATTAAGTACAAATATCCGGTAAAACCAGGTACACCGTTGCAGATATACACATTTTAAGCGGTGAGCAAAATTGAATTGAATTAACGCTTACTTTCGGGCTTTAATATTAAACAGATTATGCAGGCAATTAACCTGAGGTCATTCAGGCAAAAAGTCAGGTACCATAAAAAAGGATTAAGAGCATTTTTATCCAAACTTGAAAAAAATCCACCCCGGAAATTAGATAGCCTCACCGTGCAGGTTGATAAGGCGGTATGGAGAGAAACAGATTGCTTAAGCTGTGCCAACTGTTGTAAAACAATGAGCCCCACTTATACGCCAAAGGATATTAAACGCATTGCAGCGCACCTGGGAATGACAGGTAAAGCCTTTAAGGAAAAATGGCTGTATTACGATAAGAAAGACAGCGACTGGATGAATAAGCAGCAACCCTGCCAGTTTCTTGATCTCAATACCAATATGTGCAGCATTTATGAAGTGCGGCCTGCCGATTGTGCCGGTTTTCCGCATCTTACCAAAAGAAAAATGGTAGACTATATGCATGTGCACAAGCAAAATATAGCCTATTGCCCTGCTACGTACAAAATGGTGGAAAAAATGAAATTGCTGGTTACTACAGGTAAACATCTTCAATAAAGAAGTATTCGGGATCGCGATTTTTCCAGAGATTTACAGACAGAATATCGTATTGTACTCTTTTCCATTGCGGATACTGGTAAAGAAATGCTTCGGCGCCATTGATCAGGTTTTCTAATTTTTTCTTTGTAACGCTTTCTTCGGGATAACCGAATTTCAGGGAACGCCGGGTTTTAACTTCAATAAAATGCAAAATATCTGCCCTGTGAGCAATGATATCTATTTCGTAATGCGAATGGCGCCAGTTGGTATGCAGAATAACAAAACGATTCCGTGTTAAATACACAAGCGCCAGCGCTTCCCCATTTTTTCCGGTGACGTTATGGTTAGCCATCAGGTAAAAGCAACGTTTTATTTGGCCATTTCAGGCTTCAGCATATAGTGCTTAATGAGATAGTAGCCTCCGAAAAACAGGCCTGCAAAAAATAAAGTGCCGGCTATTGAGTTCTTATAAAATGGCAACCCGTCGGCAAACGACATCATTAAACCATCCCATGTTTTGGGGCGCTGGTAGCCACCACCGCTTATCCATACCATAAAATTGGACATCAAAAAATAAACCGTTGGCGCTGCAAAGGAAGCTGCGGCTATATTAATAACATTGATCTTTTTAATGAAAAAACCTATTCCTGTTAATAAAGCAAACAGGATGTAATTGGTGAACTGCCCTTCATAAAACCCCCACATGGGTGAAAGCCCGGCATAATACAGCAGCTCAAACAACGCGTCTGAAAGGAACATGGACAATACAGGAAGCGCAAAAGCTGTTTTTTTATCTTTTATAAGCGCTCCTGCAAATAAGGCCATTGCAATTTGCGGCGCAAACCCGTAAGGGCGTCCGGGTATGATGCGATATACAGCGGCAGCTACGATCAGCGCTAAAAAAATATATAAAACCTTTTTACTTATTTTCATAACTATAATTTAACTGCGGCAAAAATAGCAATAATTGATGAAAACGCCGGTATACATGTTACACCGCATCTCCCGTTTTTAATTCTATGAATTTTTCACGACCTTTAAAGAAGATACATCTTATTTAATAATTTATAAAACACGTTGTATGCCTATTGTAAAAGTAATTGAAGTAATAGCCTCTTCTGAAAAAAGCATTGACGATGCTATCCGTTCCGCCGTAACGGAGGCTTCCAAAACCGTTCGTAATATTGATTCGGTTTTTGTAAAAGACATCAAAGCGCATGTTAAAGACAACAAAGTAACCACGTTTGGCGTAATCTGCAAGATCTCCTTCCGGCTGGATGATTGATTGCAGTTACAGTACTCCGAATCTCCGCGGAATGTATAAAAGGATTCCGGGAGGTTTGGAGTATTTTATAAATCAGGTGAAGTATTTCAAAGACGATCAATTTGTAAAAAAGTTTGGAGAACGACTACGTGCGCTTCGCAAAGCAAAGCAGGCTATGCTTTTCTTACATAATTACTTCACACAGCGTAGTCTTCTCTCTGCGATATTCATCGTTTTTCTTTCTGCGGTGTGTCTCCCCACAGGACTTTGTGCGTTTACCGGGAGCATTTGCCTCCCAATGGCTTTGCACGACAGACACTGCGGAGAATCAATTGAGAATATTCTACCTCATACTTTTTTCTCGAAAGTAATGCCAAATGGTAAACAACAAAGACCCTGGAAGGGAAATGGCGACAAACCAAGGGCCAATGCCGAGCAGTTCGATAAATATACCGTTAACTATCAATCCCGTTCCTGCAAAAAGCATTGCCATTTAAAAATTCTTTTAATGCCTTTACAATTGGAGACCGTGAACCCTC
>CAYVEI010000375.1:0-3117 GCA_964450515.1 uncultured Terrimonas sp. | reverse complement strand
ACATTCAGTTGCTTAGCAATATCAATAATTGTTGCCTTCTTAGATGCCATGTTGACCGCATTTTCTTAAAGTTAATCAAAATGAAGGAAACCAGACGAAGAAGAAATCAGGAAAAATGCAGCACAGGTAATTCAGCAATTTGGTTCAGTGATCTCTGCTGCTTTTACGTTTCAGGTATTTCAGCAGGTGCCGGAATTAAGAAGGGGCGTTACCGCCCCCTCTTATTATTGGCTATGGCTTTTCAAAGACTGCCGAATTAATACCCCGCATTCTGCGGATAGTTTGCCCCCAGCAAATTCATCTCTGCACGGGGTATGGGCCAGTTAACCATATGCGGCTGCATAGCCCGCCTTGCATCAGTTCTATAGGGCAACGGCTTCTCCGGTGTATTATCGGCGCCGCCTGCTGTTGAATTCTCCGGGCTGAGATCTCCGGGCATGCCGTATCCGGAGTGATCAACAATGTAGTTGTACAGCAAACCCAAACGCTTCAGCATATATAGCCGCTTGCCTTCAAAAGCCAGCTCTCTTGCCTGCTCATTTAAAATGGAATCCATAGTAATTGCTGTTGCCCGTGCAGTGCCTGCCCTTACCCGTACAGCATTTAGCTGACCTAAGGCAGTTCCTGCCGTTGCATCATCTGTTGATGTTCCGATATTGCCCAGCATTAAATTAGCCTCTGCTGCAAACAGCATGGTTTCTGCCAAACGAAAAACAGCAATGTTTTTTGTCTGGTTATCTTCTGTTGGTATTCCATCATCAGGAAAATATTTTTTACACCCGGCATTCATGCGTATGAAAAACCCGTTGCGGTTTGCGGCCAACTCATCAAACTCTTTCCATGGTGTAGTTGGCGCAAAATTCAGAACAGCTCCCAATACCTGCCCGGGTGGTAAAGTAGCGGCATCGTTGAATACATAATCCTTTATATAGTAAGCTCCTTTTATCCTGGTATCATTCGGGTCTGCTGTAAGCAGGTTGCGCAAATAGTTATTTAACGTAAGCCATCCAAACCCTCTCCCCCCCTGTTCAATGGAATATTTTGAACCGGGAGTCAATTCGGCATAGTTCGGCATAAGATTAAAATTTATTTTATGAGCCTTTCCATTCTCATTTCTTTTCCATTGTAATACCCAAAGATTTTCAGTATTCTTTAAATCCCCGCGAAAAACCAGGCCGGTTTGAGAAACCAGGCTATGAATTCCAGTTTGTGCGATCACGGCTTCTGCCTGTGTTTTAGCTTCCTGCCAGTTCTGTTGCCACAAGGCCACATCGGCCTTTACGTGCCTTGCTGCTGCTTGTGTTATTCTTCCAAACTCATTGGTTGTCCAGGGAAGATTTTCAATTGAGTAGGTAAGGTCTTCATTTATTTGTTTATATATGTCGGCTACAGGGGTTTTGTCCAGGATTATAGTCAATGCGTTTTCAGGTGTAGTGGGCTCAGTTGTTACGTAAATATTATTAAAGAGCCTGTATAAGATAAATATGGAATTAGCCCTGAAAAACTTCGCTTCGCCCACCAGTCTTTTCTTTGTTGATTCATCCATGATGATTGCATCGGCTGCTTTTACCAGTGCATTGGCTCTATCAATAATCCTGTAATATGTTCGCCAGTAATTGCTATACACTCCTCCACAATCATTATCAGGCGTGGTGCCACAAAACATTCTTCCATAATTTGCTACTTCTGCATTTCGGTTTATGGTAAGATCATCTTTTGCGTCTGTTACAATAGGATTGGAGCCGTTATTGGCGCCGTTTTCCCAAAATTCCCGTTGAAAACTATACAGGGCATTTACTCCGGCCTCAAGCCCTTCCGGTGTATTGTATACAAAGTCTGCCGTAAATTGAGTGGTAGGTTTTTCTTCCAGGTATTTTTTACAGGAAGAAGTTAGAGCAATTGCAAGCAAGGCAATTCCCCATATATTATAAAAGTTATTTCGTTTCATTTTGTTCCATTTTTCATTGATGAATTAAAAACCTACATTCACACCAAAAGTGAAGCCTTTGGTATCGGGAAAGTCATTGGGGTTATTTTCGGGACTGTATGATTTATAATCCGTAATTGTAAACAGATTATTACCTGTAATGTATACCCTCAGGCTGCTCATCTTTAACCTGCCCAAAACGGATTGTGATACATTATATCCCAGCGAAAGCGTTCGCAACCTCGTATAAGAAGCGTCGGCAATGGTAAGCAAACCGGTATGGGGCGGAGCCTGACCGCTCGCGTAATTGGGGCGGGGATGTGTGGTGGAAGGGTTTTCAGGTGTCCAGTAATTAACTTTTATCCCGTTGCGATATGATTGCAAAGTACCTCCCTGGTTAAAATCGCCCAGGTAAGGATTTCGCTTTGTTGCGCCCTGTACGATATAAAAATCAGCAAGCAGGTCAAAGTTTTTATAGGTGAGGGTCGTAGACATAGACCCGAACCAGTCGGGGTTTTGACTGATGATCACATTATCTGCATCTGTAATCCTGCCGTCTCCATCCACATCTTTTATTCGAATGGAACCTGCTTTTAAAACAGTTAATGGGGTGAATGGGGTAACTGTGCCACCTAATGTGCCTTGTGCAGAAGCAATGGCTTCGTCATCTGTTTGGAAGATACCGTCAAACAACATGGTACGGATCACATCTATCGGCTGTCCTACAAACCTGTTACGGGCTATATCATCCTTCGGATCCCCGTTGATATCTCCTATACCTGTTTTAAGGACTTTGTTTTTGTTTGAGGTAAATGCAGTAGTAATGCTCAAATCCCAGTTTGTATTGCGAACAATATGGCCTGTAAGCAAAATTTCAATCCCTCTATTCTGTGACGCTCCTCCATTGGTGATCATTGAGCCAAAACCCGAAGCACCGCCCAGTGAAATATCTGTAAGCAAATTGGTTGTTTGGGTATTGTAGTATTCGATTGTACCTGTAAGGCGGTTATTAAGCAGTCCGAAATCCAGCCCTGAGTTAAAGGTAGTTGATGTTTCCCATGAGAGGGTGGGGTTGGGTAGTACAGTACCTGGCAATGCTCCTGCCACAATAGCTGAACCAAAAACATAGGGCGTGTTACCTACTACGCCCAGCGTGGAATAGGGATCGAGCGACTGGTTGCCTACCGAAC
>CAYVEI010000374.1:0-3177 GCA_964450515.1 uncultured Terrimonas sp. | reverse complement strand
GTGGTGGAACACGAGCCTGGGACACGGCCCACAGAAACAAACACAATGTGGAAGGATCTGCAATACTGTGGAACAAGAGCCGGACTCCATTCTGCAGTTTGTCATTGGCGGGCACGAGCCATCTGTACTTTATTTGGTTACAGGTTTCATGGGCCTGTAGAATGGGCAGCCCTCATCACTTTGTAAAAAGAAAGATTACTTATACACATCCTGTTAATTTCTTTCGGGTTCCGGAAAATAATTAATTATGAACTTTATCACAGATACGGGACAAAAAATTCCAATTATTAAAATACTGATCTTTCTACTTTATAGCAATATGGGGTGTGGAAGGTTTGTCTTATCTAAATTCATTTACTATGGGTCTGTTTGATAAAAGAGTACAGTACAAACCATTTGAATACCCGGAGGTGCTGCGGTTTTCAGCAGCTATCAATAAATCATTTTGGGTGCATTCTGAGGTAGATTTTACAGCCGACGTTCAGGATTTTCATGCGCACTTGTCGGTGGCAGAACAAAACGCGATAAAGAACAGCCTGCTGGCCATCGCGCAGATAGAGGTTGCGGTGAAATCATTCTGGGGCAACTTATATCATCATTTTCCCAAGCCGGAAATGAACGGACTGGGGTCCACTTTTGCAGAATGCGAGTTCAGGCATTCGGAAGCCTATTCGCGCCTGTTAGAAGTGCTGGGCTACAATAACCAGTTTGAGAGCCTGGTTGAAGTGCCCGTTATGAAAGAGCGCATTCAGTATTTATCCGCAGCGCTTCAAAACGCGAAATCTACAGATAAAAAAGAATATACCGTTTCTCTTATCCTGTTCAGCCTGCTCATTGAAAACGTGAGCCTGTTCAGCCAGTTTGCCATTATCCTTGCTTTTACAAGATTTAAAGGGTTGATGAAAAATGTGAGTAATATTATTGCGTGGACCTCTGTAGACGAGCAGATCCATGCCAATGCCGGCATCTTCCTTATCAACAAGTTAAAAGAGGAATATCCTGAAATTTTCTCCCCGGAGATGATTGATCATATATGCGCTGTGGTACAACAGTCTATTGTTACGGAAGTGCGGATATTAGAATGGATTTTCGGCGCCGGTGAAATTGATATCATTAACAAGCATGACCTGACCAGCTTTATGAAGCAAAGAGCCGATGAGAGCCTGAAGCAAATTGGCATTCCCCCTATTTTCAATATCAGTGCAAAAGAAGGCGCCGCCATGCTGTGGTTTGAAGAAGAAGTGTTCTCCAACAGTCTGGATGACTTTTTTGCCAAACGCCCGGTAGAGTATACCAAATTCGACAAAAGCATCTCTGCATACGATTTGTTTTGATCTAACTATTAACATCTGTCCATTACCTGTAAAAATAAACTTTATATGACCACACTATTTGCAGCCGCTCCCGCCACCGATCAGCTATTTGATACGAACGGTAAATATGAACATGAAAAATTATGGTGGAAGAATGAAGAAAGTGAGCAAATCCTGAACAGGGGATATTTGCTGAAGGGAGAAACCGTTGAAGGGGCCATAGAAAGAATTTGTGCCGCGGCTTCCCAGCGCTTATACAAGCCGGAACTGAAGGAGGCTTTTAAAGAAATGGTAGAGCGTGGCTGGATGAGCTTAAGCTCCCCCATATGGGCAAATATGGGAACCGAAAGAGGGCTGCCGATCTCCTGCTTTAACGTTCACGTTCCCGATTACATCGAAGGCATTACGCATAAGCTGGGAGAAGTGATCATGCAAACCAAGCTGGGTGGAGGAACTTCCGCTTATTTTGGTGCCTTACGGGAAAGAGGAAGCGCGGTAACCGATAATGGCAAAAGCAGCGGTGCCGTGAGCTTTATGCGCCTGTTTGATACCGCCATGGATACAATATCCCAGGGCGGCGTTCGCAGGGGCGCATTTGCGGCATATATGGATATTGATCATGGTGATATTGACGAGTTTCTTTCCATTAAAGATATCGGGCATCCTATTCAAAATCTTTTTTTTGCTGTGTGTGTGCCGGATTACTGGATGCAGGATATGGTAGATGGCGATATGAAGAAAAGGGAAATATGGGCTAAGGTGTTAGAAAGCCGCCAGCAAAAAGGATTGCCGTATATTTTCTTTTCCGACAATGTGAACAGGAACAAGCCGCAGGTATACAAAGACAAGAATCTCACCATTCATGCCAGCAATCTTTGTTCTGAAATTATGCTGCCTTCTTCAGAGGATGAATCCTTTATATGCTGCCTGTCGTCTATGAACCTGGAGCTGTACGACGAATGGAAAGATACAGACGCCGTTAAGCTGGCTATCTTTTTTCTGGATGCGGTGCTGCAGGAGTTTATAGCCAAATCGGAAGATAACTATTACTTAAAAGCAGCCAATACTTTTGCCAAAAGACACCGGGCTTTAGGATTAGGTGTATTAGGATGGCACTCTTACCTGCAAAAGAACAGGATTCCCTTTGAAGGGTTAAGGGCAAAGCAATTAACTACTTCCATATTCCAGGATATCCAGGAAAAAGCGGTGAAGGCCAGTAAAGACCTGGCATGGATTTACGGAGAGCCCGATTTGCTGAGAGGATATGGAAGAAGAAATACCACCCTGCTGGCTATTGCACCCACAACATCTTCTTCGGCAATACTCGGACAAACCTCTCCGGGTATAGAGCCCTTTAGCAGCAATTATTATAAGGCCGGACTGTCTAAAGGAAATTTCATGCGTAAGAATAAATATCTTAAAGAGCTGCTGGTACAAAAAGGAATAGACAATGAAGATACCTGGCGCGGCATTATGCTCAACCATGGCAGCGTGCAGCATTTGAAAGAGCTGAACCCGGAAGAAAAAGAAGTGTTTAAAACCTTTAAAGAGATCAGTCAACTGGAAATTGTTCAGCAGGCGTCTATCCGTCAGCAATATGTTGATCAGTCTCAAAGTCTTAACCTCAACATACCTGCGGAACTCCCTGTAAAAGACGTTAACAAATTACTCATTGAAGCATGGAAGCTGGGCATTAAAACGCTCTATTATCAACGCAGCCAGAGTGTTTCAAAAGACATGGTTACGAACCTGGTGAGTTGTAAAAGCTGCGAGGCATAGGGAGTAGGGTATATGGAGTAAGGTGTAGGGCGTAGGGTATAGGGTATAGGGTTGTGAGGTGTAAGTGTACTTAGCTGTGGTACTG
>CAYVEI010000373.1:0-3186 GCA_964450515.1 uncultured Terrimonas sp. | reverse complement strand
AGAGCAAAGGACTGAAAATCCTTGTGTCGGCGGTTCGATCCCGCCCCACACCACCCAACAAATAGCCTCAAATGCAATACAGTAAAGCGTTTGGGGTTTTTTTATGCCTTTGCTTTTTGAATTTACGGACGGTTTTACGGACGGTTTGATAAAAAAACTACCGCTTTTATCTCTTTTTATTGCTTCGGATAATTCGGTTATTAGCTATAATACCCTTAAAAAAAACCCGGTCAAAAATAGCCGGGTTCGACATAGTGTTGAACGGCTGTGAAGTTGTTAACACCCTTGCAAAAGTCGTAGCGTTCACCATCATGGCGAAGGGTCGGATTTGAGATCGTACCCTTATCTCGCATGCAAGTAGTTTGTGGAGCTGCAGGGAGTCGAACCCTGGTTCATTGTGTTCCAGTGTACATGGTGCGAATCCAATCCGGATTGACACCGGTTCGAATCCGCTCGGGACCTCCAGCGGTTGGTGGGCTTTTTTATTGAAATACTATGTTTTACTTTTGAATGAAAGGTTCAACCCCACAACATGGAGACATTAATTATTCTGACAGCAGGCAGTCTCATTACTGGATTTACAGCTTATTTAAATTTTCGAGACAAACTAAAGCAGAACAAAACAAAAAGGGAAGGAGAATTTAAATCCAATGAGTATATTGGCATTTTTGTAGTTGCCCTTATTGGTGTTGTATTAAGTTTCGTCGGTGGAGTAATAAGTACAAATAATGCTGAACAGCAAAAAGAAGCCGCCCTATCATTTCAACGTGAACTTAGAGATAAGCAAAATAAATTAGAAGAAAGCCAAAGTCGAAATTTGTTATTATCGTCTCAGATAATGGATACTTCAAATCGAATTGCTAAATACCAGGACAGTTTGGTTAGTCTAAATAGAAAATTGAATGAGGCAAATGAATTGGTGCAGCATGTGCAACAGGAAGTCTTAAATAATGTTACGGGCGGGGATAACTTTCCAATGTATAGTTTAAAATATTTAAAGGGCAATGAGTTTACAGTTTACGTTGGTAGTAAAGGAAAATACAAACTTTCTGACTTGTCTGTATGGTTTATGAATGTAAGTTTTTTAGAAGCCCTAATTAAAGGCAATATTGGTAAAGATGGTATTCCAGATTATTTGGTTAGTAGAAGATATAGAATCCAGTGGCTTAACCCAAGAGAGTTTCATGCACTTCCCGAAACATATGTGTTACTTGATGATTTCACTAAAAATGTGGTTCGCAAGATTAATATTGTCACTTATGCGGCAAATGGAAGTTTTCAACAATTTATTTATCTTAAGAAAGTTGGTAATGAGTGGTATCAAAGATTGGAAATTTACAAGCAGATATTTATTGGTGACAAAATGCAAACAAAGTTGCTACATAAGACTGATTTTTTTAAATAGCTTAAGATATCTTTCAGCAGCAATACAAGGGCTTTACCAGTTCCCGTAGCGCTATGGTGAATTTATATAGAGGCATTGCAGGTGTAAAAATAAGGAGCTAAATTAGTGGAAGTACTTTTCAGTTTAGTTTATTTGCCTGGTGCGTTTGCATCGGGCTTTTTTATTCGGCTTATGTATAAAACTTTCATAGTTTAAAATAAAATTATATACTTTAGATAATCAACACCCTACCAGGTATTCTTAAACTTTTAAAAGTCTTGCCGCAAATCCGAACGCGAAACGTATGGTGTATTAAGTAGAGGCGGGAAAAAATAATGGTAGCATTCTTGTATGAGGTTGCCTTTACGGACGGTACGAAATGGAAGTTAGGAGGTTAAACTAAAGGTATTGAAACATGGAAACATCAACCCTAATATATTACATGGCAGGCTCTTTAATCGGGCTTGTGATTTTCTACAATATTATTAAAGCTGCTGTAAGAAACGGTATCAGGGAAGCCAGGAAGGATGCTGAACCTCCGGTTATTGCAAAAGGCATTCCGGATGTGAAGTCCCAACGAAAAGCAATTAGAGTTGCAGGGGCGGTATAATAAAGGTGAGATAACATTTGATGTATATAAATCAGAATGGGAGAAAACGTCTTTTATTCAACCTTAACCAAAAAGCATGAAAAAAATAGCAGCTGTTTTACTTTTGTTCAGCCAGATGGCACATGGGCAGGGATATTTTACAGCCGAATTTATAAATTGCGTTGTATCCCTTGAGAAAGAAGATAGCACAGGTGCAATTATTCCTCATGGCACAGGATTCTCTATCTATAATTATGAAAATCCGGATGAGCTAATTATTGCCACCAACGAACATGTTCTGCGAAATGGATACATATATTTGAAAACATCTATCACGGATTCCGCTTACGAATTTATGACGCGTCATAATATTAGCGTACTAAAGCCTTATAAACAAGACTGGGTTTTGGATGGGCATAATTTACACGTAAAGATAATATTAGAACCTGGCATGAATTTCATAAAACATGAGAGCTTGGATATTGCTTTATTTAAGGTGCAAAAATTTTATGGCATTTATGTCGGATCGGATTCGATCAAGATATTAAACCTAAAGTCCGTCCCTCTAAGCAATATTATCAGGAGGAATGATATAGCTCTTGGGGCTCCGGCCTATTTTATTGGATTTCCGCTTACTATTGGACACTCTTATGGATTTTATTCTCCATCTAAATTCAATGAAGAAAGGCTAAATCCATTAATCAGAAAGGGGATTGTAGCTTGGAAAAGTGACAGAAATAAAGAATTTCTATTGGACGCGTTCTCTTTTTCAGGTAATTCGGGTAGCCCTGTATTTTCAGAAGCCGGAATGTTTGGTGAAAAACCAGGGTTAATAGGAATTGTTTTTGGGCATTTGGGGCAAGGCGAAACAAACACTGGATTAGCTAAATGTTATTGGATTGATGAAATATTGGAATTGATTAAGAGATTTTAACTACCATTGTTCAGGCTTCAGAAAGAAACAATTTTTTATCTCATTAGTTTTGTCGAAATCCCCCAAACAGGCGCAAGCGTCTCGCTTGTGCCGTTGAAGCAGAAGCCACTTATTACTTTTGTTCCTAATGCGTAATTTTAAAATCCGGTTTTACTTTTTACATTTATTAATCATAATATCCTCCTTTTAATGATAGTCGGGGCAGTCGGTTAAATAGGCATTAGCATTTTCAAATTTGAATACAATTGGGATAACCTTACCGGCAATATATCCCGGAAT
>CAYVEI010000372.1:1216-3195 GCA_964450515.1 uncultured Terrimonas sp. | reverse complement strand
CAAAAAAGATGGAACTGATATACTTAAGTCAACACATCTTAGGGTTATTCCAAATGTTGGTTATTTTATATTAAACAAATTTGCCGTCGGATTAAGTGGTCTTCTGGATTATCAAAAACAGAAACCATCTTATCAGGGTTCAACTTCCAACAGCCAAACTTATTACAGCCTCGGACCTTTTGCACGATATTATTTTCTTTCAGCAGAAAATCAGCTGAATATTTTTTCAGAAGTGAGTTATTATCATGCAATATCTAATCCTGGAAAATCAGGCACAGATAATTTTTCCTTTCTTGGAGGAGCCGTTCTGTTTGTTAATTCAAGCGTAGGGATAGAGTTTACCGGGAGATATTCCAAAAGCATTCAAAATACTGCTGATTTAAAATATAATACTTTCCAGCTTGGGCTCGGTTTTCAGATACACCTGGAAAGAGATAAGTGAATTATTCAATTTTTAAAAACCTTTTTATGAAAAAGCAACCATTTACATTTTTAATTTTGTTTCTTGCCATCCTTTATAACAACATTATTGTAGCGCAAACCATTATCAATTACCAAACATGGACTGGCGCTTCCGGTTGTAATATATTTTCATCAGCGGTAAATGTACCCGCTACAATAAACGGTTCTAATGGCACAATTGCTCATAGATCCAATATTGGTCAGCCTACATATTCGACTGCTGTGGTATTAGATTGTAATGCAGAACTTGATGTTAATGGAAATACAATAGGATATAAAGGCACAGAATATAGGCTGACCTATAATTTTAAACAAGGGTATAGTTACAAAATCACTATAAACGCCGCTTGTGTTAATTCGGGCACATCAAGTTATGCATCATTGAGATTGCTGCCAAATAGTGGCGGAAGTAGCACTAGCACATAATGCAATGGGGCAGATAATATTGACCCTAATCCATCGGGCAATTTATATATGAGTAAAACAATGACTTCGACCTATTCGGATTGGGTTTATGATTATGGACTTTTTGCTTCAGCTCAGAGCCTGTTAGATGTAGCTGCCGTTCCTCCTATTGGTTCGGGTTTCCAAACAATTACAATTCGCAAAATCACTATAGAAGAAATTGCCCCACCTGTTTCATTCACTTTAGCACCCGCTTCCCTGGCAATAACCTGCGGCTCAGCAACGCCCCAAACCTTTACGGTTACCAATGTGCACAGTACGCCGGGGGTTACCGCCTATAACTGGAGCCTCGGCGCTGCCAACGGCTGGGTCTATAACGGAAGCCCCGCGCCTGCCACAATTCAAACATCGGTCAATACCTTAACGCTCACCCCTGCCTGCCAGGCCACTCACTCCGGTGTTTCCGTTTCCGTAACGGCGGGAGGCAGCAGTTACCCGGCAGATAATGTATCTGCTGTTACGGCAACCACCCCGGTGTATAGCATATCGGGCAGCAGTGGAATTTGCTCTGGTTCTCAAACGTATACCGTCAATAACCTGCCCTGCAATGCTACCGTGTCCTGGGTATCATCAAACCCGGGCATTGCACCGGTAACAGTATCCAATAATGTGGCTACTGTAACCCGGCAGGGAACATATGATGATTTTGTGGATCTCACCGCAACTATTACCAGTAGCATGTGCCATGCATCTCCTGTTATAGTTCAGAGAAAGAATATTGCCGTTGGGTTCCCCTATTTTACCGATACCATTGTAGGCGGGAAGCGTGTGCTGCCCACCGGTATGTATTTTTACAGCCTGATCCTGCCGCTTAAGTATCCCCCCGTTTCTTATTACTGGCGGATACCATCCGGCTGGACCCTTATGCAGGGGCAGGGCACCAATACCATTAAAGTAGAAGCCGGTTCTTCGCCGGGAAATATCCAGGTGGATGTTACCGCCTGTGGCGTTACCCGCGGCACCTACGCCTACGTGGCAATAGGAGGCGGGGGACCAATTCCCCCGTTTGCAGGGCCCGGTACAGAATATTCGCTGAAAATATTTCCCAATCC
>CAYVEI010000372.1:0-1116 GCA_964450515.1 uncultured Terrimonas sp. | reverse complement strand
AGGTTGCCAACCTTTAATAATATCGTCTCAGCTTAAGCGCACCCGTCTGCAAGGTTGGCAACCTTAAGACAATCTTTATCTACAGGGTAAAAATGTATAAATTTGACTAATTATGTCAAAATATAATCGTTAAAAAATGGACAGCTTAGGCGGCGCAATACGGAAATTTCGAAAGGACAAAAAACTGCCCTTGCGAACAGTTGCTGCAGCCCTTGGCATTGACCCGGCCATACTGAGCAAAATTGAAAGAGGACAACGCAGGCCTACAAGGGAACAGGTGGTGAAACTGGCTGAGTATTTTAAGATTAAAGAAAATGATTTGCTGGTTGCCTGGCTTAGTGACAAATTGGTGTATGAAGTGGAGGACGAAGACATGGCCTTGAAAGCCTTACAGGTTGCAGAAGAAAAAGTAAATTATATAACAAAACCTAAAGTAAGCAAAAACAGTATTATTGGCGCAATAAGATCTGTTTTAAAAAAGGATGGGCGGGTAACCCGTGCGTGGCTGTTTGGTTCCTATGCACGGGGAGAAGAAAAGTTAAACAGCGATATAGACATTATGATAGAATTGAACAACAAAAAAAAATATTCCATGTTTGACATACTTGATATTTCTTTTTTGCTTGAAAACGAGATTAATAAAAAAGTAGATGTGGTAGAAAAAGGATATTTAAAGGACTTTGCTTTACAGACTGCAACCACTGACCTGATTAAGATTTATGGATAAGCCAACACCAGCAGAAAGAGTTGAGCACATACTGGAAGCCATAAAACTGATTAAAGAATTTGTGGCAGGCATGAATGAAACAGCTTTTTTAAATGACATTAAAATTCAAAGTGCTGTACAGTACCAGTTTTTAATTATTGGGGAAGCGATCAGGTATATTGACGATATCATTTTAGCAAAATATGCTTACCCCTGGCATATACCACGCTCATTCAGGAACTTTATCATACACGTATATCATGGGGTAAAAATGGAAAGGATTTATTTTGCCACGCAGGATTTGGATGAATTGGAGAAGCAAATCAATCTTATTTTAAAAAATGAATTTAAATAAACCAATATGAGTAAGTTAGGCACAAAGAACAAGCCGGCCGTTGTTAAAGTGCAAA
>CAYVEI010000371.1:0-3220 GCA_964450515.1 uncultured Terrimonas sp. | reverse complement strand
ATATTTACCGCTTTCTCGGTACTTACAATATTTATTACATGCCTTGGACTTCTGGGACTGATCGCGTTTACAACAGCGCAAAGGCAAAAAGAGATCAGCATCCGCAAAGTAATGGGCGCGAATGTTGCCCAGATCGTTCCGCTGATCACAAAAAATTTTGTTGCGCTGGTTGGATTATCCTGCATTGTAGCTTTCCCGGTTGCAGCATATTTCATGTTGAAATGGCTGAAGATATTTCCTTACAATACCGGGTTAAGTATAATGCCATTTATACTTTCAGCGTTGGTTGTATTGACGATTACGATGCTTACGGTTATATTTCATACGATAAAAGCGGCTGTTGCAAATCCGGTTAAGGCGTTAAGGAGTGAATGATACCTCACCCCCGGCCCCTCTCCCCGCTGTGGAGAGGGGTGCCCAAGGTCGCAACCTGTGGAGTAAATGTAAGCGGGGAAACACGAAAACCTAAGATGATGAGAAATGAAAAACTAACTGATCATTCAGGTGTGCAGGGAATTATTCTAAAGACGATGCGGAGGAATAAAAAGTTTGGCATTGTTCCGCTGTACCGTCCCTCTACATGCTGTGGAGAGGGAAAGAGGGTGAGGCACTAAGACTCAAACCTGCCGGCCGGGACACAAAGTCCTGATCTTCCCGTTTTATTTTCTTCGTGCTTTAGTGGCTTTGTGGCAAAATACTATTTTTTAGACAGCTCCGGGTTACCGGCATCAAGCTCAGTCAACGCTTTTACCGTACGAAAACGAACACCGGTGTAATAAAAACGGACAGCTTTCCCGGGTAAGATCAATTAATCCATTGATTACCAGAGAAATAAACTACTGGTTTATAATTTGTGCCAGGAAAAGCATGTTTAAAAACTATTTCAAAATTGCCTGGCGCAATATTACAAGACATAAAGCATATTCCATACTCAATATAGCAGGACTGTCCATTGGCATGGCCTGCAGTATACTTATTTTGCTTTGGGTACAGCATGAGCTAAGCTACGACCGCTTTAACCGGCATGCAGATGAAATATACCGTCTTACCTGTAATGCGGGTGATTTTAAAGCAGCCGTAAGCCCGGCGGGCATGGCAGAAGGATTGCGGGCCGAAATGCCGGAAATAGAAGCTACGGTACGTATAAGCAAGCCGTCTACAAGCCTGGTAGAAGTTGGTAACAAAAAATTCGAAGAGCATCGTGTTTTTTTTGCTGACTCCAATTTCCTGCAGGTGTTCTCCTATGCCCTGCTTAGTGGCGACCGTAAAACAGCATTAAACAGTGTTGATGGCGTATTGATCACCCGGGATATTGCAAAGAAATATTTTGGGAGCGAAGATGCTGTAGGTAAAATGATACGCATAAACAACAATGAAAACTTTATAGTAAAAGGCGTTTTGGCAAATGCACCATCGAATGCTCATTTCCGGTTTGATATCATTTTTCCTATGGCAACGCTTGCCCGCACAGACTACGATCTGATCAACAAGGTTTGGGGCAATTTTAATTTCTATACCTATATTCAGTTTCACAGCAACTTCAACAAAGCAGGCCTACCCGGTATCATCAAAAAGATCCAGGCTATTCACAGGGCGCATAACGGCGACGGACTCAAAGTGGACTTTCACCTGCAACCCTTACCCGATATTCACCTGCATTCTGATCTGCAGATTGATCTGCCCGGACAGGGAAATATCCAGTACGTTAACATTTTTTTCATAGTGGCTATCTTTATTCTCGCGGTAGCGTGCATCAACTTTATGAACCTTGCCACGGCCCGGTCGGCACGGCGTGCAAAGGAAGTAGGATTGAGAAAAGTTGTTGGCGCCAGCCGTTACCAGATCATGCTCCAGTTTTTGGGTGAAGCCATGATCATTGCCTTCTTTTCGCTGATCGTTGCTATCGGTATAGTATACCTGCTATTACCGGTATTCAACACCCTGTCCGGAAAGGAATTGACCATAAATGTGCTCAAAGGAAAACTATGGATCAACCTTTTGATCATAGCATTCATCACCGGCATCCTGTCTGGCAGCTATCCGGCTTTATTCCTTTCCGGGTTTAAGCCGGTGAAAGTGCTGAAGGGGAAAGTTAAAGTGGCGGGTGCCAGTCTTATATTGCGAAATACACTTGTTGTTGCCCAATTTGTGGTAGCTATATTGTTGCTCACAGGTACCGCGGTAGTGTACCGGCAACTGAATTTTATTAAAAACAAAAATCTCGGCTTCGACAAGGAAAACCTGCTGTATATACCCATGACAGGTGAGCTATGGAATAAGCAGCCGGCGTTGAGGTCTGCATTGGAACGAAATCCGCTGACCTCCGGTTTTTCAGTGATCTCAGATTTGCCTACCGCGCTCATTTCCGGAACTACCGATATAGATTGGCCGGGCAGAGATCCCAAATCGCAGATAGTGGTGCCTTCAATAGATGTGGATGTAAAATTTATGGATGTTTTCAAAGTAAAGCTGCTGGCGGGCCGTGGTTTTTCCGCGGCGCTCACAACAGATAGTTCGAACTACATGATCAATGAAAAGATGATGCAGGTGATGGGAATGAATATAGATAATGTGATAGGGCAAAACCTCAGGTTTGGCGATAAAAAAGGAACGGTGATAGGGGTGGTAAAAGACTTCAATTTTAAGCCGTTGCAATATGCTATTGAGCCATTGGTACTAAGATTCAACAGGTACGGCGGATTGGTGATGGTGCGTACACAACCCGGGAAAACGGAAGCCACTATAGCTGTGCTGGAAGGCATCAGTCGCTCCCTCAATCCCTCTTACCCGTTTACCTATAGCTTTCTCGATAAGGATCTTGATAATTTATATCGTGGCGAGCAGCAGATGGGTGGCATATTTAATCTCTTTGCCGCACTCGCTGTTTTTATTTCCTGTCTCGGGTTATACGGGTTGTCTGCTTTCATGGCAGAACAGCGTACAAAGGAGATCGGCGTACGCAAAGTACTGGGGGCTTCAATATTCAATATCGTATATCTTTTGTCTGCAAACTTTACGCGGTTAATATTGATTGCGATGTGCATAGCGATCCCGCTCTCGTGGATGGCTATGAGCAAATGGCTTGACGGGTTTGCTTACCGGATTGATATCAACTGGACCATATTTCTTGCAGCCTGTACAACTGCATTATTGATTGCCTGGCTAACGGTGAGCTATGAATCTGTTAAAGCGGCTGTTGCCAACCCCGTGAAGTCATTGC
>CAYVEI010000370.1:0-3228 GCA_964450515.1 uncultured Terrimonas sp. | reverse complement strand
ACTATCTTCCTGAAAAGAGAAGACCTCAATCATACCGGTGCGCATAAGATCAATAATACGATCGGGCAATTGCTGTTGGCAAGGCGGCTGGGTAAGCATCGCATTATAGCCGAAACAGGCGCCGGCCAGCATGGTGTGGCTACAGCAACAGTATGCGCATTAATGAATATGCAATGCGTGGTGTATATGGGTGAAAAAGATATTGAAAGGCAGGCGCCGAATGTGGCGCGCATGAAAATGCTGGGCGCCACGGTTATACCCGCCACCAGCGGCAGTAAAACATTAAAAGATGCTACCAATGAAGCGATCCGCGACTGGATCAACAACCCGGTAGATACGCATTATATTATTGGCAGCGTGGTAGGCCCGCATCCTTATCCCGATATGGTTGCAAGGTTTCAAAGCATTATCAGTGAAGAAATGCGCTGGCAGTTGAAAGCGCATACCGGCAGTGAGCTGCCTACGCACGTAGTTGCCTGTGTGGGCGGTGGCAGTAATGCCGCAGGCGCGTTTTATCATTACCTTGAAGATTTTGCCGTGCAACTGGTTGCTGTAGAGGCGGCAGGCTGCGGGGTGCGGAGCGGCATGAGCGCTGCTACCACGCAATTGGGCAAGCCGGGTGTTTTGCATGGCAGCAAAAGCCTGGTAATGCAAACCGAAGACGGGCAGGTTGTGGAGCCGCACAGTATTTCAGCGGGATTGGATTACCCGGGTATAGGACCTTTGCACGCACATTTGTATGAAACGGGCAGGGCGTTATTTTTAAGTGCAACGGATAAAGAAGCCGTAGCTGCGGCTTTTGAGCTAACCCGGCTGGAAGGTATTATTCCTGCATTAGAAAGTGCGCATGCCATAGCCGGACTGGATCAACTGAACCTAACGGCAAAGGATACCGTAGTGGTTTGTTTAAGCGGCAGGGGAGATAAGGATATGGCGGCGTATATGAAAGCGATGGAAGGGGAGTGAAGGGTAAGTGGTAAGTAAATTTTGGCAAAAAATAACAGTATATTTTTCAGGATAAACAATATGAGCAGCATACAGGAACTATTTAAAATGAAAAGCAGTAAAGTGCTGAATATCTACTGCACTGCAGGTTATCCGCACCTGGGTAGTACATTAAAAGTAATGAAGGCTTTGCAGGACAATGGCGCCGATATCATTGAACTGGGCATGCCTTACAGCGACCCGCTGGCGGATGGCCCTGTTATACAGGAGAGCGGCGGCGTGGCGTTGCAAAACGGCATGACGATAAAGGTTTTGTTTGAGCAATTGAAGTCCATGCGGCAAATCCATAGTAATTATAGCGCCGGCATAACCGTTCCTGTAATCCTGATGGGGTATATGAATCCTGTTTTGCAGTATGGCTTTGAAAAATTTTGTACCGATGCCTCGGCGGCAGGAGTGGATGGGCTGATATTGCCCGACCTGCCCATTCGGGAGTTTGAAACCGAATATGGCCCGGTGATAAGGAAATACGGGTTGGACTTTATTTTTTTGGTAACGCCGGAAACATCGGAAGAAAGAGTAAGAAAAATTGATGCCCTGAGTACAGGATTTATTTACGCGGTTTCTTCTTCATCTACTACCGGTAAGGATAAAAATTTTTCGGATGTGGAGCTGTACCTGCAAAAGCTGCAGCAAATGCAATTAAGGAATCCGGTATTGGTGGGCTTTGGAATAAAAGATAAAGCCACCTTTCAATCGGCCTGTAAATATGCTAATGGAGCTATTATAGGGAGCGCTTATATAAAAGCCCTGGATGAAAACGCGGATGTGGAAGCAACAACAAAAAAGTTTCTGGAAACGATATTAAAATAAGAGCGGAAAACGGGATTCGAACCCGCGGCCTTCAGTTTGGGAAACTGATGCTCTGCCAACTGAGCTATTTCCGCATAGAAATAAAGTTACAATGAATCTGGTAATTATAAAATATAATGCAGGCAACATTCAATCGGTTTTATATGCCCTGGAACGCATTGGGCTGGAGGCAAAAGTTACCGATGATGTGGAACAGATCAGCAGTGCCGATAAAGTAATATTTCCGGGCGTGGGCGAGGCCAGCAGCGCCATGCGGTATTTAAAAGACAGGAAGCTGGATGAGGTGATTAAGCACCTTGCACAACCGGTGCTGGGCATTTGTCTGGGCATGCAACTGATGTGCAGATTTTCGGAGGAGCATAATGTAAACTGCCTGCATATCTTTGATGAAGATGTAAAGCTTTTCAGGAAAAACGAACAGGATCAGGCGAATGGTATTAAAATACCCCAGATGGGCTGGAACAATATCTATGATCTTAAAACGGAATTGTTTCATGCGGTTCCGGAGGGTAGTTACACTTATTTCGTTCACAGCTACTACGCAGCTTCCGGAGCACATACCATCGCCACTACGGATTATATTATTCCCTATAGTTCGGCGCTGCATAAAAATAACTTTTACGGCGTGCAGTTTCACCCCGAAAAAAGTGCGGATACCGGTGAGCGCATTCTTAAAAACTTCATTGAGCGCTGCCATTAAAATCAAAATAGTTTAAACAATAATATGGAAATCATACCTGCCATTGATATCATAGACGGTAAATGCGTAAGGCTTACACAGGGCGACTATGCGCAGAAAAAAATTTATAATGAGCATCCGCTGGAAGTAGCTAAGGAATTTGAAGGCGCCGGTTTGCAACGGCTGCACCTCGTTGATTTGGATGGCGCCAAAGCAGGACAGGTAAAAAACTGGAAAGTGCTGGAAACTATCGCGGGCAAAACCGCAATGACGATTGATTTCGGAGGCGGTATCAAGCAGGAAGAGGACGTGCATGTTGTTTTTAATTCGGGTGCGGCGCTGGCAACAGTAGGCAGCATAGCGGTAAAGCATGAAGAAGAGTTGCTGAGATGGTTTACCATTTTTAGCGCGGATAAATTTTTGCTGGGCGCCGATGTAAAAGATGAAAAGATAGCCATTGGCGGCTGGCTCGAAACAACCGATATATGGATATACGATTTCATTGAAAAATATATTGGTCATGGTATAAAACAAATATTTTGTACCGATGTAAGCAAGGATGGAAAGCTGGAAGGGCCTGCAGTAGAACTATATAAAAACATTGTTCAAAAATTTCCCGCACTGCATTTTATCGCCAGCGGCGGCGTAAGCTCCATTGATGATTTGCATGCACTGCGCGATGCCGGATGTAGCGGAGCGATAGTGGGTAAGGCGATATATGAGGGAAGAGT
>CAYVEI010000369.1:0-3231 GCA_964450515.1 uncultured Terrimonas sp. | reverse complement strand
GTTAGTAGTTATTTAACTGATACCTATAGCAGCAACAATTCATTGCCTGGATAAAAGCGAAGCAGTTTTATGATAAGCGGAGAAGTCAATATTGAGTGATGCGGCAATTTTTCTAACTGCCACGGCAATATGATTTTCTACGGTACGGGGAGAAATATTCAGCACTTCGGCAACTTCTTTATAGGTAAGTCCATCCTCCTTAACGAGCTTATATACGATCCGGCACCGGGGCGGTAACTCATGAATAGCCTTGTTTGCTAATTGCAAAAGCTCAGAAGCAACCATTAAGTCTTCAGGGTTAGGCACCAGCTCACTGCATATTACGTCGAGCTGGTTCAGGTCCATAACGCAGGTATCGCCCTGCCGGTTAATATAATTCAGGCATTGATTTTTGACAGAAACGTAGAGGTATACGCGCAGGTTGGAAATATTGTTGATGGTGGAGCGCTTATTCCATATCTTAACGAAAACATCTTCCACTATCTCTTCAGCTACTTCTTTTACTTTTACCATAGAAGCTGCAAACTGGAAAAGCCCGGTATAAAAATGGCGGAACAACTGCCTGAAAGCTTGTTGATCATTAAAAAAAGCAACCTGTTCCTGTAGTGCTAATATCTCTTTTCCGGTCATTACAGATAGTTTAGGACTTATTGGCCTGATGAAGTTATTGCTATTTTTCCTAAAAAGCATAACATCCTTTTCTTACAGCACTTTTAACTCCTGTTTTTCCTTATAGCAACCGTTTGCGCATTATTTAAAGCTGCTCCTAAAGCATCCATAAAGGAAAAATTATTTTAGATTATTGAAAGAAAAAGCAATGTATCACCTTTCAATTACCGGAAACTGCGATATCCTTAACCTTGTAGCCCCATAAGGTATTAAAATAATTTCTTCTTCTTCCTTTGCCGTCTCTAACTGGTAAGTGATGCTGTAGGGAATGGGGCCCGTCATTTCATTGTACAATTGCCAGGAGGGGATGAGCCTGGCTTTGGTTTTTATGGAAACGGGAACATTAGCCGCATTCCAGGGAAAGTTTGAAAGTTCTTTCTCTTTTTCAAACGTATACTGTTCTTCCAGCTTATTATCTGCTATATTGTGTAGCCCGTAATTCCACGGGGTTGTTGGCCGTACTTCAAGATAACGGCTTCCATAGGCAACCGGGTCTTTATCATTTTTGATCTCCTTAACTTCTTCTCCGATTTTTAATGCGTATACAATTGGCCCGCGTTCTATGGAAACCGAATTTTCATGCCATGTGTTTTTAAAGATATGCATCGGCAGCATTAATTCAACCCTGTCGCCCGATTTCCATTCACGGTTAATTTTAACAACCTGGTTGCCAGCAGGCTCCTCCCATGTTTTACCGTTAATTTTTATGCTGCCTTTTTTGCACCATGCCGGTATGCGCAAATGAAAAGGAAAGGAGGCGGATTTGCTTTTGTTATCAATATGCAGCGTAAAGGTAACAGACTCCCCGAACGGGTAATTCGTTTCCTCATTAACAGATATAGCTGTTCCGCCTGCAACAAAGGCTTTTACAGCGCTCGGTGAATAAACAAGAGCGGCAAGTCCTCCGTCGGGTGTGGCATACCACAGGTTTTGGGTGAACTTTGGCCAACCCTGGTGCATATTCGACGTACAGCACGGGTATCCGGTAAGTAATCCATAGCATACATCTGTTCCGCCATGATTAACATCAAAATTGCGCGTATGCCTTGTAATCATTACCTGGTTAGCCTGCTGAAAATACTGCCTGCGCATAAAATCATCAGAAATTTGGGCAGGTAAAGCATTAAAAGCTATTTTCTCTAAGTGATCTGCATAGCGCGCTTCCCCGGTAATGCTGAGTATTTTTTCAAGGCTGAACATCATTTCAACAGCAGTACATAATTCCGATCCCTGCGTTGGATTGTTACCATGCAGCGCTTCGTCGCCCCCATAAAGGCCGTGCGCCATCCCGTTATATTTCCGTATATCTGCAAAACCTTTTTCTGTTGCATCTATATATTTTTGTTCGGGATGATGCTGGTAATAAATAAGCGGCGCTTTTATTCCCTGCGCCAGGTTTACACAGTGAATGCTTCCAGGTTTAGAGAGCATTTCAGTATGTAAAAATGCATTTGTATAATCAAAGGTTTGCCCGTGGATCAGGTCGCCCAATTCAAGCAGGAACTGATCGCCTGTTATATTATAAAGCCAGTAAACGATCATCAGGTTATCTCCTCCCCGGTAACGCGCCCAAAAGGTCCAGTGATCTAATGGCTTTTGGGGGAGCTCCTTTAGCTGGTACCTGAAATAATTGGTCATGAGCTTAATAACGCGTTGATCGCCGGTTGCACTGTAATACTGTTGCAGCACTTTCAGCATCACCATTTTTGGCCACCAGTCGCGGCTATTATCTCTCTGCAGGCCAGGCTCAGCACTATAATCTTTGGAAGGCCCAAAATATCCATCCGGCTGCCGGCTGTTTATAGCCCATTCAATCCAGGGCTTTGTTTTTGCTATCAGCGCTTTATCATCCAAAATATAGGCAAGGGGTAAAAGTCCGTCTATCCAGTATGGTCCACGTTCCCACTGATCTCCATCGCCACCCAGCCAGCCATTCCTGTGGTTCATTACTAAGGGATAAAGAGAATCGAGCTGACCTGTGGCCCCGTTTTTTTGCCTGATCAGCATTTCCTTTAACCATCCCTCCGGCCTTATTGCTCCTAACGGAAGTTCTATATAAGGGTTTTGCCGGAGTGGCGCGCGGTTACGGATATAGTTTTTTTCGTTTACCTGCCCGGCAACGTGAAGCGCAAAGTTTATAAAAAGGAATGGGAGGAGTATCTTTTTCATGAGGCAATTGTTTTGAATCCTCACCCTCTTTCCCTCTCCGCGCAGCGGCGAGGGACGGTGCTTAATAGCAACGACAGGCATAGATCCTTACATCTAAACTATTGAATAAAAGCGAACAATGCTGAAAGTCATGAGTCCTATCTAATTGCGATAAATCCGAAGGTTTTGTGTGTGTCCAAACTATAAACTACAAACGAGAAACCACAAATCAAAAAATCCGCCTCCGCCACTGTGAGATTACCTACCTGCCGGTAGGCAGGCTTCGACCTTTTAAAATATTACACAGTATTCAGATCAGTTTAAGGTCTCGTAATGACGTTTAAGACGTTTAAGAACCAAAATCCGAAGAAGGCTGTCAGCAATCAGCAGCAATACCTTACACCTCATACCTCA
>CAYVEI010000368.1:0-3238 GCA_964450515.1 uncultured Terrimonas sp. | reverse complement strand
TTATTGGCATGCCGGAGATAAAACAAAGGCAATTGAAGCGTTGCAAACAGCAATTAAAATGCTTAAAGGCAAAAAAAAAATTTCTGAAACAGATTTGGCTGTCTATGAGTCCCGGCTGCAGCAATACAAGAAGAAATAGCCGGCAGGTTTTTAGTTGATCTAAATTCCTTGTTTTATGGTAATGTTGCCATGTTTAAAATGCTAAGATTGATTAATTGTGTTCAAAAATATCGAATCGCTGTTCTCACCTGCTGGTCTGGCCCATTCCCCTGGTATTTTTCTTATTTCATTCATTCCTGTTCTTACAATCCAACAATAGACTTTTACATTATAACAGATAATAAAGATAAAGTAGCTGATTTGCCTTGTAATATAAAGTTTATATACAAAACCTTAGAAGATTTTAATGAAAATGCTTCACAAAAACTAAGCTTTAAAGTTAGTGTAGATAATCCCTATAAGCTTAATGACTATAAGCCGGCCTACGGTTATTTATTCCCGGAAATCATTAAAGGCTATGACTTTTGGGGTCATGGCGATCTGGATATAGTTTATGGATATATAAGAGCTTTTCTGGATGATGAACTGTTGTCAAAATATGATTTCATAAGTGCCCGTCATGACTATACCGCTGGATGCTTCTGCCTTTACAGGAATAGTAGAAAGATGAATTCATTTTTTATGAGAAGTAAAGATAAATGCCCTGGTTCGTGTCCACACGAAACAATTTGCCAAATTCCGGTTCGTGTCACGAACCGGGGCGGAGTAGGCAGAACAAATTTTGTTAATTTTAAATTTTTAAGCAATGAAAAGAATGAAAATGAGTCTTGCCAACATAGAAGGAAGGCTAAGCAGAACCGAAATGAAGAATATTATGGCGGGTAGCACGTATTATTGCCCTGGGGGAGGATATATGGAGCATTGCGGTTGTGTAGGTGTTTCTGAGGAGTTTTTGTGTTGTTCCACTCAAATTAGTTGGTGCTTAGCTCTGCATGGCTGTTATTCTGGTTGGATATGTTCTCACTAATTAACCCAAGTTGCTATTTAAAGGGAAAAAGGAGCATTAATAAAAGATAATTTTGAGTTACCACACGCAAAACTCAATTATCAATACCCAAAGAGAATAAAATTATAGGGATTTATTGTATAATAGATGATATTTTAAAAGAGATAAGCCATTTGGAGGATAGTCATCGCAAGGTCAGCGATGCAGAAGTAATAACAACAGCCGTAGTATCAGCTCTTTATTTTGGTGGTCATATGGACAATGCACGAGGATTTATGAAAATGACAGGTATGGTAGCTGGTATGCTGGATAAAAGCCGTTTTAACCGGCGTTTACATCAAAACGGTGACTTGATTTTTTCTATTTTCTGGCAAATAGGACATTGCTTGAAAAGTATGACTGGCGCATCAGAGTATGTGATAGATTCTTTTCCTGTAGCAGTGTGCGACAATATCCGCATAAGCAGGTGCAAGCTGCTGAAAGGTAAACAATGGAGAGACAAACAGAGTAGTATGCGCAGGTATTTCTATGGTGTTAAAGTTCAGGTATTAGTAACCTCAACAGGCATTCCGGTTGAGGTTGGTTTTGTACCAGTCTGTGAAAGTGATGTGCAGGCTTTGAAGAAATTACCGTTAGCGGTGGCTGCAGAGAGTAAGATATATGATGATTCAGCTTATACGGATTGCCAGATTGAAGATGATCTCAGAGAATCTGATATGATCGAATTAATGATCCAGCGAAGGAGTAACTCCAAAAGAGCAGATACTCCCTGGATCAGGTTTATTAAAGAACAAATGAGAAAGGGAATAGAAACGTCCTTCAGTGAGAAAAATACATGTGGTCACCTTTAAGGGGTTCCTGCTCAAAATAGTGATGTTTATGCTGGCCTTTACCTTCAATAAACTCACTGATTAAATAGCAACTTGAATTAATTAATATTTATAGTGATAAGTGTTTTTGCAAAAACCTTTTATTAGTTATGTTTAGGATCAATCCAATTATTTTTTGTCTTCTCACTGTTATATCTGGTTACAGCCAGAACGATACTTTATTCTTTTTTAATAAACAAAAAGCAGGCATTGACTCAATAATTGCTGAAAATGACCAAATTGATATAAGGAAAATGGCAATTACAGGTGGAGATTCTTTGGCTAAAAAATATAATGGATCTGTTTTCATCCATATTTCAGATAACAGAATTATAAAGATAGAATTGGCTTTTGATTCCAGCCAGTCAAAAACAACTTTGTATTGCACGGCAGATAAGATTATTAAAATCAGCGAAAACGATGGTGAGTTTTACTGCGTTGATAACTATTGGTACCGCGATAACATAAAAGAAACTTCTCTTGCACTATTAAAAAAGATGACACTGTATAAGCAGGTATTCGATATTGCTTTACTTCTGTTCCCCCCAGATAACTAGATGAAACTATGGGCTATATAAATTTCCAACATTTTATAAATAAATATATGACTCATACTGTTTATGGTAATGGCAATAGTAACACCCACCTATGAGGAGCCGGTCTATGATATCATTAGCGGAGCTATCACATTGTATTCGGACAAATTAGATCTTTCAGCAGAAATGTATCGGTTAGGCGCTGAAGCCTACCAGGCTGAAATTGACAATATAATTTATCCGGAACTTGTTAACATGCCTAAGCGTTATTATAAAATGGGAGAATGTTATTGGCATGCCGGAGATAAAACAAAGGCTATTGAAACGCTGAAAACAGCAATTAAAATGCTTAAAGGCAAATGTCACAGTAATGACTAAGAGTATGGAGCAGAAGCCAGTGCGATTAAGTTGTTTAAAAAAATATTCCATTTCAGTGCCGGGGTTTCATAGCCACCCGCATGGCTCTACATGAAAACCCCGTCACGACACAATAAAATAGCTTTAATGCGGAGTGTTGAAAATGAGAAAGCAGCAGGGAAATGAAGCTGAGATCACAGTACCACAAAAGCTATATCAAGGCTCCTTCCCGAAAACGGGCAGTAATCCCTGCCAGCCGGCAGGCTGGGTTTTCGGGTGGCTTTTGGCTACTTTTTCCACAAAAAGTAACGGAAAAAACAAAGGTTGTATACGAATGAGACTAACCCTGCGCGATGTGGTTATGTTGTTTGAAAGAAATAGCATTTCAATTCGTAAACTTATACCCCACACCTCTTATAGAATGAAAATAGCGCGGGTTGCGGCTGTCTTCCTCGAAATATTTTCTAAAG
>CAYVEI010000367.1:0-3244 GCA_964450515.1 uncultured Terrimonas sp. | reverse complement strand
TATTTGTCGGTTTGCTTCAGATCAAAGCTTACGTTTTTGCGTTTGCCCTGTTCGTAATCAATAGACACTTTATTGGTAAATTCTTTATCGCCGTCTTCTCTTGTGT
This sequence comes from uncultured Terrimonas sp., assembly GCA_964450515.1. Classification (GTDB taxonomy): domain Bacteria; phylum Bacteroidota; class Bacteroidia; order Chitinophagales; family Chitinophagaceae; genus Agriterribacter. Next base: position 3,138 of record CAYVEI010000367.1, on the reverse strand, counting down.
TAACAGAGCCCGATCCCAGTCCGTCTTCTTTAACTACCTGCCCTTCGGGGTTGGAAACAATAATATAAAGATCTTTGGTTCCTGTAAGCGTCAGGCGGTTTTCCACATCAAAAGAAACCCTGAACTTATCGGCTTTTTTAGCTTTGGAGGTTTCAGACTCTTTACCGCTTTTCTTTTCGTTAATAGCCGCCAGATGGAAATTGGTAGCGTTTAATGTAGAGCCCACATCAACCTTGCTGCTCAGGTCTTTATTTTCAGTTAACGCGGTATTCAGTGTATCGGTTAACTGTTGTTTTTCAGTAGTCAGTTGTTCTTTGTCGGCCGTTAACTGCTGGTTTTCGCCCTGCAGTCTTTCGATCTCTAATACATACTCTTCAATTTTTCCGTTTAACTGGTTGATCAGCTTACGTGCTTCAGAGAGGTCGGCCGCGCTCGCGTTTTGTTTGTTGATCAGCGTTTTGATCCTGCTTCTCATACTGGCTACATCCTTGTCGCGTGTTTTAACTAAGCTGTCGAGCTTTGTATTTTCGGAAGTCATCTTATCTAAGCGGATCTCAGCAGCCTGGTAATCTGTTAAAAGCTGGTTTCTTACCGAGTCTAAAGAAGCATATTGAACATCCTTTTGTTGAATTACTTCCTTGGTTTTACTTTTATCATAAATAATGTAGCCCCAGGTTCCTAATAAAGCGGCGATTAATACGCCGTATATTATGCCGCGGTTGTCTTTTTTAGGCGGTTGCGACTGGCTTGAAGCTGAGGGATAGTTTGAAGCGCTCATAATGGTTTATTTTTTTTGATTTTAAACAAATTTAGAGATATGATACATCAGATAAACTTAACAAATTTACTGGTTATTGATATAGAAACGGTTCCCGGAACTCCTGATTTTCAACTGTTACCAGAAAAATGGAAGGAGCTCTGGCAGGACAAGATTTCCAAAACCATGCCAGAAAATATTTTGCCTGGTGAATTTTACCTTCAAAAGGCGGGTATCCTGGCTGAATTTGGTAAAATAATTTGTATTTCCACGGGATTCTTTTATAACGATACAAATGGTAATTTATGTTTTAAGCTGAAGTCTTTTAGCGGGGATGATGAGGCGGCGGTACTGCACGATTTTGTGGATCTGCTAAACACTTTTCGCAATAAAAGAGGCAATTTTGCCATTGCCGGGCATAATCTTAAAGAATTTGACATTCCGTATATCTGCCGGCGGATGCTGATACTGAACATACCGCTTCCCGAATGCCTGCAGTTGAGCGGTAAAAAGCCCTGGGAAACCAATATGGCCGATACCATGGAACTATGGAAATTCGGTGATTATAAAAACTATGTATCGTTAAAGCTGCTTGCCGCTGTGTTGGGTATCGCTACGCCCAAGGATGATATTGACGGCAGTATGGTAAAAGATGTATATTATGAAGAAAAGAACCTGCCGCGTATTGTAACCTATTGCCAGAAAGATGTGGTAACCGTTGCCAATATTATACTGCGCTTTAAACATCTGCCTTACCTGGAGAAAGAAAACATAATGATCGTAGAATAAATATCCTTAGGCGCTTCCGGCTGGTCCGGCGGCTTATTTAACTTATTACCATGGGCGTTGAAAAAATTATTACAGGCTGGAAACAAAAAAAGTTTGGTCCGGTATACTGGTTAGAGGGAGAAGAGAGCTTTTATATTGACCAGTTGGTTGAATATGCCGAACATCATATCCTGTCTGAAGCCGAAGCAGGGTTTAATCTTTCTGTATTTTACGGCAGGGATGCCAACTGGGCCGACCTTATTAATGCCTGCCGGCGATACCCTATGTTTTCGGATAAGCAGGTGGTGATATTAAAAGAAGCCCAGCAAATGCGGGATATAGATAAGTTAGAAGGCTATATTGAAAATCCATTGTCATCTACGGTGCTGGTGGTAGCGCATAAAGAAAAGAAGCTGGATGGCCGAAGTAAATTATCAAGGCTGTTAAAGCAGCATGCGGTAGTGCTGAGCACTAAAAAACTCTACGAAAATCAATTGCCCGAATGGGCCAGTGAACAGGTACAGAAAAAAGGATTTACTATTTCACGCAAGGCGGTAATGCTGCTGGTAGAACATATTGGTAACGATATGAGCCGCATTAATAACGAGGTAAATAAATTGCTGCTCAACCTGGGCAGCCGTAAATCTATTACCGAGGAAGATATTGAACAGTATGTGGGTGTAAGCAAAGAGTATAACGTTTTTGAATTACAGGAGGCGCTACAGCGCAAAGACGCGGCAAAGGCCATCCGGATCATTCAGTATTTTGGATCCAACCCCAAAGCCGCTCCCATACAAATGATACTGCCTGCCCTCTACAGTTTTTTCAGTAAGGTATACCTGCTGTTCGGTGTGCCATCGCAGGATGAAAAAACGGCGGCTGCGGCTACCGGCATTGCGCCTTATTTCATTAAAGACTATATGCTTACGGCCAAAAATTATGGTTATGCAGGCATTGAGCAGGCGTTGTTATTGCTGCATGAGTACAATCTCAGGAGCGTTGGCGTACATGATGCGGGAACAGAAGATGCTTCGCTGATGAAGGAAATGGTATGGAAGATCATGCAATAACGGGTATACCTGCATTGTTGTATACCCATTATTGCTATGCTGTAAATGCCTGTAATGATTATTCAACTAACGTTCTGGCGGTGGCGCAGGCAGGGTTATTTTACTTTCGGGGTGTGTTTTACCGTTATGGCAGGTAATGCAGGTTAATGCCGCTGCATGACCTTCTCCCCCGTAGTTGAAGTATTTTTTATTGATCTTGGCGGTCATACGCATCATATCGCGCGCAACATTTTTCTCGGGTTTATCATCGCTGGAAAAGTCGAGCTTCTTTGCATCTGTTTTGGAAGGCGCGTGGCAATGGTTGCATTTAACGCCTAATGAAACATTAAACCCTTTCATGATCTTCTCCAGTTCTTCGTGGCTGATGTCTTTGGGAAGCACTTTCAGGTTGGGTTTAGGCTTTTTGTCCTGAACGGTTGTAGCGGCAACGCCTATCAAAAGAATACCAATTAAGGATATGCCCGCCAAAAGTTTCTTTTTGTGTAATAGATACATAGCGATAGATTTTCCTGTTAAAGTAAAATTTTCTTTCTTATGTACCAA
>CAYVEI010000366.1:0-3244 GCA_964450515.1 uncultured Terrimonas sp. | reverse complement strand
TTTTTTGAAGAAACGGGGGAGATAGCCCGTTTTACCGGCAGGTTATTTTCTCAATGGTTCAAACCCCGGTATGAAACAACCGAGTTTCTGAAGCAGTGCTATATCATAGGCTATAAATCCCTGCCGCTGGTGATGCTCACTACCTTTATTATGGGACTGGTGTTAACGATGCAGATACGCCCCTTTTTGATAGATTATGGCGTGGAGTCGCAGTTGCCGGCTATGGTAGGCATTGCTATTGTTCGTGAAATTGGCCCGGTTATTACCGCTCTTATTTTTGCAGGCAAAATTGGCAGCAGCATTGGTGCGGAGCTGGGCTCTATGAAAGTAACCGAACAAATAGATGCTATGGAAGTATCGGGTACCAATCCTTTTAAATACCTGGTGGTAACAAGGGTATTAGCCGCTACTTTTATGCTGCCCCTGCTCGTTATACTGGGCGATGCGGTAGCATTATACGGAACTTACCTGGGGGTAAATATGAGCGGGGTTACCAGCCCTGAGCTTTTCTGGACAAAAGTATTCAGGAATCTTTCCTTTGGTGATGTGCTCCCTGCTTTTGTGAAATCTTTTTTCTTTGGCTTTGCCGTAGGAATAGTAGGCTGCTATAAAGGATATTATTCCAAAAAGGGAACAGAGGGTGTGGGGCAATCGGCCAATTCGGCTGTAGTGCTGTCGTCTGTGCTGATATTTATCATTGATCTTATTGCAGTACAGGTAAGCGGCGTACTTGGAATGAATTAAAAGGATATGCATATAACGGAAAATAAAGAGCGTTTGGCACAGCACACCGGGCAGGGTGAAGCCGTAATAGCAGTTCGCAATTTGTACAAGTCATTTGGCAGCCATAAAGTGCTTATTAACTTTAGCGTTAGCCTGCACAGTGGTGAAAATGTGGTGGTATTAGGCAAATCGGGCTCCGGTAAATCGGTGCTGATCAAATGTATTATTGGTTTGCTGAAGCCCGACAGCGGCGCTATTGAGGTGCTGGGTGAAAACATTCCGGAGCTGAACGATGAAGCATTAGACGCGATCAGGATGAAGATCGGCTTTCTTTTCCAGAGCAATGCCTTATACGATTCAATGACGGTAAGGGAGAACCTGGAATTTCCGCTGAGGCGGCATTCCATTACGGTAACGCACGAAGATGTGGATCAACTGGTAAGGAGCGCATTGGAGGATGTTAAGCTGGCACATACCATTGATATGATGCCGGCGGAATTGTCGGGAGGTATGCGTAAGAGGATAGCGTTGGCCAGAACATTGATACTAAAGCCGTCTATTATCCTGTACGACGAACCCACTACCGGGCTGGACCCTATTACCAGCAGGGAGATCATTGATCTGATCAAAGAAGTACAGCAAAAATATCATGCGGCTTCCCTGATCATTTCTCATGATATGGATTGCGTGCGCATGGTGGCAGACAGGGTGATTATGCTGATAGACGGACGGAACTACAGGGAAGGCACATACGCTGAACTGGTACAATCGGAAGATCCTGCGATAAAAGCATTTTTTGAATAAACTGTTATGGCAAAAAAATCATTTTCAAATATCAAGCTGGGCGCCTTTGTATTGGCCGCACTGGCTTTTCTGATTTTGCTTTTATACATGATAGGCAAAAACAGGAACCTCTTTGGTTCTACGTTTGCGGTAAAAGCCCGTTTCAGGAATGTGCAGGGATTAACGCCGGGGAACAATGTAAGATATGCCGGCATACAGGTGGGTACGGTAAAGAAGGTTTATATCCTGGAAGACGGACGGGTTGAAGTAGAGCTGCTCATTGAGAATAAAATGAAACAGTATATCCGTAAAAATGCAAGCGTTACGATTGCAACAGATGGATTAATGGGAAATAAAGTACTCAACATTGTGCCGGTACCGGGGGATGCAGATCTTATTGCTCCGGGCGATGTTCTGGCAACACAATCTTCGCCTGACCTGGATAACATGGTAAACACGCTTTCCGGAACAAACAATGATCTTGCTGTAGTTGCCGCCGAGCTCAAAAGCACTTTGTTGCGGATAAACAGCAGCGCTGCTTTATGGGCTTTATTAAACGACAGCTCGCTGCAGCGGAATTTAAGCGCCTCAATGGCAAATATAAGGTCGGCTACCGCTAAGGCAAATACGATGGTGAATGATTTGGACGGACTGGTGCTGGATGTAAAAAGCGGAAAGGGATCGCTGGGCGCTATATTAACGGATACTTCTTTTGCGGCAAACCTGAACGAAGCCATAGTACGGATCAAACAGGTTGCCGGCCAGGCAGATACACTGGCAAAAGAGCTTTCCATAGTTACCAATGGACTTAAGCATGATATTAATGACGGGAAAGGCGCCGTTAACGCTTTGCTTAAGGATTCCGCCATAGTTAAATCCATTAATGTGAGCCTGGACAATATTCAGAAAAGTACCCAAAACTTTAACGAAGTGATGGAAGGAATGAAACATAGTTTCTTAGTTCGCGGCTATTTCAGAAAGCTTGAAAAAAAACAGGCAAAAGAAGCGTTGCAAGAAACAAAAACGCAGTAAGCATTTTCCGCAGTTCGGTATATTACCGCAAAGCCGCTGTCTTTCATGAACGAACAGGTAATATTGCCTGTTTGAATATGCATCCGAATTAACCCTCTAACCCCTGGTATTGATTTTTCTCATCTCCTGTGCTGATTAAAGTCTTTGTTAAAGACCTTTCTTTAGCTTAATTTGGTATTGAACCTTTCTCTTCCCAGGAAAGACAAGCTTAAAAGGAATACTATAAAAAAACAGATCATAGTAAAATAAGCGTTTGGTTTTGTTTCAGCACCCAAAGCGCTGCTTTAAGTGTGTGGCAGCGCTTTTTTGAGTTAAAAATCACAATAATGAAAAAAATACTTGTACCAACAGACTTTTCTTCCTGTGCGGTTAATGCTTTGAATTTTGCAGTACAAACGGCTAAATTTTGCCCGGTTGAAATTAATCTGCTTCATGTGGTAGACAGAACAGACAGCTTATATGGTGAACGCGCAGATCTCATTCAGGAAAGATACAGCGCTGTTTTGGAAGAAGCCCAGGCTAAATTAGACCAGGTAAAGGCCAGCATTGCAGAAACGGAGCTGCTGGAAATACGAACTTTTCTGAGGGAAGGCGAAGTAGACGAGCATATATTGGAACTAAGCGAAGAAAAGGCCGTTGATCTTATTGTAATGGGCACTTTTGGAATAAACGGGCTGAAGGACAGGATATGGGGCAGCAAAACAGC
>CAYVEI010000365.1:0-3263 GCA_964450515.1 uncultured Terrimonas sp. | reverse complement strand
AGCTTCATTTTTTGGCAAACTATTTCATTTCTTGATTATAGGAATTATCTTGCAGTACCCTTCCGCATCTTGTGAAAACAGCCAATCCTGCATCCTTTTGATAGTTGATTGTAAATCAGTTTTTCAAATACTATTCTATTCATTATGCTGGACGCAAGTCTTTCCCTTTCCCTGTTGGAAATAATCTTACTTATTTTCGGAGCTATTATTCTGGGTATTACTATTCATTTTTTTATTGCAAGCCGTCGCGGCCTGCAGGCTATGGAAATGGAAATGCAAAAAAGCTCCGCAATGGAACAGGATGAGTGGAAGCACAGATATTTTAATGATATAGAGGTAAAGGATAAAGAGATTTCTGTTTTAAAACAGCGATTGGATGAATTTCAAGATGATAGCACGGATTATTCAGAAGAATTGGTAGAACTGGAAGAACTGCGAAAAGATAACTTGCAACTAAGAAGAGAAGCGGAGCAGGTAAAGAATAGCGAACTACATATAGCTTCCTACGAATCTTCTATACAGGAACTGCGTAGAGCCAATGAACAATTGAAACAAGAGTTGAGCCTGGCAAAAAGCACAGCAACTACTATAGATAATGGCGAAGTAGAAGAGCTGGAGCAATTAAATGCAATGCTGAGAAAAGAATTAGCAGAAATGAAGAAAGCTGTAGCGCATAACGCTACACCGGCTGTGGCCAACAACAAACCCGATTACCTTGATCAATTACAACAAGCGCAAAGAAGCTTGCTGGAACATAATCAAAAAATAAATGCACTGCTGGGAAATATTGACGTAATAAAAGAGAAGGAAGAAAAGGAGCGGGAAATTTTACATGATAAAGAAAGATTAGCCTCCGAGTTGGATGACTTACGGGAAACCTTGCAGGAGAAAGAACAAGAAATCAATACTATCCGGCAAAAGGAACATCTTACCAAAGAGATGAGCTCCATGTTGGATAATGCGTATAGTGAATTTGGTGTGCTACAGGAAAAAATTCAGAAAATGGAAGCGCAGCTTACTGCCTCTAAAATGGTAAGCCTGGAGCTGGATGACTTACGGGAAGAGCATTTAAAAGCGGTGCGGGATCGTAACGAGCATAAAACTAAAGCCGATTCACTAGCAACAGAAAACCACCAACTACACTCCCTTATTCGCGAACTGGAAGAAAAGTATAGAGATACCAGCTTCCAGCGGCAGCAATTACAAAAAAGAGTGACCTATCTCGAAGAGATCAACCGCGACTTACAGATAGTTTCTGATGCCAACAAAAAACTGGAAAACCAGCTACGCCGTGTAAGTGAGCTGGAAAGTATGCTCAATATTGTTTCGGCAGAAAGAGATCAATTGGCTGCAGAAAAAACAACAGAAGAGTAATCTCCTTTTACAAGATTGGTATCCTTTGTCAGCAATAAAGCTGACAGCCTCCAATGAGGCAACTACTGCACCCTGTCAGTTTGTCCCAATAACTGTCTTTGGAACGTAGCTTGTAGTTATTGCCCGATTTAAATAGCTTAAAATATGACTACTATGCAGGAAAAAGGCACTATTTCCATACACACGGAAAACATTTTTCCGATTATCAAGAAATTTCTCTACTCCGACCACGAGATTTTTCTCAGAGAATTGGTATCGAATGCCGTAGATGCTACGCAAAAAATAAAACGATTATCCTCGCTGGGGCAGTACAGTGGCGAGTTGGGCGACCTCAAAGTAGAAGTGAAGCTGGACGAGGCGGCTAAAACCATTACCATTAGCGACAATGGGCTGGGCATGACGGCGGAAGAAATAAAGAAATACATCAACCAGATAGCTTTTTCCGGCGCTACGGAGTTTGTAGAGAAATTTAAAGATGCCAAAGATGCGAATGAATTGATCGGAAAGTTTGGATTAGGTTTTTACTCTGCCTTTATGGTAGCAGAAAAAGTAGAGATACAAACACTTTCCTATCAGGAAGGAGCTACACCGGCTCGCTGGATATGTGATGGCAGTACAGAATTTGAACTAAGTGAAGGCAACCGTACCCAACGGGGCACGGATATTATTCTTTATATCAATAGCGACTCGGAAGAGTTTTTACAAAAAAATAAATTACAGGATATACTGAGTAAGTATTGCCCGTTTTTACCCGTACCTATCAAATTTGGAACAAAAACAAACTCGGTACCCGATGGTGAAGACAAAGACGGTAAGCCGCAATACAAGAGTGTTGAAGTTGATAATATCATCAACAACACCAATCCCATCTGGATCAAGTCTCCTTCTGAATTGAAGGATGAAGATTACCTGAGTTTTTATAAAGAATTATATCCTTTTTCGGAAGATCCATTGTTCTGGATACACCTCAATGTGGATTATCCTTTTAACCTTACGGGTGTATTATATTTTCCCAAAGTGAAAAAGGAATTGGAATTGAAGCCCAATAAGATCAAATTATTCTCTCGCCAGGTATTTATTACAGATGAAGTAAAAGATATTGTACCGGAGTTTTTAATGCTGTTACACGGTGTTATTGACTCACCGGATATTCCTTTGAATGTATCCCGTAGTTTTTTACAGGCAGATAGTAATGTAAAAAAGATCAATACTTATATCACCAAGAAAGTAGCAGATAAGCTGAGCGAGTTGTTTAAGAAGGAGCGCAAAAGCTATGAAGAGAAATGGCCGGATATTGGCCTGTTTGTAAAATATGGTATGATTACCGATGAAAAATTTTACGACAAAGCCAAAGACTTTGCGCTATTGACGAATACCAACAAAGAGCTAAGTACGCTGGATGAATACAAAATTAAAACAGAACCTTTCCAAACGGATAAGGACGGCAACCTGATATACCTGTACACAACGGATACGGCTAAGCAAGACGGTTTTATACAATCAGCCACTGCCCGCAACTATGATGTACTATTGATGGATGGTCCGCTGGATAATCATTTCATTAGTCATTTAGAACAGAAGCTTGAAAAAACACAGGTAAAAAGGGTAGATGCGGATACGATAGACAAGTTGATAGCGAAGGATGATGCGCCTATGCTGGCGCTGAGTGATGAGCAAAAAGAAAATGTAAAGCTCGCCTTTGACAAAGCCATCAATAAACCTACAATGAATGTAGCAGTAGAAGCATTGGCTACAGAAGAAATGCCGGTGACGGTAACGATGGATGAATTTATGCGCCGTATGAAAGATATGGCAGCCATGGGCGGTGGCGGTATGATGGGCTTTTATGGTAATATGCCGGATAGCTATAAAGTAACAGTGAACGGAAA
>CAYVEI010000364.1:0-3263 GCA_964450515.1 uncultured Terrimonas sp. | reverse complement strand
CCCGCGTTTTTACTGGTAAGGGAATGTGTGAAAAACAATATCAGGGTAGAATGCCTGCCCGGCGCTACGGCATTTGTGCCTGCATTGGTAAACAGCGGGCTGCCCATTAACCGGTTTTGCTTTGAAGGATTTTTGCCATTGAAAAAGGGAAGGCAAACCTTGTTTAAAAAACTGGCCGGAGAAGAACGCACCATTGTTTTTTATGAGTCTCCTATGCGTTTGGTGAAAACGCTGGAAGAGTGTATTGTGTATTTTGGTGAAGAGCGGCAATGCAGTGTAAGTCGTGAGCTTACTAAAATGTTTGAAGAAAATAAAAGAGGCAGCCTGCGTGAAGTATGCGATTATTTTAAAGCAAAAGCCGTTAAAGGAGAGATCGTGGTGGTAGTAAGTGGTAAGGGATGATAAGAATGTGAAAATGTGGAAGTGTGGAATATGGAAATGTGAAAATTTGGAGATGTAGAAATAGGGCCAGGGATAAATAGCTGAAGCTACAGGAGTGACATAGCTAAATCAAGGCGTGTGCACGGATGTGCTGTATCCTCATCCGTACCTGAATTTTTTGTTACTTTTTCTTTCAGGAGAAAAAGTAAAAAGAATATTTATTATTTAAAAATGGGAAACTGAGAGGCAACCCAGGTAAACCATAAACTTATATTTAAGTTTTTTTTACCAGTCACAATATGTTTATTAAGCCTCATGGCATGAAATTGCATCTATTATTTAAAAAATTAACATCATGAAAAAAATATTTTTTTTTACAGTGCTGCTAAGTGCTGTAAGTTTCGCTCAAATTGTTAATGCCCAGATCAGGAAAATACCCGCAGAAGTAACCAATGCTTTTTCAGAAAAATATGATGACGCTAAAAACGTGGAATGGAAAGACAACCTTAGTTCATTTATTGCCAGCTTTGAGCAGCATGGCGAAAAATATGAAGCAAAATTCAATAAAAAAGGGAAATGGCAAAGCACGGAAATGCAATTGGAAATAAGTGACTTACCCGGCATGGTAAACGACGGATTTGAAAAGAGTAAATATTCGGAATGGGAAGTAAAGTTGGTATATGAAATTGAACTGCCGGACGATGTAAAGCAATACAGGGTACGCGTGGCTAAATCGGATATCCAGCAAAAGAACCTGCTTTTTAATGAAAAGGGAAAGCTGCTGAAGGATAATCTTACTTTATAGGGAAGACCGTAAGACCGTAAGACCGTAAGATAGTAAGAGGTGAAGGGTGAGAGGAATGTCCCTCTTTGCCTTCGCCTTTTAACTTTTATAATGCGGGTTATATATTACCGGCCTTATTATCTTTGACGCTATTGAAATCATAAAATATTATTCCGGGATGAACAGGATGTTTTTAGTTGTAGTGTTTTTAACTGGTGGTTATACTATTGCTGTTGCCCAGCCGGACCGCTGGCAGCAGAAAGTAAAGTATGTGATGGATATTGATATGAACGTGCAAACCAACCGGTTGAAAGGAAAGCAAAAGTTAGCGTACTGGAATAATTCACCCGATACTTTGCATAAGGTGTTTTATCATTTATACTGGAATGCGTTTCAGCCTAACAGCATGATGGATATGCGCAGCCGCGAGCTGGGCAATATTGAATTTCGTACTTCCGGTAACCAGGTTGTTAAGGATTGGGACAGCCGCGTGAGAGACCGCATTGAGCACCTGAAGCCGGATGAAATAGGGTATCAGAAAATAGTATCGCTTAAAATGAATGGCGTAACGCAGCAATATAAAGTGTATGAAACCATCCTGGAAGTACAGTTAAGTAAACCCATACTCCCTAAATCCAGAGTGGTATTTGACATGGATTTTGAAGCACAGGTGCCGCTGCAGATCCGGCGGGCGGGAAGAGATAACCCTAATACCGGAGTGCGTTATTCTATGAGCCAGTGGTATCCCAAACTATGCGAATACGATGAGGAAGGCTGGCATCCCACGCCTTATGTAGCGCGTGAATTTTACGGCGTATGGGGCGATTATGAAGTAAATATTACCCTCGATAAAAATTATATTATTGGTGGCACCGGTTATTTGCAAAACGCGAACCAGGTAGGATATGGCTATGAAAAAAAAGGAACAAAAGTGGTTCGTCCGCAGGGCAATACCTTAACCTGGCGGTTTACCGCGCCTAATGTGCACGATTTTGTTTGGGCGGCCGATCCGCAGTTTACGCATTTAACACGCAACATTACAAACGGCCCCACTATTCACGTATTATATAAAAACAAGCCTAATGATGCCGCCGGTGACAAGGCGTGGAAAGAAGTAGCCGACGCTGCGGTAACGGTATTTCCCTTTATTGAAAAACATTTTGGAGCATACCCCTATGATCAATATTCGTTTATACATGGAGGTGATGGGGGGATGGAATATCCTATGGCAACTTTAGTGAGCGGCCCGGGGCTGGGCACTGCATTTCATGAGCTGCTGCACAGTTGGTACCAAATGATGCTGGCTACCAATGAGTCGCTGTATGCATGGATAGATGAAGGGTTTGTTACCTATGCGGAAGACCTGGTATCTGAATATTACCGGCAGCAAAAAGGTAATCCTACTTTCAGTAACGAAATATCCACCGGTCCGCGCAACAGCGGCAATGAAGAACTTCCCTTGTATCATGCCGACAGCTATGCCGGCTACTTTAGCCTGGTGAAAAGCGGGCTTGAGGAACCTTTAACCACGCATGCCGACCATTTTAATACCAATTTCGCCTATGCCAGGGCCGCATATTCAAAAGGAGCCGTATTCCTGGCACAGTTAGGGTATATTATCAGCGACTCGTTAAGAGACAAAACTTTACTGGAATATTATAAGCAATGGCGGTTTAAGCATCCCAACGCCAATGACTTCATTCGTGTAGCCGAAAAGGTGAGTGGCATACAGTTAGACTGGTACAAGGAATATTGGGTAAACACCACTAAAACCATTGATTATAGTATAGACAGCTTGTGGGAGCAGGGCGGTAAAACAAAAGTACGCCTGCGTATGATAGGGCAGATGCCTATGCCTGTAGATGTGCTATTACAGTACAAAGACGGTTCCAAAGCAACTGTGTATATACCGCAGTTCAGCATGTTTGGAGCAAAACCGGCAGAAGACAGCATTTCCCGGCTTGTACGCGATCCCTGGAAGTGGACGCATCCTACCTATGTGCTGGAAGTGGATCAGCGTTTAATGAACGTGCAGTCTATCGAAATAGACCCTACCTGGCGCATGGCGGATGTGAACAGGAAAAACAATAAGCTGGAG
>CAYVEI010000363.1:1272-3266 GCA_964450515.1 uncultured Terrimonas sp. | reverse complement strand
TTTTCTTTCTATCACGCAATTTTCCAGCACCAGCATATCCATTTGTGTTCTTAAAAAGCAATCCAATGCTTCCGCAGGCGTATTAACGATGGGTTCATTTTCATTAAAAGATGTATTCAGCAAAATGGGAACGCCGGTTTTTTTTCTGAAAGCCTCTATCAGCCCATAATAACGGGGAGAAATATTTTTGTCTACTGTCTGTAACCTGCCTGTGCCATCTACATGCGTTACCGCGGGTATTTCCGCCTGCTTTTCTTTTTTTATGGGAAATACCTTTTCCATAAAAGGCACTTCATCTTCTTTTGTAAAATATTCGCCGGTATATTCTTTCAGAATAGAAGGCGCGAACGGACGAAAGCTTTCCCGTCTTTTGATTTTCAGGTTCAACAGATCTTTCGCTCTGGCATTCCTGGGGTCGGCTATAATTGACCGCGCTCCCAGTGCTCTTGGGCCAAACTCGGCTCTTCCGTTAAACCAACCTACCACGCCGGGTTCTATCAGCTTTTCCGTAACAATATCAAACAATTGATCATCGGGTAATCGTCTATATGCAATACCTCTTGATTGAAGAAAGCTTTCAATTTCTTCATTAGAGAATTTGCTGCCGGTATAGGCAGACCACACGGGTTTTGCTCTTGGTTGGTTTAATACATGATTATAGAGATATAAAGCCGAGCCCATGGAAATGCCTGCATCATGTCCGGCAGAAGGGATATATACTTTTTCAAAGCCGGTGGCTTCCGCTACTTTGCCATTGGCAACCGAATTTTGAGCAACCCCTCCGGCAATGCATATATTCTTCATTCCCGTACGCTCTTTCAGTTTTTTAAGGATATAAAAGATCAGTTCTTCCGTAACCCGTTGCACCGAAGTGGCAATATCTTTATGATATTGTGTGAGTTCTTCGTCTTTCTTCCGGGGTGTACCAAATTCCTCAACAAGTTTCTCAGAAAATAAATTGCCCACATAGGGCATGTTATTTTCGTACTTAAACCCAGCTTTGGTAGGTGGCACAAAATATTGCTGGTTCCAGGTATATAAGCCATTGGGTAAAAAGCGGAGCACTTTTTTTACTTTATCTGTGTACCGGGCTTCTCCGTATGGAGCCAATCCCATCACTTTATATTCATCGCCGTAATGCGGGAAGCCCAGGAATTGGGTAAAGGCTGTATAAAACAACCCGCAGGAAACCGGGAAATCAACGCTATCTAAAACTTCAATTTTATTTCCCCGGCCTATGCCAATCATGGTGGTAGTAAAATCACCCGAACCGTCTATGGAAAGGAGGGCCGCATCTTCGAATGGGGAAGCAAAAAATGCCGAAGCCAGGTGACTGCGATGGTGTTCAATATTTTTGATCTTATGCTTAAGGCTGCTGTAGTTAGCGGAAGGATCAATTTTGGCAAATTCATCTTCTAAGCTGGAAACCTGTTGTGCATTTTTATATCGGCTAAAGGCGCCGGCGATCAGCGAAGGGTTGGAAAGAAGGTAGCCCACTTTATTCATAAGTTTGGCTCTGGTATCCCTGCCAATGGTAATATAATCCACGTCATTTAGTGCAATGCCTGCTTCGCCAAGACAAAATTTGATTGCCTGCACAGGAAATCCGGCCCAATGTTTTACTCTTGTAAAACGTTCCTCTTCCGTAGCCGCTATCATTTCTCCATCTTTAAAAATGGCTGATGATGAATCGGCATGGTAAGCATTAATCCCCAGAATATACATTTACTGAAATAATTTTATTGTTGCGAGGCCCGGACATTTCTTCTTTTAGAAGGTATTACTAAAAACGGTGCAAAGGTAATGCATAACGTCGTTCCGTCTTTAACGTTATTGCGAGGCTTGTTCCCTCACGTCATTGCAAGGAAGCAACCGGATGAATAATATTTATCCCAAATACTATCTGACGAAGCAATCCCCTAATTTGAAAACGGATGATGATTTCTATGAACAGGCCTATTACTCCGCTTCGCTTCAATGGGATTGCTTCGGCG
>CAYVEI010000363.1:0-1172 GCA_964450515.1 uncultured Terrimonas sp. | reverse complement strand
GGAAAGTTTCTCACAATTCCGGCATTCGTTTACGCCTCGCAAGGACGGGCCTTTGAAAGGCCGTTAACTAAACAACTCCTTATACCTTTCCTCCAGGTTCGAACTTTCCGTAAAGTTCTTCGCATACTGCCATGCCCCCGTGCTCCACTGCTGAAAAGCTGCATCATCCATACCATCTACTTCCTGCAGCACGCGCACAAACTCCTTTTCATTGCTTAAGGGCAGATCCCAGCCGGCATGCTGCTCCTGCAGGTTGCGCCAGGGCGTTTGATCGCTGATGAGCACCGGCCTGCCTGCACTCAATGCTTCAAAAATGGCATGTCCAAAATTTTCACCGAGGGTGGGTAATACAAAAAGATGGTGATCACTTATAAGTTGTTCAACTTGGTTGTGTGGAACATCCTGCTGCAATTCAACTGTTATGGTTTCAGGCAAACTTTCTATTATTTCCCTGCACTGCAGCCAGTACGCTTCATCTTCAATAGTGGCAACAATAGTTAACAGTATACTACCGGTAACAGATTGCAGGCAACGCAATAAAAAAGACAGGTTTTTTATGGGGTGTACCCTACCCACAAAAATCAGTTTCACTGTCCCGCATTCTTTAGGGATGGGCTGCAAAGCTTTTTGCTGCGGTGGGAAATTGCTGATCTGCTTTGTAGTAATGTCGTTACCAAACAGGGTTTTAATATCGGCTTCTTCCGTAATGTCTGTGGCATGAAAAACAATTCGGCCGGGTATCCTGAAAAGCTTCAACAGTTGAAAAAAAAATTTCTTCTTGCCCGGCTTATACTGTACAGCGGTTGATTTGAGCATACCTCTTGGCGACAATACTACCTGGGCTTTTATCATACCCAGGCTTTTCATGAGCAAAGGATATACCGTAAAATACTTAGAATACATACTGTTCAGGTAAATATAGTCTGGCTTTATGTTTTGTACCTGCACCAGAATGTTTTCCCAGTTCATCGCGCCGGGAGAGGCATAAAAGGCCTGAACCCCATCTTTTTCTATCCAGCGGTTGGTTTCAATTTGCGGATAGGCCTGCCTATCCCCCAGGTCCCTGTCGCCGGTGAAAATAAAAAGGTCATAACCTTCCTTCATGTGCGCGGCAAAGTTCACGCAGGAACGGATTGGTCCGCCGGCTTTAAAGCCGGGTTCATACCAGTCGG
>CAYVEI010000362.1:0-3274 GCA_964450515.1 uncultured Terrimonas sp. | reverse complement strand
AAGCAATAAAAAAAAGCAAATCAAAAATGCAGTGCAATACTTGTTCATATCATGTTATTTATTGGGTACTTTATTAAGCAATATTGAATATCAGATCAGATAAAGGAGTGGGGTTTTGTCATCTATTGTGGAGCCCGCCTTTCTGCTCATGGAATAGAGATATTATCACGTATTTTCAAATGCTTGTTCAGTTTTTCATGAAGTTCTTCTACCAGCTTTTGGTTTTCGAGTTTATCCACCACATTTATGTTCTCCTCAGGATCAATACGATGGTCATAAAGCATCTGGGCATAAGGTTGCCCCGTTTTATTATCGATCCATTCGGTATAAGCATGCGTTTTTGTCAAAATAGTTTCCCCGGCGCCGGCCCTGTAAAAAATGGATTCTTTCCAGGGACTGAACGGATTATCAAGAAGGGGTGCAAAACTCTTTCCCTGCAGGTGAATCGGTGTATTTAATCCTGCCAGTTCGCAAAGTGTTGGATAAATATCCACAAACTCAATCAATGCGTTTGTCTTTAATCCTCCGTTTTTCCAGGGCACTTTTACGATCAATGGTGCATGCGGACCTTTTTCCAGGTTGCTTTGCTTTGTCCAGAATCCGTGTTCTCCAAGAAACCATCCGTGATCTCCCCAAAGTACTACCATCGTGTTTTCTGCCAGTCCAAGCCCTTCTAAGGCATCTAAAACCAACCCGATCTGGGCGTCAACATAACTTACACAAGCGTAATATCCATGTATGAGATTAATGGCAGTTGTATCAGGCAAGGGCCCGGCAGAAGGTATACCAGCGAAAAATCTTAACTCGTCCCAGTTAAGCCGTGCGGCATCCGGAGCATTTTTTGGAAAAAAATAGTTCGAAGGCAATTGAATATCCTTCTTATCATACATGTTCCAATATTTCTTTGGAGCATTAAATGGAAGGTGAGGTTTTTTGAATCCCACGGCAAGGAAAAAAGGCTCCCCGCTATTGCTGAAGTTTTGTAATTCTTCGACAGCGCGGTTTGCAATTCTTCCATCCTCATAGCTGATATCAGGAATATCAGGATATTCATAAGCAGGTCCTCTCTGAGGCAGGTTATTATTATCGCGAACATGTTTGTCTTTATACCTCTCTTTATTTCTTTCTTCAAAAACCCGGATACTTTCTTTTGATTGATAATCCCAGTTAGTAACGGGCGGACGCCAGTTTTTAACCCAGCTCCCTTTTCCATCTTCAAAATTATTATAGATCTTGCCCAAAGAAACTGTTTGGTAATTATTGTTTCTAAAGTACATTGGCAGGCTTACAATTCCCGGAACATCCTTATCCTGCGAGCAATTCCAGTTAATAAACCTTTTTTGCCCTGGATATATACCACTTAACAGGGAAGCCCTGGATGGACCGCAAACAGGATAATTGGCAAAGGCGTTGTTAAAAATAACGCCTGACATAGCCAGACGGTCAATATTAGGCGATTTTATATGTGCTTTCCCGTAGCAGCCGAGTTCCGGTCTAAGATCATCTACAGCTATAAAAAGAACATTTGGCCGGTCCGGTTTTAGCAACTTAACCTGTCCAAAGGCAATGGAAGCGGACATGGCCACTCCTATCAACAAAAGTAATTTGCTTTTATTCATACTTTAAGTATTGGCTGGGCAAAAACTATGACATTCTTTTTATGCAAAAAGCGGGTGCGCTCCTTAGTTGCCATAAATGATCCATGGATCATTTATAGTCCTTATTTTATCAAAAACCTGTTTTTTAAATTGATTAACCAGTGCCGGTTGCTCACCTGCTATATTCTTCAATTGAAAAGGATCGGCTTTGTTATCGAATAGTAAGGCCCCTGTTTCTTTGCCTTCATTATTGCGTTGCATTACAAATGTGTAACGATCATTCCTCAACCCCCGCATTCCCCCCAGCGCATTCCATGGGTTAGAAAGCAGATAAAGCGTAAACTCAGGGGCTCCGGCCTTTTTGCCGAAAAAGTATCCCGACAGATCCTGTCCTTCAACGCCAAGGGGTATTTGTTGCTCAAGTCCGATGAGCGAAAGAAGGGAAGGCATCATATCCGGCACACTAATTTGCAAATCGCTTGTTCCCGGTTTTAATTTTTCAGGCCAACGGATCACTAAAGGAATACGGAATGATTCTTCGTAAGGAACCACTTTGGCCATGAGCCCGTGACTTCCCATCATTTCACCATGATCCGAAGTGAACACAACTATGGTATTTTCAGCTTGGCCGCTGGCTTTCAGTGCTTGCAAAATCCGTCCAATCTGTTCGTCTACACCTGTTACACAAGCAAAATAATCGGCCACACTTTGCCGGGCAACATCGCCTTGTTCTCCCTCGGGGACATTCGGCCTGTTTAATAGCTTTTTAACAGGGATATCTTTGTATAATTTTTTATATTTTTCCGGAACCGCATCATACGGGCTGTGGGGCGGATTCATCGAAATGAATAAAGCCCATAGCTTATCTGTGTTAGATCCGATAAAGTTAATTGCCACATCCGCTTCGTGCTCCGGTGACCATTTCTTTGGGAACAAAGTGTCTTCAACAGGTGACTCATTTACCCAATAATATGGATTAAGGTGTTCGTTGTAACATCCGTAAGCGTGCCAGAAATCAAAGCCATGCCTTTTTTCCCCCGGCGGTGTGTAGGCGTCCCATATACTATTGTTCCAATCGTCAGCATCTGGTCCTTTCGGAGCATCAAGGTGCCATTTTCCTATGTAACCGCAATAATATCCATTAGCCTTCAAAACATCCGGAAAACAGGTTTCATCTTCCTGTAAAAAATTTTGAAACTTACGGGTGCTCGTATTACAGTTTGTCAAAACATTATTTGAAAAGCAATACTTCCCGGTCATCAGCATTCCCCTGTAGGGAGAGCATATCGGACGGTTGCTGACCGCGTTGATAAACACAACACCCTGTTCGGCCAGTTTGTCGATATGCGGAGTTCTTACAGGGTCCGCTCTCATAAACCCCATTGCCTGGGCGCGAAATTGATCAGGAAAAATAAAAAGCAGGTTGGGCTGTTTTACCGGCTCTTTTGGAGCATTGCTAAAAGAGAGCGCGGAAAGGATTCCCATCAACAAAAAAAAATGATTCACCGGGAACAACATATTCATTGTTCTGTTTTGTTTTAGTATTGAAAAGTTTTTGCGGTTTTAATACCGGTAATACCTTTTTAGGAATTGCATTGCCTAAGGATTTGTAATATTGATCGTATCTTTTAGCCTGATGTCCTCCGCCGACGCCCCGATCATAATCTCAAACTCAC